>JBDGUZ010000039.1:6594-30385 GCA_039585915.1 Gemmatimonadota bacterium
AATGTTGGAATCTGAGGAAGGAACGGTGTCGTCGTGAAGCGATTTAGAATCGGTCGAGGTGTGGCGCTTCGAGGCCACGGTCTTGCGCGCCAGGACTCCGGCCAGGCGATGGTAGAGCTGGCCATGGCTCTGCCCCTGCTACTCCTTATCCTCGTGGGAATCTTCGAGTTCGCGCGAGCGTACAGTATCAAGCAGAGTCTCGTGAATGCGGCCCGGGAGGGCGCACGGGCGGCGGTGGTGCAGAATCCGATCGACGTGACCCTTGTCGAATCAGCAGTCAAGAATTATCTGACGAGTAACAACATTGCCGAGGACTCAATCAATATTACCGCAGCGGATCAGACCGGTACGGCGAAAGCGCTCGGTGCAGTCAACACCGGGGACGCAATTTCGGTCGCAGTATTCGAACGCTACGACTTCGTCCTCGTCGGACCGGTTATGGGTCTGTTCGGAGGGTCGTTCCAAAACGGGGTCAACCTCGGTTCGCGCGCGACGATGCGGAAAGAGTAAGCGGCTGTCGGGAGGGACCGGACGCCGAACGACGACACAAGGCCTTATCAGACGAACGGCCCGATCCCCTCACCGGGGGTCGGGCCGTTCGTCGTTTCCAGGCCGGATCCCGGCGACGGGATCCGGCGGCGTCCGGAGCTCAGATCAGCGGCGCCAGGAGCGCTTCTCCTCTTCACCAACGGGCTCGTGGAGCGTGCTGATGTAGCTCTCGCCGGGAGCGTCCGTGTCGATGTTGCCATAAATCGGCTTCTCGTTACGGAGCACATCCACGAACGGGGCCATGTCCGAGATCGGCAGGAACGTGACAGCGACTCTCGCATCCTCGTTCCACATCGCATCGGGAAGCGCCGCTCCTGCGGGCAGGAAGTAAAACAGGACGCGCAGGTGCTCACCGAAACAGGCGACGATCCCGCGCGCGGTTACCGTCACACCGCCCCAGGTGGACGAATGATCGCCGAGTGTAATCTGGTACTTTTCGACAAGAAAATTGTGCTTCGCCATATCCTGACTCCTCGGAAAGATGGGCGCTCCGGACAACCGGGAAACTATACGCAGGCTCGTCGAATCGCGAAACTCCTCCAATTCGGATCAGGAGGCCGACAGCTTCTCCCTTAGGTCTTCTGGCACCTTGATCACGTGCATGTCCTGCTGCGGGAACGGAATGGAGCAGCCGGCGTCTTCCAGGGTCTCCTTGATCTTCCGTATGAGGTCGAATCGCAGGTCCCAGTAGTCTTCGGACCTGCACCACGGCCGGACGACGAAATTCACGGAAGAATCACCCAGCTCGCTCACGGCTACCGTCGGCGCGGGATCGTCCAGCACTCTGTCGTCCGCCTCCAGGATTCCCATCAGCGCGTTCTTGGCGACCTGCAGGTCGTCGTCGTAGGCCACGCCGGCAACGAGATCGATCCGTCGGTTCTCGTTGGCGGAGTAGTTCTTGATCGATTCGCCGTACACCTTTCCATTCGGAATCGTGACCTGGACGTTGTCGATGGTGTTGAGCGTGGTCGCGAAGACTCCGATCGCCTCCACCGTTCCGGTCTGGCCAGCGACCTCGATGAAATCATCGACATGGAACGGGCGGAACAGGAGCAGCATCACGCCCGATGCGAAGTTCGCCAGCGTTCCCTGCAGCGCGAGGCCGACGGCCAGCGAAGCGGCACCGAGCACGGCGATGATCGAGGTAGTCGGAATTCCGAACAGGCCGAGCACGGCCAGCAGCACGAACACGAGCACGAGCGCGTAGACGAGTCCGGACAGGAACGGAGCTACCGTTTCGTCGACGCCCGCTCGCTTGAGGAACCGGCGGGTGAACTTCCGTACCCAGCCCGCGACCATGCGTCCGATCAGGAGTACCGCGAGCGCGCCGAGCACTTTCAGACCCCAGGTCGCGAGTACGTCTACAGACTGATCAACTACAGTTCCTACGTCGAACTCTTGCATTTCTGTTTGACTCCACTGACGGCGCCCCGGACGGCCCCTGGCAGGGTGCGCCGCTCACCCTCCGGCCGTAGATTTCACACAGTACCGTACGTGCGCGGAAGGCTCGTATCAAGTAGGAGAATCGCCGCTCCCTCCAGGCGGTTCCCGGCCCAGCGGAGGAAGCATGACAGACGGCTCCGCAGCGATGACCCCGACTATGAAGCTGTGCGATGACGACGTGACCGCGCTCGTCGCGGCGCTGGCCAGTGAAGAAGGCCTGGCACGCAAACAGGCCCGTCGCTGCCTGGTGCGCCAGGGAGATCGCGCCGTCGTTTTCCTCGTGGATGCGTTGGCCGACGAAAGCCCGGTGATGCGTACCGAAGCGGCGGAGGCGCTGCTCTACATCGCGAGTCCCCTGGCGGCCTCCGCCCTGGTCGATGCGCTCGACGATACGGAGTTCGGCGTACGATGGCTCGCAGCCGAGGCGCTGATCGCGCTGAAGTGCGATGGTCTCGCTCCGCTGCTCAAGGGGATTACCAGGCACTCGGACTCGCTGTGGTTCCGGCAGGCCGCGCACCACGTTCTCCACGATCACTATTGCGCGCGACTGCGGGCGGAATTGCGGCCTGTCCTCGAGGCGCTCGGGGAACGGGTGGCCGAACATACGGCGCCGGTCGCGGCGGGAGAGGCGCTCGAGAGAATCGCCTCAGGTGCGGCTTCGCTCCACGCGGGTCGCGAATAGCAGGCAGCCGAAGGAGGCAGGGTATGACGATCGCCGCAAGGATCGAACAGTACTTCGAAGAGCAGGGGGTCGAGTACGAGATCATCGATCACCCGGTTGCATTCACGGCGCAGGAAGAGGCCGCGGCCAGCCACATTCCGGGTCGGCAGTGGGCCAAGACCGTCGAGGTGCTGCTGGACGGACGGCCGGCGATCTGTGCGATTCCCGCGACGCGCCGACTGGACCTCGACAAGCTCCGCGCGATGACCGGAGCGGAGACGGCGCAGCTGGCGACAGAGGGCGAGATGGCCAGGCTGTTTCCGGATTGTGACATGGGTGCGATGCCCCCGTTCGGAAAGCTCTACGGTCAACTCACGTTCGTGGACGAGGAACTCAGAGAGTCCGAGCGAGTCGCGTTTCACGCGGGCGACCACCATTCGGCCATCGAGGTCTCGTACCCGACGTTCGAGCGACTGGCCGACGCGATCCCGGGCGATATTTCGGCGCCGCTGCGCGAGACTGTCTGAGCCGTCCGGTTGCGTGACACGGAGTTCCAGAATCGGACACGTCCGCCTGGATGGTCCGGTCGGCTGAATTGACGCAACGTCTTCGATTGGCGAGAGTTCCACGTGCGCGGCTGCGTGGCACGACCCGTGCCCTTCATACCCGCGTGCGGAGTCGCTTGAGCGAATGCGGATCCAGGAACGGCAAGTGGGGGCGGGAATGACACGACTGGTCCAGGACGTCCGATTCGGGATGCGGTTTCTTCTCAAGCACCCCGGCTTCTTTGCAGTAGCAGTCCTCACGCTCGCGATCGGCATCGGCGCGAACACGGCTGTGTTCAGCGTGATCAACTCGGTCCTGGTGCGGCCGCTGCCGTATGCGGAGCCCGACCGACTGGTTCTCCTTCGGCACCACATCGGAAGTCTGGGCTGGTCGGACGCCCCGCTTCCAGCTGCAGACATCATCGATTTCCGGGAACGGATGCCTGCCCTCTCCGCGGTCGCTGCTACGGACCGGACTTTCGAATTCAATCTCACGGGCGGCGGGCCGCCCGAAGTCGTGCGGGTAGCCACGGTGTCATCGAACTTCTTCGATCTCCTGGGAGTGCAGGCCGAGCTGGGACGTACGTTCCTTCCGTCGGATGGGTTCGAAGGTCGGAGCCGAAAGTCCGGTTACGATGCACCGAAACGCCTGGAGGAGAAGAAGGTTAAGGAGCCCGCGTCGAAGCCCGACCCGAAACCGGCTCCGTCCAGAGAGTCCGGCAAGGTTACAGAGAACCACGTCGCCCCGGACGGCGCGATCTTCGACGACGGGATGATGCCGTCCGTCGTTCTCAGCTACGGCCTGTGGAAACGCAGGTTCGGTTCAGATCCGGACGTCGTCGGACAGAAGGTCGTCCTGAACGGGGCTCCCAGTCGCGTGATCGGGGTGATGCCAGAGGAATTCCGGCTGCTGATGCCGGCCAACGCGGGAATCCCGACGGCGATCGACATGTGGACCGCCGACCTGATCCCGTATTCAATTATCCCGAGGAGCAGCCCCAACGCGAATCGCCGGGTCCTGGCACGACTCGCTCCGGGAGCGACGCTGGCCGAGGCCCGTGCGCAGGCGGCGACTGTGAGCCAGTGGCAACAGGAGAACTTCGACTATTACCAGGCCGGAGACATTTCGGTTGACGTGAAGCCGATGCACGCTGACATCGTGGCTCACGTCAGGCCCGTGCTCCTGGCACTGTTCGGGGCCGTGCTGCTGGTACTCCTGATCGCATGTGCAAATACGGCGAATCTGCTTCTCGTCCAGGCCGCGGCGAGGGAACGTGAGATCTCGATCCGGGCCGCCGTGGGAGGCGGGCGCCGGCGAATCGTCCGTCAGTTCCTCACCGAGGCGGCGTTGCTGGCCGTGATCGGAGGACTCGCGGGACTGTTGCTCGCTCGCTGGGCAATCGATCTGCTGCTCGCCCTGAGGCCGACAGGCCTTCCGAGACTCGAGACCGTGCCGATCGACGGACCGGTCCTGCTGTTCACCGCCGCCACCACCGTCGTGGCCGCCCTGATATTTGGAATCATCCCCGCGATCAATGCCTCGCGCCCGGACCTGAACTCCTCGCTCAAGGATCGTGGGGCCTGTGCATCCGACCCGAGGCAGAGACGTCTGAGGCACACGATCGTGGTCGCGGAGGTGGCGCTGGCGATGGTTCTGCTGGTCGGCGCCGGCCTGATGTATCGCAGTGTGCAGTCGCTTGAGGCCGTAGATCTCGGGTTCGAGTCGCAGGGTGTTCTCACATACCGGCTGTCGCTGCCGCAGATCCCGTATGACGAGGTGGAAAAGCGCGCTTCGGTGCTGGCGAGAATCGAGAAGGAGGTGGAGGCTCTGTCGGGGGTAAAGGCCGTCGGCTCCACACAAGTGCTGCCGCTTGGCGGACAGTTCTGGACGTCCCCGTACCAGGTACCACTGGACGCGGATGGTGCCTCCCGCGCCGGGGAGGCGGACTACAGGTTCGTCACTCCGGGCTATTTCGAGGCGATCGGCGCACGTCTCCTGTCCGGTCGCCTGCTGACCCCGGAAGACGAGAAGAAGGCCCGCCAGGTTGTAGTCGTGGATCGAGCCCTGGCTGCCCGCTCCTGGCCTGGAGAGGATCCGATCGGGCGCGTGGTGGAAGCGTTGCTGGGCGGACGGATCCAGGAGTGGAAAGTCGTTGGTGTCGTGGACGACATCGTGTCGGCAGGCCCGGCGGTCGAAGGGCGGGAGACTCTGTACTTTCCGTACAGCGCACAGAACGCCTTCTTCTCGATGACGATGCTGGTACGAAGCAGCAGAGAGCCGAAGAAGCTGGCGACCCCGATCCGGGAGGTCGTCGCCGGATTCGACTCGGACCTGCCGGTGTCCGGGATTCGCACGATGGAGAGCTACGTGCGGGACGCGACGGCGGCACAGCGCTTCGTCTCCATTCTGCTGGGGATCTTCGCCGCCATGGCTCTGCTGTTGGCGGGTATCGGACTGTATGGTGTCGTGTCGGCCATCGCTCGCCAGCGGACCCGGGAGATCGGTGTGATGATGGCATTCGGCGCCGGGCGACCGCACATTGTAGCCCGCGTCGTCCGGCGGGGTGTGGCGCTGGCGGTCCTCGGCCTGACGGTGGGCGCTCTGGCATCGCTGGCTCTGACCCGGGCCGTGTCGGGCCTGTTTCCGGGGATTCCGAGCACGGACCCGGTGACGTACCTGGTCGTCGGTGGAGTCCTGCTGCTCGTGACGATACTGGCCAGCCTCCTGCCGGCGCACCGGGCAGCCCGGACCGACCCGATTCAGGCTTTGCGATACGAGTAATGAAGGGGATCCTCCATCCCGCTGCAAAGTATGCTGATCGAGTTCGGTTACTCATCGGCTCTCCATGCGCAGGAAAAGGAATCACAACGATGGCGTTCTCCCTTTCGTGGCGCGCGGCACGGATCTCCGTGAATCTGGCTGGGATGTTTTTAATCGCGCTCGTCGGTCGCGATGCGCTCGCGCAGATAGTCTCGCCGGTCCCGATACAGGAATGGACGGTTCCGTGGCCGGACACGCGGCCGCGGGATCCGTTCACGGACATTGCCGGCGGCGTGTGGTTCGTAGGCCAGACGGGGGACTACATGGCGCGACTCGACCCGGCCACGGGCACGTTCGCCCGCCGGGACCTGCCCGAGGGAACGGGGCCCCACAACCTGGTCGTGGCGAATGACGGGTCGATCTGGATCGCCGGGAACCGTACGGCCGAGTTGCAGGTGTACGACCCGATCGAGGGTCTCAAGGCCCGGATTGGGATGCCTGACCCGGCGGCGCGAGATCCGCATACGCTCGTATTCGCTCCGGACGGAACGCTTTGGTTTTCCGTGCAGAACGGGAACTTCGTCGGACGCCTGGCGCCGGCCGGCCAGCCGAGGCGAGTCGAACTGATCCCGGTTCCGACACCAGCGAGCCGCCCGTACGGCATCGTCGTCGCCGACGACGGAAGACCCTGGTTCACGGAGTTCGCCGGTGGGAAGATCGGGACGATCGACCCCGCGACCCTGGAACTCAGGGAATACGAACTTCCCCGACCTGAGACACGCCCGAGGCGACTCATGCTCACATCGGACGGCGTCGTCTGGTACGTGGACTACGCCGGCGGGATGCTGGGTCGGCTGGATCCGGATGACGGGTCGGTGCGCGAGTGGCGGACGCCCGGTGGCTCGGAGGCCCGGCCGTACGGAATGGCGGTGGATGAACAGGACTTCCTGTGGTTTGCGGAGACCGGGCCGAACCCCAACCGGCTGGTAGGCTTCGATCCGACGCGTGAGCGATTCTTCTCCATCACCGAGATTCCGAGTGGTGCGGGTTCGGTTCGCCACATGCATTACGACGAGGGCAGGGGCGAGCTCTGGTTCGGCACCGACGCCGGCACGATCGGCCGGGCGGACCTGTCGGCCGTGAAATATCCCTGAGCAGACTCGAGCAGGGACGCCCGCGGAGGCCGGGGCCACCCCTGCCCGCAGGAGCGGTCAGGCCGCCGGCTTCAGAGTCCGGCCCAGCCAGTCAAAGAACACGCGCTGCCACAGGAGTCCATTCTGCGGCGACAGGATCCAGTGACCTTCGTTGGGGAAGTACAGGAACCGTGCGTCGAGCCCCTTGAGACGAGCCGCAGTGAATGCCTGCATTCCTTCCGTCACGGGGACCCGGAAGTCCTGCTGTCCATGAATGATCAGAATCGGCGTGTCCCAGTTCGCCACGAACCGGTGCGGCGAGAACTCGTCGTAACTCGTCGGTCGCGGAGTCTCCCAGTACGCTCCACCCAGGTCGAAGTCCACGAAGAACAGCTCTTCCGTGGCGCCGTACATTGACTCCAGGTTGAACACCCCGGCATGGGCGATGAATGTCTTGAATCGCTTTTCGTGATTGCCCGCCAGCCAGAACACCGAGTAGCCGCCGTAGCTCGCGCCGATCGCTCCCAGTCGTTCCTCGTCCGCCCACGGCTCGGCAGCGATCTGGTCGATCGCGCTCAGAAGATCGTCCATCGCCTGGCCTCCCCAGTCGCCCGAAATCTGCTCCTCCCACGCCTGCCCGAAACCGGCAGTGCCACGACGGTTCGGTGCCACGACGACATAGCCGTTGGCCGCCATGAGCTGAAAATTCCACCGGTAGGAGAAGGACTGACTCATCGGGCCCTGCGGTCCGCCTTTCGCGTACAGCAATACGGGCCAACGACGCTCTGGGTCGAAGTCTGGTGGATAGATGACCCAGGTCAAAATCTGTTCGCCGTCCGTCGCTTCGATCATTCGCTGCTCGACCCGGCCCAGCGAGATTCCGGCGAGCAGTTCCTGATTCTCGTCGGTGATCGCCACGGCGCTGCCGTCGGCCGGGTCCACCCGGTAGATGTCGACCGGCGCAGACATCGACCGGCGTGTCGCGAGCAATACGTCACGGTCCCCGTGTGTAGCGACAGCGAGCGACGTGTAATCGAACACTCCTTGTGTCACGCGCTCGAAACCCCGTCCGGCCGGGCCGGCTGCGAAGATCTGCACCGTCCCCTGCGTGTCACCCGTCACCCAGATCGTGGAGCCATCGCTCGACCAGACCGGCCCATGCACTTCGTCGTCGTAGTCCTCGGACAGGTTGTGCCGCTGACCGGTGTCGAAGTCGAGTACGAACAGGCGGTTCAGGTCCGCCTCGTAGCCGTCCCGCGCCATGCTCAGCCACGCGAGGCTGCGTCCGTCGGGGGAAAACGAGGGCTCGACGTCATAGCCCTGCATCCCTTCGGTGAGATTGGTGGTGGAGCCAGTCGCGAGGTCCACCATGAACAGGTCCGAATTGGTGCTCCGTGCGTACTCGACACCAGAAACAGTCTTCGCCGTGTATACGATCCTCTGCCCGTCAGGGCTCCACGCGATCTGTTCGCCGCCCCCAAACGGAGACAATGGCGTATCGATCCGCTCGCCGGGCATCAGGTCACGCGGTTCGCCGATCGAGCCGTCTTCGTAGGGTGCCACGAACAGGTGGCTGAAATCGTACTCATGCCACGAGTCCCAGTGCCTGTACATCAGGTCATCCGCGATCCGTGCTTCCGCCTGCGGAAGATCCGGATACAATTCGACTGTGGTCAGGTCGAGCTTCACGGGTGCCGTGAACGACATTCGCCCGCCGTCCGGCGAGTACTGGACGTTCGAAATCCCGCCGGGCACGGTGGTCACCTGTCGGATGTCGCCGCCGTCCGGCCTGACCTCGTGCCACTGTCGGCCACCCTCCGTGCTCGCGAGAAATCCGATCCATTGACCGTCCGGCCTCCAGGCGGCGCCGCTCTCGGAACCGTCGAGATCCGTCAGGCGCCGGGGCGCTCCTCCCGCAACGGGTCTCAGCCACAGGTCGGTATTTCCCTTGTTTAGACGAACGATTGACCATCGGGCGAGACCGCAGGAGACGAAATCCGCTTGATCTCCCACAGGCGCTCGGGAGTCATGACGTCCTGCGCCGGCGAAACTGCCGGGAACAGCAGGAGAGCGAATGCCAGCGTAAGAGGAATCCGACGGGTCGTATGCTGCTTCATTTCGTTGCCTCCGGACGGGAACAGGTTCGACCGGATGCTGGCTTGCCGACTCGCCCGGGGCAACCCGTGCTGTTCGATATGCCGAACGTGTATCTTGCCCGCTGGCCGGGCGGACTGGAAGGAGCGACTGTCCGAACGGCGCCGCCTGCCGACCGATCTGCTGAGGAGTGGGACGATGAGACGAGATATCTGTGTGTTCATGCTGCTGACTGGAGCTTTTCTGATGACCTCGAAACCGGCCGCCGAAGCGCAGGAGGCCCCGCGCCCGGAGCGCAGGCCCGTCGATCTCACGACCCATGGGGTCACGCGCGTCGACGAGTACTACTGGCTGAGGGATCGCGAGGACCCGGCGGTACTCGCGCACCTCGAAGCAGAGAACGCCTGGACGGACGTCCGGATGGCCGGGACGGAGGAGATGCAGGCCCGACTTTATGACGAGATCGTGGGCAGGATCCCGCCCGACGACGACTCCGCACCGGTTCCCTTCGCGGGCTGGTGGTACCAGAGTCGCTACGAGGCGGAGAACGAATATCCGGTCCACGTACGGATTCAGGGCTCACCCGACGGCACCCCCCAGGTGCTGCTGGACGGAAACAAGAGGGCCGAAGGGCATGCCTATTACGCCGCGAGAGTGAGCCCGCTCGGTGTGAGCCCTGACGGCAGGACCCTCGCCGTCGCCGAGGACACCCTCGGACGGAGATTTTACACGATACGCTTCCGGGACCTGCAGAGCGGCGAGTGGCTGCAGGATGAGATCCGCTCAGTCACGCCTGTCATGACGTGGGCCAACGACTCCCGGACGATGTTCTACACGAAGCAGGACCCGGAGACGCTTCGCTGGTACCAGGTGTACAGACATGTCCTCGGAACCGATCCCTCCGAGGACGTGCTCGTATTCGAAGAGTTGGATGAGACGTTCTCCAGCTGGATCACACGGTCGAAGTCCGGTCGTTTCCTGCTGATCGGCTCGAGCCATACGCTGGCCACCGAGTATCGCTACCTGGACGCCGACACGCCGTCAGGCGAGTTCCGGGTCATCCTGCCGCGCCAGCGGGATCACGAGTATTCCGTAGAGCATGACGGCGACAGCTGGCTGTTCAAGACGAATCTCGAAGCAAAGAACTTCCGGCTCGTTCGGGCCCCGATCTCCGACCCGAGGCCCGAGTTGTGGGAGGAGCTGATCCCGGCGCGGGACGACGTCCTGCTGGAGGACTTCGAACTGTTCTCGGACAGAATCGTGGTGCAGGAACGACGCGACGGGCTGGTGCATCTGCGTGTGCTCGACCTGTCAGGCCGTCCGGACCACGAGATCGAGTTTGATGAAACGGCTTACGTGGCGTGGCTCAGCACCAACCTCGAACTCGACTCTCCATACGTGCGGTTCGGCTATTCGTCGATGACGACACCGTCCTCGGTGTACGACTACGAGCGCGACACCAGCCAGCGGATACTGCGAAAGCGGGACCGTGTGATCGGCGAGTTCGAGCCGTCCGACTACGTCACCGAGCGTGTGTATGCCACTGCAAGGGATGGAGAACGAGTTCCGGTCTCGCTCGTCTACCGCCGGGACACGGGTGGCGATCTCGCCACCCGGCCACTGCTCCTGTATGGATACGGCTCGTACGGCGCCAGCATGAATCCATTCTTCAGCAGCGCTCGACTCAGCTTGCTGGACCGTGCATTTGTATACGCGATAGCCCACGTGCGGGGTGGCGAGGAGCTGGGGCGCCGCTGGTACGAGGACGGAAAGCTGCTTCACAAGAAGAATACGTTCAACGACTTCATCGATTGTGCGGAGTACTTGGTCGAGTCGGGCAGGGCGGATCCAGACCGCCTGTTCGCGATGGGCGGCAGCGCGGGTGGCCTCCTGATGGGCGCGATCGTGAACGACCGGCCCGATTTGTGGAGAGGTGTGATCGCCGCCGTCCCGTTCGTCGATGTCGTGACGACGATGCTCGATCCGACGATTCCGCTGACGACTTCGGAGTATGACGAATGGGGTGACCCGAACGACCGGGTGTACTTCGACTACATGCTGTCCTATTCCCCGTACGACAACGTGCTGGAAGCGGATTACCCCGCATTGCTGGTCACCACGGGGCTGCACGACTCGCAGGTACAGTACTGGGAGCCGGCGAAATGGGTCGCCAGGTTGCGGGACCGGAACACGGGTTCCGAGCAGATTCTTCTGCATGTGAACATGGATGCTGGGCATGGCGGACAGTCCGGCAGGTTCAGGCGGTTCAAGGAGACGTCGATGGAGTACGCTTTTCTGTTGAAGCTGGCTGGAATTGAGGAATAGTCTCGGGTCGCTGTCCGTCACCCGACAGACTGACCCACATCGGGCGAGCGTGACACGAGTCACGACGTTCGGATCTGAGGGCCCGGATACCCGCAGACGGCTAGGACAAAGCTCTCATCCGTCATCGGTAGCCGAAAGTGAGTCGGGCACGCTCTTTGCCCCGAACGAAATGTCCCCCTGCGTGGCTCAGATCACGCCAACGTAGGGCGATTCCGAGACAATTTCCGATAGATCGGCGTCGCGTGCCGCGCGACGTGGTCATATAGACCCGGCTTTCCATGCATCCCTGAGTCGCCGGGTCCCGCTGTCGTGGCGCGTCGTTAGTGGCGCGTGCCACTACGTGAACGGTCCATCGGAGGTGATGCATGCTGGCACCCACATCCCACCCATGGACGACCGACCAGACCCTGGGCGAGCATCTCGAGGCCCGGGGAGTGAGCCGGCGTGAGTTTCTCGACCTGTGCGGGAAGCTCACGGCCATGCTCGGACTAGCGTCGGTCGTCACCCCCCGCATGGCTGAGGCCCTGGCCCAGGTGAGCAGACCCAGCGTCATCTGGATCCAGCTCCAGGAGTGCACCGGGTGCGTCGAGAGCGTGATTCGCACCTCGGAGCCCTCGATCGGTGACCTCGTTCTGGACACGATCTCGCTGGACTACAACCACACGTTGATGGCCGCCGCGGGAGATGCCGCGGAAGCGGCGATGCAGACCGCGATGGAGGCGAACGCCGGGCAGTATATCCTGGTCGTGACGGGCTCGGTGCCCCTGAAGGACGACGGGATTTACACGACGATCGGCGGGCGCACAGCGAAGGAAATCCTGGAGGAGGCAGCAGCCGGCGCCGCCGCGGTGATCGCCGTCGGAGCGTGCGCGCACTGGGGCAACATCCAGGCTGCGAATCCGAACCCGACCGGTGCGGTCGGGGTGGCGGACATCATCCGTGACAAGCCGGTGGTGAATATCGCCGGATGTCCTCCGATCTCAGATGTGGTGACGGCGACCATCGTCCACTTCCTGACATTCGGACGTGTACCGCAGCTCGACATCGATGGCCGCCCCCTGTTCGCGTACGGGAAGCGGATCCACGATCAGTGTTCGAGGCGAGCGCATTTCGACGCCGGGCAGTACGTGGAGGAGTTCGACGACGACGCGGCACGAAGGGGCTGGTGCCTGTATCGGGTGGGCTGCAAGGGACCGGCGAGTTTCTCGCCCTGTCCGATCATCCAGTGGAACGTAAGGACGAGCTGGCCGATCGGGGCAGGTCACCCCTGCATCGGATGCACGGAGCGCGGATTCTGGGATACCATGACCCCGTTCTACGAGAGGCTGCCGCAGGTCGCGGGCTTCGGCGTGGAGCGCAAGGTGGACGTGTTTGGCGGCGCGCTGGCGGTTGGCGTGACTGCGGGCGTCGCCGCGCACGCGGTGGCGACCGGCGTACACCGAGCTCGGCAGCGCAAGAAATTGCCGGTGGTGTCCCATCCCTCACAGGAAGCGGAGGTGGACCGTGGCCAGGACTAAGGTAGTCGTCGATCCGATCAGCCGGATCGAGGGACATCTGCGTATCGAAGTCCAGGCCGAGGACGGACGGATCGCAGATGCCTGGGCGTCCTCGACTCAGTTCCGCGGGATCGAGATCATCATGGAAGGGAGGGATCCACGTGACGCGTGGGCCTTCACGCAGCGGATCTGCGGCGTGTGCACCGTCGTGCACGCGATCGCGTCGCTGCGGGCCGTGGAAGATGCCCTCGATATCCGCATTCCCGCTAATGCAAACATTATCCGCAACATGGTCCTCGGGATGCAGTTCATTCAGGACCACGTGATCCACTTCTATCACCTGCACGCGCTGGATTGGGTGGATGTCGTGAGCGCGCTGTCGGCCGATCCAGCGGGGACGTCGCAGATCGCCCGCTCGATCTCTCCGTGGCCGAACAACTCGGCGACATACTTCGCCGAGGTGCAGGACCGGATCCGGAGGTTCGTGGAGGGCGGGCAGCTCGGGATATTCTCCAACGGTTACTGGGGCCATCCGGCATACAAGTTACCGCCCGAGGTCAATCTGCTGGGAGTCGCCCACTACCTGGAAGCGCTGGACTGGCAGCGTGACGTGATCCGCGTACACACGATCTTCGGGGGGAAGAACCCTCACCCCAACTTCCTGGTCGGGGGTATGGCCTCGGCTATCAACCTCGAGAGTACAGCCACGATCAACGCCGAACGCCTGACCGATATCCTGGGCATGATCCGGAGGGCGCGTCGGTTCGTCGAAGAGGTCTACTGGCCGGATCTGATCGCGATCGCCGGCTTCTACAAGGAATGGGGCGCCATCGGGGGCGGCGTCGGCAATTTCATGGCATGCGGCGAGTTCCCCGAGGACGACATCCGGAACATCGACTCGTACTACTTGCCGCAGGGGATCATTCTCGGCAAGAACATCGGCGAAGTACTTCCCTACGATCAGCAACTGATCAAGGAGTACATCACCCACTCGTGGTACGAGTACGAAGCGGGAGATCAGACGGGTCTGCACCCGTACGAGGGTGAGACCAAGCCGAAGTACTCCGGCCCTCCGACGCCGTGGGAGTACCTCCAGGAGGAGGACAAGTACACCTGGATGAAGGCCCCGCGCTATGACGGGATGCCGATGGAGGTAGGTCCGCTGGCGCGCATGCTCGTCGCTTACGGATCCGGACACGAGGGTGCACAGGAACTCGTCGGAGAAGTGCTCGGCCGACTGGAAGTGGGTCCCGAGGCCCTGTTCTCGACCCTGGGTCGAACGGCCGCACGGGGCATCGAAACGGTCCTTCTGGCGCGCCGGATGGAGAAGTGGTTCGACGACCTGGTCGGCCGGATCAAGGGTGGTGATACGGCGACTTTCAACGGGGAGCGTTGGGACCCGAGCACCTGGCCGGCCACGGCCCGGGGTTACGGGTACCAGGACGCGCCGCGCGGGAATCTCGGCCACTGGGTCGAGATCAAGGACAGCGAGATCTCGCGCTACCAGTGCGTGGTGCCGAGCACATGGAACTGCTCCCCGCGGGATGGCGAGGGACAGATGGGTCCGTACGAGGCATCGCTGACCGACAATCACCCGCTGGTCGATCCCGAGCGGCCGATCGAGATCCTGCGTACGATCCACTCGTTCGATCCGTGTATGGCCTGCGGGGTGCACGTTCTCGATGCGAACGGCGAGCCCGTGACCGAGGTGAAGGTGCGATGAGCGACGACAGGCAGCCGGTCGTTCAGCCGGCCAACAGGAGCGCGATCATTCCAGAAGAGGTAGCGGACGCCACACACGATCCGCACCCTTCGGGACTTCCCGAATACAGGTGGGTGTATCTCTGGCGTTGGCCGCTCCGCGTCACCCACTGGGTTTCCGCAATCACGGTCGTCGTGCTCATCGTGACGGGCTTCTACATCGGGGCTCCTTATTTCGCCAGCTGGGGTGAGGCGAGCAGCCACTTCCTCATGGGATGGGCGCGCTTCCTCCACTTCACGGCCGCGGGGCTCATCGTTGCGGCGGCGATCCTGCGGGTCTACTGGCTGTTCGCGGGGAACAAGTGGGCGCGCTGGAACGCCCTGCTTCCGGTTAAGAAGAAGAACTGGAAGAATCTGTGGAAGATGCTGAAGTACTATTTCCTCGTGCGCCAGGAAACAATGCCGCACTACCTGGGACACCACCCGCTGCAGCAGCTCAGCTACACCGCGATCTACCTGGTGGTCATCGTCCAGATCCTGACCGGTTTTGCCATGTACGGGCTTTCGAATCCCGGCGGGTTCTTCCACATGATGTTCTCCTGGGTGGGGCCGCTGTTCGGAGGGATCCAGGTTGCGCGCTTCGTGCACCACGCGCTGACATGGATCCTGATCACGTTCATCCCACTTCACATCTACCTCGCTTTCCGGGCCGATGTAATGGACCGTGAAGGCGAGATGTCCTCCATCTTCAGCGGCGGACGCTTCGTCCGCACCGACCTCAGCTTCGAGGATGAGTGAAGTACCGATTCTTGAGACCGTCGTCATCGGTGTGGGTAACCCCCTCATGGGTGACGACGGTCTCGGAATCGCAGCTCTCGAACGTCTTCGAAACGGTTGGACTTTCGAGCCCCACCTGGATCTACTCGACGGCGGCACCTGGGGACTGAACCTGCTCCCCCAAGTCGAGCAGGCGCACCGGGTCCTGTTCATTGACGCGATCAACGCGGACGAGGAGCCCGGGACGCTCATCGAACTGGCGCGTGAGGACATCCCGCGCTTTCTGGCCCGAAAGCTGTCTCCACATCAGATTGACGTGAAGGAGGTTCTGGCACTGGCCGAACTGAGGGGCACGCTTCCCGAGGAGCTACTGGCGATTGGACTCCAGCCGGCCAGCGTGGAGATGAGGACCTCACTCAGCCCGGTGCTGGCGTCGCGGATGGACGACCTCGTGGCGTGCGTCATTCGGCGACTCAAGGCCTGGGGATACGGAGTGAGAGCGGTCGAGGACGATTCAGGTGCATGAGCTCAGCATAGCGCTGGACGTGTGTCGAATCGCCGAAGAGCACGTGGGGGCCGAGGCCCTCGCGCGGGTGACAGCGATCGGCCTGGATGTCGGGAACCGGGCGGGAATCGAGATCGACAACCTCGAGTTCTGCCTGGAGGCGCTGCTCGGGAGCGCTCCGTTCGGGAGCGGCAAGCCCGAGATCCGCCGGCTCGAAGGCAATGAACTCAGCGTGACTTACGTGGAGGTGGAGGACGATGACGGTTCGTAGGATCGATGTCCGCGAGAAGGTCATGGCGAAGAACGACGAGCTCGCCGTTCAGGTCAGGGACCGCCTGCACGCTCACGGGGTGCCGTCGCTGAACCTCGTGTCTTCGCCCGGCTCGGGGAAGACGAGCCTGCTCGAGCGCACGCTCGACGCCCTCGGAGCCCGCGTCAGGATGGCAGTCGTCACGGGCGACGTCCAGACACAGAACGACGCGGACCGGCTCGCGGCGCGCACGGATCGCCTGGTGCAGGCGGTGGTCACAGGCGGTGCGTGCCACATGGACGCCCGGCAGATTATTACCGCGCTCGACGAGATCGACCTCGAATACACCGATCTCTTGTTCGTGGAAAACGTGGGCAACCTCGTGTGTCCCGCCTCCTGGGACCTCGGCGAGGACGCGAAGGTCGTCATCTTCTCCGTTACCGAAGGGGAGGACAAGCCCCTCAAGTATCCACGAATGTTCGAGTGCTCGGACTACTGCGTTATCAACAAGACCGACCTGCTGCCCTACCTGCCTTTTGACATGGACCGGGCGATCGCCTATGCCCGGGAGGTCAATTCAGATCTTCGATTCTTTTTCACGTCCGCGCTGACTGGAGACGGAATGGAGGACTGGTACCAGTTCCTGACGGCGCTCGCCCGGGCAGAAGGAGCGATTCGAGCTTGAAGCCGGACCCGGCGAGGCTCGGCGCCGGACCGGCGCCCGCGCGTGTCGAATCGCCGGGGGCGGATCTCCAGGCATGGCGTGTTCACGTGACCGGTGTCGTTCAGGGAGTCGGTTTCCGGCCGTTCGTGCACCGTCTGGCGGTCCGGTTCGGACTGGAGGGAACGGCCCGCAACGAGTCAGGCGAGGTATTCATCGAGGTCGAGGGGCCCGGCAGAGCACTGGCCGGGTTCATCGATGCCCTCCAGGCAGAGGCCCCGGTGCTCGCCCGAATCGACAGTCTGGATTCGGAACCGGTTGCCCCCCGCCGCATTGAAGGTTTTCGGGTCCTCGAGAGCAGGGCCACGGACGGACGACTCCCCGTGTCGCCCGACGTCGCGACCTGCGAAGCCTGCTGCAGCGAGTTGTTTGATCCGTCCGACCGCCGGTACCGGTATCCGTTCATTACGTGTACGGATTGCGGGCCCAGGTATACGGTCATCGACGCGATGCCGTATGACCGTGTTCGTACGAGCATGCGAGCCTTTCCGCAGTGTCCGACCTGCCGGTGCGAGTACACCGACCCGGCAAACCGGCGCTTCCATTCGGAGACGAACAGCTGCCCGGACTGTGGACCCCGCATCTGGCTCGCGGGTCCGGACGGTGTGCCGATCGAGAGCGGGCTCGAGGCAATCGACGCGGCGGCCCGGATGCTAGTTCAGCATGGTGTCGTGGCGATAAGAGGACTGGGAGGCTATCACCTCGCGTGCGACGCGACCAGCGAAGCAGCCGTCCGTCAGCTGAGGGCGCAGAAGGTGCGCGAGGACAAGCCTCTGGCGGTCATGGTGCTGGCCCTGGACGCGGCGCAGGAGCTGTGCCACGTGGGGCCGATGGAGGAGCGGGTTCTCACCGGGTCGGAGAGGCCGATCGTCCTCCTGCGCGCTCAGGAGGAATCGGGACTGGCTCCCTCGGTCTCCCCAGGCCTGGCCTCGGTGGGAGTGATGCTCGCCTACACGCCTCTCCACCTGCTGCTCCTCGAGCGCGTGGGACGCCCACTCGTAATGACGAGCGGCAACCTGAGCGAGCTGCCGATCTGTATGTCGAACGGGGAAGCGGTGCGAAATCTGTCTGCCGTCGCGGGAGGGTTCCTGATGCACGACCGGGACATCGTCGCCCGATACGATGACTCGGTCCTGCGTGTCATGGACGGGGCTCCCGTCTTCCTGCGGCGGGCACGCGGCTACGCACCTCTTCCAGTCCCGCTGCCGGTCGCGTCGCCGGAGCCACTCCTGGCCGTCGGCCCGCATCTGAAGAACACATTCAGTCTCGTGGCAGGGGACAGCGCCTTCGTCAGCCAGCACGTGGGCGACCTTGAGAATCTCGAGACGCTCGCCCATTACCGCGAGGCTCTGTTGCGGTTCAAGACCCTGTTCCGCATCGAGCCATCGGTTGTCGCGAGAGATCTGCATCCCGGCTACCTGTCGACGCGCATTGCGGAAGAGCTGGCGCTGCCCCGGGTAATCGATGTCCAGCATCACCACGCGCACGTGGCGGCGGTAGCCGGGGAACACGGCGTGGTCGATCCGGTGATCGGGATCGCGTACGACGGCACGGGATACGGAGACGACGGAAACACATGGGGAGCCGAGATCCTGCTCGCGGACCTGAAGGGTTATCGTCGGCTGGCCCACCTGCGCTACGCACCGATGCCGGGCGGAGACCTGGCGGCGCGCAGGCCCTGGCGTGTCGCGGCAGGCTATGCTTCTCTCGACGCGGCTCGTGAGGAGACTTTCTCGGCAGCGTTCTGCGGTGTGCCGGCACAGGAGAAGAGCCTCGCGGATGCCCAGATAGAGCGCCGGGTAAATTCCCCGCTCGCCTCCTCGATGGGCCGGTTGTTCGACGCCGCGGCCGCGATCCTGGGCGTGCGCCAGGTCGCCTCGTACGAAGGTCAGGCGGCCATGGAGCTCGAGGCGCTGGCGTCTCGGTGTATGTTGGAGCTCGGACCAGGAGTCGGGGATCCAGGAGAGCTGATCGCTTCGGAATCTGTGCGGGCCGCGCTGCCGGACCTTGAGTTTCCCGCCCCGTCTCCGGACGAGGGGCCGGTGGTAATGGATCCTCTGCCTCTGCTGGCGGACCTCGGCGCGCGTTCGATGGCTGGTGTGGAGATGGGTCTTCTGGCAGCCGCGTTCCACCTGGCCGTTGGACGCACTACGGTGGACCTCGCTGCCGGTGCGTGCCGTGAGCTGGACGTCGGGAAGGTCGCGCTGGGGGGGGGAGTCTTCCAGAACAGCCTTCTCGTGGCGATCGTAAAGAAGGGGCTCGAGGAGCGGGGCCTGACCGTCCTCCTGCCGCAGCGACTCGGACCCAACGACGGAGGAATCAGTTACGGCCAGGCAGTGGTGGCTGCGGCGCGCCTGGCTGACGAGCTGGGGAGGTAATGCATGTGTCTCGGGATTCCCGGTAAAGTTACGGAAGTATATGGGAGCGATGGGCTCCCCATGGGAATGGTGGAGTTTGGCGGGGTCCGCAGGGAGGTCTGCCTGGCTTACGTGGCAGAAGAGGTCGAGCCGGGTGACTACGTTATCGTGCACGTTGGATTCGCCATCTCCAGGGTCGACGAGGAAGAGGCCCGGCGCACGTTCAAGCTCCTGGAGGAACTGAGCGAACTGGACGAGCTCGAGTGGATGAAGGAGGTGGCCGAGCAGAGCCTTGCCGGACTCGAGGCACCGGACCCCGGTGCCGGTCGGAATCGCTCTGGTGGGAATACCCCGTGAAGTTCCTGAGCGAGTATAGGGATCCTGAGCTCGCCACGGCGCTCGTGAAGCGGATTCGAACGCTTTCGACACGCCGCTGGACGTTGATGGAGGTGTGCGGCGGACAGACTCACACGATCGTCAAGCAGGGGATCCTGGATGTGCTCGGCGACGCGGTGGAGATGATCCACGGGCCTGGATGCCCGGTGTGCGTCACCCCGCTGGAGCAGATCGATCGGGCGCTTCACCTCGCCGGCCGGCCCGACGTGATCTTCACCTCGTTCGGGGACATGCTCAGGGTTCCCGGGAGCGAGTGCGACCTGTTCCAGGTCCGGGCACGGGGCGGAGAGGTGCAGGTCGTGTACTCACCACTCGACGCGCTGGAGCTGGCCCGGGCCCATCCCGACCGGGAGGTCGTGTTCTTCGCGGTGGGATTCGAGACCACGGCTCCGGCGAATGCGATGGCCGTGTGGCAGGCGAGGGAACTGGGAATCGGGAACTTCAGCGTGCTGGTGTCGCATGTGACGGTGCCGCCGGCGATGACCGCGATACTCGAGTCGTCCGACAATCGCGTACAAGGATTTCTCGCTGCCGGACATGTATGCACGGTGATGGGGTGGGAGGAATACGAGCCGATCGCCGAAAGCTACCGGGTCCCGATCGTGGTCACGGGATTCGAGCCAGTGGACATCCTGGAAGGCATCTGGATGGCGATCAGGCAACTCGAGGAAGGACGCAGCGAGGTCGAGAACCAGTACGCCAGGTCCGTGCGCCGCGATGGGAATAGGCCGGCGCGCGACATCGTGAGCAAGGTGTTCGAGCTGGTTGACCGCCAGTGGCGCGGCATCGGAGAGATCCCGATGAGCGGTCTCGGATTACGCGACGATTTCGCCGCCTGGGACGCCGAGAAGAAGTTCGACCTGCAGGAAATTCGGGCGACCGAACCGGAAGAGTGCCGTGCGGGCGATGTCCTGCGCGGAAGAATCAAGCCGATCGAATGCGCCGCATTCGGGACGACATGCACGCCCGAGAACCCGCTCGGCGCACCCATGGTCTCGTCTGAGGGAGCGTGCGCGGCCTACTGGGGCTACGCCAGGTACAGGGGCGCTGACGCTGGTGGCGAGGAAGCAGCTGTGAAGTCCACGGAACTCCGATCTTGAGCGGGACGAAGTTGCCGGACGCCGGCTCCCTGGCGAGCAGGGGCATGAGTTGTCCGGTCCCTGCCGCTGACGGTGACCGGGTCCTTCTCGGACACGGTTCGGGAGGCAAACTCTCGGCTGCGCTGATCCGTGATCGATTTCTGCCCCGATTTTCGAATCCGGCTCTCGCGCAGCTCGGTGATGGTGCCGCAGTCGACCTGGGCACTGAGCGGATGGCGATCTCGACCGACACGTTCGTCGTGAGCCCGCTGGAATTCCCGGGCGGTGACATCGGCCTTCTGGCTGTGCACGGCACACTCAATGATGTCGCGATGATGGGAGCCGAGCCTGTCTGCCTGAGCACGGGATTCGTCCTCGAGGAAGGCCTGTCTCTGACACTGCTCGACCGCGTGCTCGAGTCGATGGCGGAGGCGGCGCGCCAGGCCGGCATTCCCATCGTGACAGGGGACACCAAGGTCGTCGAGCGCGGTAAGGCCGACGGCATGTTCATCAACACTACGGGAGTCGGGCGGTTGCGCGACGACTTCCGGCCGGCGCCGGATCGCGCCTGCCCCGGCGACGCGGTGCTCGTGAGTGGGCCGATCGGCCGGCACGGAATCGCCGTGATGGCCGTGCGGGAAGGCCTGGGTTTCGAAGTCGATGTGGAGAGTGATACCGCGCATCTCGGACCGCTGGTCGAGAATCTTTACGCCGCCTGCGGGGCTCAGGTTCGGACGCTGCGGGACCCGACCCGCGGAGGACTGGCCAGCGCACTCAACGAGATTGCGGCTACGTCAGGTGTCGCGATCTCATTAGCTGGTAAGGTGATTCCGGTTCCGGTACCAGTGGCCGCCGCATGCGAGGTGCTTGGACTCGATCCGCTCTACGTGGCCAACGAGGGAGTCCTGGTCGCGATCGTTGCGGAGGAAGCAGCAGAAGCTGCACTCAAGGCTCTACGGGCACATCCGACGGGGGGCGGCGCTGCACTGATCGGCGAAGTCAGGGAAGGGCCGTCCGGAATGGTCACGCTGCGGACCGGGCTTGGCGGGAGCCGGGTCGTGGACATGCTGCCCGGCGATCAACTGCCCAGGATCTGCTGACGAATCACTGGGGTGTTTCCCACGCGACGATCATATCCAGCGCCCCGAGGATGAGATTGTCCACGGACGCATGGACTCGAATGTCGTAGTCGCCCGACAGACATTCCTGGACATTGACGTTGGAGTCATCGACCGAGATGTCCAGGTTTGCGCTCGCCCCGGGGGAGAGGGATGTGATCTGACTCGGAACGATGGTCGCCCGAAAATCACAGAAGATCTCCGGTTCGAGCGGAGGTCTACCGACGGCGAGATTCTGTCCAAGCATGATTGGCCCCAGATCAACAGCGCCGACATTCGACAATGTCGCCGTTCCCTCGCGTGCGAATCCAAGCACGAGGGTGTCTGCCGGAGTAAATGCCAGGTCACCGAACTTCGGTCCGACCGGACTGTCATCGCCACACGCGGCGAACGCTCCGATGGCTGCCAGCACGGCCACAGCCTGCTTCCACCTGCCCTGTCGGTGCATGGTCTTGCCCTCGTCACCGGAATGAAGGTTCAGTCGTCGCCCTCCAGGCACGTTCAGATTCGTTGCTGCTCTCCCACGATACACCGCAGATGGTCAGCGTTTCCCCTCTATCTCAGAGGGGCCCGTGAGCGGCTGCCGCAGTCAGCCGGCAACGGGCTCCCCAGTTGACGTGAAGCAGTTCGCAACTCATTCTTACTAGCTGTCGCAGAATCAGCAACCGGGCGCCGCCGGCGCCCGTGTAACGGGCCGCGAGCCGGAGACCGAAGATGAAGACCGGGATTCATCCAGAATACATGCCGACGAAGATCACCTGCGCCTGTGGCCGGGTCACGGAGACGAACGCAACCGTCGAAGAGTTGCACGTCGAAATCTGCTCCCACTGTCACCCGTTCTTTACGGGGCGCCAGAAGCTCGTTGACACTGCGGGCCGCGTAGAGCGATTTCGTCGGAAGTACTCGGCCGGCACTCCAGGATCGTCCGCGTCTGCTCCAGTCGAGCCAGAGGTCGTGACGGAAGATGCCGAGGTCGCTGGCGAAGAGGCGGAGGTCGTGACGGAAGAGGCCGAAGTCGTTTCCGAACAGACCGAAGCTCCCGTGGAGGCCGAAGAGGCTCCGGCCGCCGACGCGTGATCAGAGTGACGGACCCCGTCCGTCGCCTGCCGGACCAGGCTACGCTCGGAAGCGTGGCCTGATTCTCCGATGAAATCCGGATCACGACCCCTGTCCGACCGGGTGACCGAGCTCCTTGCACGACACGAGGAGCTCGGCGCGCTTCTCGCCAGGCCGGAAGTTCTCGACGATCCCAACCGATTGCGCGACGCCGCCCGCGCGCATTCAGAACTCGACCAGAGCATCGAGCCGGCCCGCAGGTACCTGCGGCTCCTCGATCAGCTGCGTCAGGCGGAAGAGCTGGCGAGCGGTGAGGATGACCAGGGACTGGCCGAGCTGGCGGCCGAGGAGGTCAGCGAGCTTCAGGAGGAGAGAGAGCGGCTCGAGACGGAACTCCGAGAGCTTCTGCTGCCGCGCGACCCTCTCGACAATCGGCCGGCAGTGGTTGAGATCCGTGCCGGGACGGGGGGGGACGAAGCGGGCCTGTTCGCGGCTGACCTGTACCGAATGTACTCGCGCTTCGCCGACGAGCGCGGCTGGAAAGTGGAGATCATATCCACGAGTGAAGGCGCGCTGGGAGGCCTCAAAGAGGTCGTTTTCGTGGTTCGGGGCCGCGATGCATACGGATTTCTTCGCTACGAGTCTGGGGTTCACCGGGTCCAGCGGGTGCCGGTGACCGAGAGCTCAGGGCGGATCCATACATCGGCCGCGAGCGTAGCCGTGCTGCCCGAGGCCGAAGACGTGGACGTCGAGATCGACCCGTCCGACGTGAAGATCGACGTGTTCCGGTCGTCAGGTCCAGGTGGGCAGTCGGTCAACACCAC
>JBDGUZ010000040.1:0-14605 GCA_039585915.1 Gemmatimonadota bacterium
CGTGCCTCCACCGCCTGCCGGAGATCCACCAGCCGCGACACCGTCGATACCGCCGGAACCAGCGGCTCCAGACCCGGACTGAATCAGATTGCCCCTGATCTCGAGCGCACCGGTCGAATTTCGCACGACCACGACGTATGAACTGCGTCCCTGGCCGCCGGGCAATGTACCTGCCGCGTCGGGGCCGACGAGTGTGAGATCCGCGACGATCGTCGCCGAGCTGATCGCATCCGCGAGCAATGTCATCGCAGCGCCCTCGATCGCGCCGTCGACGCCGGTGACCCTCGAGACGTGCTGAGCGGGATTGCGACTCCATCCAGTGCTGTCGTAGCCACCATAGACATCTATGCCGTCTGCGAGCGCGACCGATTCCGTGTAGTCGCCCGCCGCTACGTAGACATTTCCGAGGCCCAGCGCGTTCGCCTGGACCACACCCCACTGCACCGTGCCACACGGTTCGACCATCGGTCCGCACGTCGCCGAGTCGCTGCCGGACACACTGACGAATACCGCATCCGTCTCGTCACCGTCGATTCCGTCGCAGTTCGCATCTACGAACCCGACATCCGGCAGATCCTCGGCACCCGGGTTGATCGTCGGATCCGCGTCATCGCAATCGATTGTCGAGTCGAATCCGTCCAGATCGAAGTCAACCAGCGGAGTCACCACGGACAGGGTCACGCACGGACCGGCGCCAATGTTGCCGGCCTCATCCGTTGCCTCGACGCAGACGTCGTAGTCTCCGTCTGTCGCCGGGGCGGGGAATGAGGCGGTGATCTGCTCGCTCACCTCGTCGAAAGCGCCGTCCGATGCCGCCATAGCTGAAGATGTGCCCGGTACCAGTCTCCACTCGGCCGATGCGATGATCGATCCACCCAACTCCGCATCGTCTGCCGTCGCTTCGATCGTGATCTCGGTGCCGGGGGCGGCCGCGTTCGGAGTCAGGGCCACGTTACCGACGACCGGTGCGTCCGCGTCTGTCACCGAAAGGACGATATCTTCCCCACGGAACGGAGGGTCACATGCTGCGAACAGGAGAACTGCAATGAGCGTCCATCGATGAGACCTGTGCCGAGACTCGAACATGTCTGCCTACCCCCGGAATGCGTCTTTGTCTGCGATCCGAGACGTCTGAACGTGCAAGTGAAGTGCCCTGCGGGGATCAGATCAGAAATAAGGTTAGTTAAAACTAACTAAAATACTACATATTATAGCAATACGAATAGAAGTCAGGTTGGTCCGAATTCGGACGAGGCAGGCGGGACCTCGTCGCGGTGTGCAATGATGTGCCGCACGGAGAGCATCCAGCCGGAGGACTGCGGTCTGAGACGGACTGATCAGGAACAGGAGCAACGTAGTAGCGATCCGTTCAGCGCCGCCGAGCCAGGAAACGTGTGCGATTGTACAGCATTCCCAATAGACTGCGTATCGAGCAGGACGGCAGGTCGCTGCAGCTCGTCATGAACGGAGCTGTCGCCGTTGGACCGCTGGAAGGGAGGGTCCACCTGCCAGCAGCGACGACGGCATGGCATAGGGATCAGGCAGACGGAACGCTGATCAAAGAGCAGGACTGACTGGATGGATACCGAGGTGAACATGAGACACCTGAACATCATGGCCGGATGTCTTGGGGCTGCGATCCTTCTCGCGCCTCCGGTTGCGGCGCAGACGCCGGAGGATGATCCGATCGCCGTGGCGGGAAGCTACGTGGATGCCATGCAGGCCAGTGATTTCGACCGGATGGCGTCACTCATGCACCCCGCGTCTCTTGCCGAGCTTCGCGAGATTTTTTCTCCGGTCCTCGCGTCGGACGCCGGGCCCGAGATCATCTATGCCATCGGTCTTCCGCCGCCAGCCGAACTCGCCGAACTGTCTGACACGGAATTCTTTGCAGCGTTCATGCGGGCGATTGTCTCGGCAGACTCTACGATGGCGGGCGTCCTGCGCGAGGCCCGCGCGGACCTGCTCGGTTCCGTGCCCGAAGGAGCCGACACGGTGCACGTGGTCTATCGGATGCGGACGAATGTCGAGGGTGTCGACGTGAGTGAGATGAGTGTCCTGAGTCTCGGTCGGTGGGAGAACACGTGGCGGGGCCTGCTCGCCGGCGATCTCGCCGGACTCGCAGCCGTGTTTCAGGGGATCGCAGAGGAGGACAGATGAGCGGGGCGACTTACAGTGTATCGGCCGGCCGGTCCCGCGGGCTCATAGTCACCGTGATTGCGCTCGGCCTGACGCTCTGTCCGACCGACGCAGTCGCTCAGGCGACGAACAAGCCCGTGCTGCACGGCAGTCACTGGGTCGCCATCACCGGCAAGCCGCTCGGCGCTACGGCGGGGGCGCTGATATTCGGGCGAGGCGGGAACGCGGTCGATGCGGCGTGCGCGATGCTCGCGGCGACTTCCACGATGTGGGACGTGCTGTCGTGGGGTGGTGAGACACAGGCCCTGATTTTCGATCCTCGAACGCAAACGGTTGTAGGCATCAACGCGGTTGGCACGGCACCCTCAGGGGCTACCGCCGAGTTCTTCCGGGAACGGGGGATGAAGTTTCCGCCACAATACGGTCCGCTGGCTGCCGTCACGCCCGGCACGCCCGGCGGTCTGATGGTGATGCTGGCCGAGTACGGCACGATGTCGCTCGCCGAAGTCCTGGCCCCGGCGATCGAGATGGCGGATGGGTATCCGATCGAGGCCCAGGCCGCGCGCTCGATCGCTCGCAACCGGGAGCGCCTCGAGTCCTGGTCCTACTCGAGGTCGGTGTTCTTCGTCCCGGACGGGGACTCGCTTCGAGCGCCGCAGGCCGGCGAGATCTTTCGTCAGCCTGACCTGGCGAGAACGCTCCGAGCTCTGGTGGAGGCCGAGCGATCTGCACTGGAGCAGGGCGAGGACAGGGAGCAGGCGATCCAGGCTGCCTACGACCTGTTTTATCGTGGTGACATCGCACGCGAGCTCGTGCGGGGAACTGCGGAAGAGGGAGGACTGGTCACGCTCGAGGACCTCGATCGGTGGGAAGTCAAGATCGAGGAACCGGTCCGAACGAGTTATCGGGGAATCGATGTGCTGAAACTCACTACGTGGACGCAGGGTCCCGCGATGTTGCAGGCGCTCAACATCCTCGAGACGTTCGACCTTGTCTCGATGGGATTCAACAGTGCCCGGTACATCCACACACTGGCGCAGGCGATGCACCTCGCGTTTGCGGACCGGGACTTCTACTACGGGGACCCGTACTTCCCGCCGGAGGAGCCGATCCAGGGGCTGTTGTCGAAGGAGTATGCGGCGGAGCGGGCGGCGACGATCGACCCAGCCCACAACGATGCAGACGCGCGCCCGGGTGATCCGTACCCGTTTCAGGGTGAGACGAATCCGTTCGCCGACCTGCACTCACGCTGGCACACCGTTCCTCCCGCGACAGAGTCCGGATCCGGCGGCGGGATCCCCGGACCGGGCGGAATATCAGCTGTTCCGACAGATGGCCTGCCGTACGCCTCGTCCGGGATGCGACCGGAGGATAATCCCGACATATCAGATCATTTTCTCGGCACTACCTCGATCCAGGCTGCAGATTCCGAGGGCTGGGTCGTCTCCGTGACACCGAGTGGCGGCTGGATTCCAGCCACCATCGCCGGGCGCACGGGCATCGGGCTCAGCCAGCGTGCACAGAGCTTCGTCACGGACTCGGCCCAGAACCCGTACAACGTGATCGAGCCGGGCAAACGACCCCGGGTGACCTTGACCCCCGGGCTTGCCCTGAAGGACGGCGTCCCGTTCCTCTCATTCGCCGTCCAGGGCGGCGATACACAGGACCAGAACTTGCTTCAGTTTCTGTTGAACGTCGTCGAATTCGGAATGAGTGTGCAGCAGGCGGTAGAGGCTCCGAACGTGAACACGTTCCAGCTCCGCTCTTCGTTCGGCTCGCACGAGTCGCGACCCGGGCGGCTGCTCGTCCACCAGGACACGCCGCCCTGGGTCCAGGCTGAGCTCCGTCGAATGGGGTATGACGTGATCACGTCAGCCAGCACATCGGGACCGATCAATGCGATCTGGTTCGACCGGGAGCATGGCACGATGTGGGGTGGATCGAGCGACTACGGAGAGGACTACGGCCTCGCATGGTAGCGGAGTGAGATGATCGTCAGTCACAAGCACCGGTTCATCTTCCTGAAGTCCCATAAGACGGGCGGCACGAGCCTGGAACTCGCGCTGTCCAGGATCTGTGGCGAGGACGATATCATCACTCCGCTTCACGAGCGGCACGAGCGGGAGCGGAACGAGATCGGTGGCCTCGGGCCCAGGAATACGGACGTGCCCATCTATCGGCACCGGCTCGAGGATTGGAATCTCATTCGGCACGGCCGTGGACGACGAGCATTCTGGGAGCACGTAAATGCAATGGAAGTGCGAGCGTGGCTCCCCCGGTCGATATGGCGCAACTACCACAAGTTCGCAGTCGAGCGGAATCCGTGGGATCGGGCGATATCCCTGTATTGGTGGAGGCTGCGCGATCACCATGACCGCCCATCCATGCTCGAGTTCGTTCAGACTGTTGAGCAGCGGGCGATCTCTAATCTCGAATTCTACGCGATCGACGGCGAGGTCGTGGTGGACCACGTACTGCGATACGAACAGCTGGCGGACGAAATCGCCCGCATGTGTAGACGCATCGGATTCGACGGGACACTTGAATTGCCACATGCCAAGAGCGACTCGCGGAAGGATCGACGTCCCTACCAGGAAGTGCTCGGCCCGGAGGAGAGAGAAGTGATCGCCGAGCGCTGCTCTCGAGAGATCGACCTGCTCGGCTACGAATTCTGAACGTAAGTCTGCCACGACATCCGAGCCTGGTTCGGGACTCCCCTGGATGTTGGCCGGGGACGCCCCATTCGTCTATTCTGGCGTTCCGGGACTGACGGAATCCGAGCGAGATCAGGTTAAGATGACCGAAATCGACGCTGAACGAACGGTGGGGGAAGTCACGCGCCTGCTTCGGATAGCGCGTGATGGCAAGCCGGCCGCTCTCGACAGAGTATACGAGCTGGTCTACGCGGAACTGCGACGCATTGCGGCGGCCCGACTCCGGGCCGAACGGGACGGTCATACGCTGCAGCCCACAGCGCTCGTCAACGAAGCATACATGAAGCTCGCTGCGTCGCCGGGAGCCGGCGTTCAGGACCGGTCGCATTTTCTCGCGGTCGCGGCCCGGGCCATGCGCCAGGTGCTGGTTGACCATGCAAGGCGTCGCGATGCCGTCAAGCGCGGTGCGGGCGTGGAGCCCGCCACTTTCACGGGCCGTAGGCTCGCGTCTCCCGATCTGTCGGTGCTCGAATCCGAAGAGCTTCTCGCACTGGACGACGCGCTCGATCGGCTGGATGCGATCGATACTCGCCTCCGGCAGGTCGTTGAGCTCAGATTTTTCGGCGGGCTGACGGATTCGGAAGTCGGTGAGGTTCTCGGCGTAACCCGACGGACGGTTCAACGGGATTGGACGCGGGCCCGTGCCTGGCTGTACGGAGAGCTCTATTCAGCGGCGGCTGGAGAGAGCGGGCCGGAAGACGAGGCCGCAGGGACGGACGACGCGTGACCGATCCCGCCCGCTGGAAGCGGATCTCGGAGCTGTTCGAGGCGGCGCTCGATCTGCCGCCGGGCGAGCGGACACGCTGGCTGGAGCAGCAGGACCTGTCCGACCCGACCATACTGCCCGAAGTGGAGGGACTCCTGCAGGCGCACGAACGGGTCGACGGGATTCTCGATCGATCGGTCCCGGGCGTGACACCGACGCCTGGTGGGCCGGCCGACCTGGACGGGAAGCAGCTCGCCAGTCTCCTCGACGATGCCCTGGGTGGCCGGTACCGGATCGTCCGTGAGCTCGGGCGGGGCGGAATGGCTGTCGTGTTCCTGGCGTGGGAGAGAAAGCACGACCGGCGAGTGGTGCTGAAGGTAATGCGACCGGAGATCGCGGCCGCCTACAGCTCGGACCGGTTCTCGAGAGAAGTCCGACTCGCTGCACGTCTGTCGCATCCCCATATCGTAGGACTGATCGACTCGGGCGAGGCGGAGGGCCTACTCTATTACGTCATGCCGCACGTCGAGGGCGAGTCGCTTCGTCAGCGTCTGCGTCGCACCGGCCAGCTCTCGCTCGATGAAGCGGTTCCACTGCTGCGCGATGTGGCCCGGGCCCTGACACATGCTCACGCGGCCGGTGTCGTACACCGAGACCTGAAGCCGGCCAATGTCCTGGTCGCCGGACATCACGCCTACCTGCTCGACTTCGGGGTGGCAAAAAGCTTCGAAGCAGATGGCGGCGATGATCCTCTCACCCGGACAGGCGACGCGATCGGCACGCCCCGCTACATGGCGCCGGAGCAGCTTGCCGGGATGTCTGAAGCGAACCACCGGGTGGACATCTACGCCTGGGGACAGCTGGCTCACGAGATGCTGACAGGCGCAGTGCGCGAGCTCAGGCCCGCCGATCTGGACGGGCAGGACGTTGGTCCGTCGGTATCGGTTGATCTGCGCCTGGCGCGCGACGATGTCCCGCCCGAGCTCGCGGCACTCGTCGGCAGGTGCCTCGAGATCCGACCGTCCCGCCGGGTGTCGTCTGCCGAGGAAATCCTCGATGTCATCGAGGGCAGGCGATACGACTCGACGGAGTCCAGGGCCTCTGGCAGGCCAGGCTGGCGCAGCCGCAGTGGCATGATGGTTACAGGTGCCGTCATGGCAACGTTGACGATCGCCGCTGTTGCCGTGTGGCGATCGCGGGCACCACCGGAAACCGGGAGCGCGGCGGAGTTCGCTGCTCCCGTGAGCTCTGTGCTCGCCGGGCCAATCGCCGTGGCCGCGTTCACGAACGAGACGGACGACCCGGGCCTCGATGTCGTGGGGCGTCTCGCCGGCGATTGGATTTCCGAAGGGCTCGTCCACACGGGGGTCGTGAGCGTCGTACCCTGGCCCAGTTCGCTGGAGGCCGCCAGAACGATTCGCGCGGCTCGGGAAGAAGGAATTCCGATCGATCCAGTCGCAGCGCTGGCAGCTGAGACGGGCGCGGCGACGGTCGTGACGGGCTCGTTCTACCAGGTCGGCGACGAATTGCGGTTCAGGGCCGAGGTCATAGATGCACGGGACGGTAGTGTCGTGAGCGCTCCGGACGCCATTTCAGCTCCGCGAGATTCGATCGAGGCCGCGATCCGCGCGCTTCGTGATCGACTGATGGGAAGCATTGCGATCGCGACAGACACGCGGCTGGCGGCTGCCGTCGGGTTGGCCCGTCGGCCGCCTACGTTCGCTGCGTATCGGGCATTCGACCGAGGCCTCGGACTGTACCTGGCCGGGGAGTACACGCGCGCGGTGCCTGAGTTGCTCCGGGCCTTCGAACTCGACCCCGAGTTCTATGACGCTCTGCTTCTGGCCGCCACGAATCTCGTGAACATCCAGACGCGCGAAGAACTGGTACGCGCGGATTCCATTCTCGCTGTTCTCGAGTCGCGGCGCTCCGGCTTCAGCGAACTGCAGGATCTCCGCTGGCAGTATCTCCGGGCTCGTCTTGATTCGGATGGCAGCGCTGCGCTCCAGGCAGCGATTCGGGCCGCGGATATCACCAGTGCGTCCCGAACCTCGTACAACGCGGCGCACGCAGCGATTGGTGTCCGCCGACCCCGTCTGGCGATCGAGTTTCTCGAAGCTATGGACCCCGACACGGGTCCCCTGCAGGGGTGGGCTCACTACTGGACAGTGCTCTCGCACGCCTACCATCTCATCGACGACTTCGATTCCGAGCTGGGTGCGGCCCGGTCACTACGCGAGCGGTTCCCGGATCGCCGAATCGGCGGCGTGCTCGAAGCCCGCGCTCTCGCTGCTGCTGGCCGAGTGGAGGAAGTCGAGGTGCTGATTTCAGGCATGGATGCTCTGTCTCCAAGCTCGTACTGGTCGCAGGGAGCTGCGATGGTGGTCGCCGGAGAAGAGCTTCGTGCCCACGGCTACCCGGCAGAGGGCCTGGATCTCTTGCGAGGCGGCCGCGAGTGGCTCGAGGCGCGCCTGCGTGAGAGCCCAGGATTCCGTCAACACCGCTACTGGTTGGGGTCGGCCATGTACGATCTCGAAGACTGGACCGGGGCGACAGCCGTGTTCGCCGATCTCGCCGAAGAGTTTCCGGAGCGGAATACCTACCGGGGGCTGTACGCCCTGGGACTGGCCCGGACGGGCGACCCGGTCGTCGCCGAGCAGATCCTGGAGGATGGGTTCGAATACTCGCTCGGTGATCGGACGGTCTTGTTGGCCCGCGTGGCAGCGATCGGGGGCGATCCGGCCCGCGCCGTATCATTGCTCAGTGTCGCGTTCCAACAGGGGTTCGATGGTGCGCCCTGGCTCCATGCATCCGGCTGGCCGGATCTCCGTCTGATGGAATCGGATCCAAGATTCGCGGCGGTTCTCACCGGCGAGCTGGAGTAGGCCGACCGGGGTTCCGAGCCGTCTGGTGCTGACTCTCCTGTCACAATTACCGCTGGTTCCTCGCATTCCATTCCGACAGCCCGATCTGGGCACCAGTTGCTAACCGAGCACCGGAATGGAGAACACGACATGATCGCCACGGCGGAAATCCAGGCGGACACCGAGAGAGTTGAGGCGTTCGGTAATCGACTCACGGAAATCCTGCACAACGGCGCCCTGGCCCTGGGACTGTCCATCGGACACAGAACCGGGCTGTTCGACACGCTCGATACCCTGCCGCCGGCCACGAGCGAGAGAATTGCCGAGCAGGCAGGACTCAACCAGCGGTATGTGCGAGAGTGGCTCGGTGCGATGGTCACCGGCGGGCTGGTCGAGTATGAGCCGACCGACTCGACGTACCGTCTCCCGCCCGAGCACGCCGCGTTGCTCACGCGCCGGAACTCGCCGAACAATCTTGCGGTCCCGGCGCAGTTTCTCCCCGTCATCGCCTCCGTGGAAGACAGGATCGTGGACTGCTTCCGGAACGGAGGGGGAGTCGGCTACGACCATTTCGATCGATTTCACGAGGTGATGGCGGAAGAGAGCTGCCAGACCGTCGTGGCCGCTCTGTTCGATCACATACTCCCGCTCGCCTCCGAGCTCCCGGGCCGGTTGTGCGACGGGATCGATGTGGCTGACATCGGGTGCGGCATGGGCCGAGCGCTTATCGCGCTGGCCAGCGAGTATCCGAACAGCCGGTTCACGGGATTCGATCTTGCCTCCGAAGCGATCGACGACGCTACGGAGCGGGCGCACACGCTCGGTCTGCGGAATGTCCGATTCGAGGCGCTGGATCTCTCGACGTTCGACCGGCCGGGGGCGTTCGACCTCGTCACGGCGTTCGACGTGGTCCACGACCAGGCCGAGCCGGATCGGGTGCTGAGAAACGTCCATGCGGCATTACGCCCGGACGGCGTGTTTCTCATGCAGGACATCCGAACCTCGAGCCACCTTGAGAACAATGTCGATCACCCGCTCGGCCCGTTCCTGTACACGATCTCCTACAATCACTGTATGACAGTGTCACTCGCACGGGATGGAGCCGGACTGGGTACATGCTGGGGGAGGGAACTCGCGGAGCAGATGCTGCGCGAGGCCCGATTCGCGGACGTGGCAGTGTACCAGCTCGAACACGACGTGATGAATGATTTCTTCGTCGCGCGGGCGTGCCATGGCGGCAAGCACGAGAGCCGGTTAACCACGCGTCGTCCGTAAGCGTACACACCCCGGTCCGGGCTCTGGCTCGCTCCTGCCGATTCCCGTTAGGATGGACGGGTCGATTGACAGGCGGGTACGCCACGTAGTCAAAACAACGACTTTCGAGCGAGTGGATGCCAGTGCGATCAATCACGCCGAGAAGGAATCGAATGGCGCCGCCGACCGGGCCAGTGAAGTGAAGCCCGCAAGCCGAGCCGGACTGATCCGGGTTGCGTCGTTCACGGCGGCCTACCTGCTGGTCGCGACGGTGGGAGCGTTCAGCACCGGAAACAGCGAGTTCGTGTTCTACATCGTCGTGATGGTCGTTCTCGCCGCAGTCGTCGGCCTCGTTCACTTCGGCATCGGACTGCCGGAATCCGCCCTCTGGGCCCTGAGCATCTGGGGATTGGCCCACATGGCGGGAGGGTTGATCACGGTTCCCTCGGCCTGGCCGACCCACGGTCCGAACCAGGTACTGTACAGCCTGTGGCTGATTCCTGATCGCCTGAAGTACGATCAGGTCGTGCATGCCTACGGCTTCGGCGTAACCACGTGGATCTGCTGGCTCGGGCTGCAGTCATCATTGCGCGGTTCAGGCATCAAAGCCGTGCCGACCGCCGGCCGTCTCGTCCTGGTCTGGGCGGCGGGGCAGGGGTTCGGCGCCCTGAACGAGGTCATCGAGTTCGCCGCCACGCTTCTGGTACCAGAAACGAACGTCGGAGGCTATCTGAACACGGGTTGGGACCTGGTCTCGAACCTCGCCGGGGCGACGATCGCGGTACTCATCATCTGGTTCGCGTACAGTCGCAGCAGGGCGGATATAACACCCGGAGCACGCGAAGAATGAAACGACTGACGAGTCTTCTGGTGATGGCGGCGGCGCTCGGTCCGGCTGGCTGTGGAGGGAATTCCTCCGTGCCCGAATCCGGCGGACCGGAGGAGCGGGTAGCACAGGGGACGATTCGACAGACAGGTGGAGCTCCCAACGTCGAGACCCGCCTGGAGACTGACGATGGTTCGATCGTCCTCGTCGGACCGCTGGCCGCTGAGCTGGCCAGGGCAGCGGGTGCCGTGGCCAGGGTTCGCGGGATTTCAGCGGGAGACGACGCTCCAGAAGCGATTCAGGTGGGCCAATACCACCTGGTTCTGGTCGATGGCCTGAGCCCGCTCGTTGGTATGCTCGACCTGGAGGAGGGAGATCTCGCGCTGCGGACGGAGGACGGGCGAAACGTGGAGCTGATTGGCGGCAGCGAGCGAATGCGGGAAGCCTCGGGCTCGAAAGTCTGGGTCACGACCCGCGACGACGGCCGGAGCATCGTGCGCTGGGGGATTTTGAAATCGCCGGGATCGTGAGGACAGCAAACGAGGAGGTCGAGACGATGCATTTCGTGCGACAGGCTGACGACGTACAGGAGGAAACGGTCGGCGCTGGTCGGGATACCGTGCGGCAGGTCCTGATCGGGCCTGACGAGGGCCCGAACTTTCAGCTTCGGAAGTTCCGCATCGAGCCGGGCGGCTTCATGCCGATGCATACGAACACGGTCGAGCACGAGCAATACGTGCTGGGGGGCCGAGCCCGGGTCCGGATCGGAAGCGAGACGTTCGCGGTCACCTCAGACGACGTGGTGCTGATACCCGCCGGGGTGCCGCACTCCTACGAGGCGATCGGCAAGGAGCCGTTCGAATTCCTGTGCGTCGTTCCGAACGGTCCCGACCGACTGGAGATACTGGAAGGCTGAAGTACCGGCGCCGGCTGGCATCCCGTCGCGGCCAGTCCTAGCTTCCGGCTTCCTCGGCCCGGGGCGCCTTGAAATGCGCCGATCGGGCACAATTCAATTCCTGCCATCGACGGGTATGCCGATGAGCGACCAGATGATTTCCGTTCGACTTCCCGATGGTTCCGACAAGCAGCTGCCTGTCGCATCGACCGGAGCCGACCTCGCAGCCTCGATCGGCCCAGGACTCGCGCGCGCGGCCGTGGCAGTAACAGTCGATGGCGAATTGCGCGACCTGGACCGGCCACTGACCGACGGGGACGCCGTGTCGATCGTCACCCGTACCGACGACAGTGAGGAGGCGTTGTACGCTCTTCGTCATTCTACGGCTCACGTCCTCGCGACCGCGGTCCGGGAGTTGTTTCCCGACGCGGGAATCGGGTTCGGTCCTCCGATCGAGAACGGGTTCTACTACGACTTCGACGTTCCCCGACCGTTCACGCCAGAGGATCTCGAGGCGATAGAGAAGAAGATGGCGGAAGTGGCGAAGTCCAGCTTCGGCTTCGAGCGTCGTGAGTTGTCGCGTTCCCAAGCGAAAGAGATGTTCGCGGACGATCCGTTGAAGCTCGAGCGCCTCGCAGAGATTCCCGAGGACGAAACGATCTCGGCGTACACCGACGGACCGTTCACCGACCTCTGCCGGGGACCTCACGTACCGGCGACCGACGAGATCAAGCACTTCAAGCTGCTCTCGGGGGCGGGTGCTTATTGGAGGGGTGACGAGACGCGCCAGATGTTACAGCGCATCTACGGTACCGCATTCTACGATGCGAAGAGGCTGGAAGAACATCTGCACCGGCTGGAAGAGGCGAAAAAGAGGGACCACAGGAAGATCGGCCAGGCACTGGATCTGTTCAGCTTCGAGGCAGAGTTCGGGCCCGGGCTCGTCGCATGGCATCCGAAGGGCGCTCGCATACAGATGCGGCTCCGGCGCTGGATCGAGGATTTGCTGACCGAGCGGGACTACGAGTTCGTGTTTACGCCGCACGTGACCAGCGAGGCCCTGTTCAAGCGGTCAGGGCATCTGCCGACGTACGCGGAGAACATGTATCCGAGCATGGAGGGCGACGGAGAGGCATTCCGGGTGAAGCCGATGAACTGCCCGGGACACACGATGATCTACTCGGCGCGTCCGCGGAGCTACAGGGATCTTCCGCTGCGCCTGTCGGAGATCGCGAACGTGTACCGGTATGAGCGCTCGGGCACGCTGCACGGGCTGCTGCGCGTCCGGATGCTGACGATGGACGATGGACACATCTTCTGCACACCGGACCAGGTGGAAGACGAGATCTTCACCTGCGTCGACCTAATCGATGTGGTGATGGGTACGCTCGGGCTGGAGTACCGGCTCGACCTGTCCACCCGGCCCGAGAAGCGGATCGGTGACGATGCGAACTGGGATCGTGCGGAAACGGCGCTGCGCGATGCGCTCGACAGGCTGGGGCGCGAGTACGGAATCGACGAGGGCGGCGGGGCGTTCTACGGTCCGAAGATCGACGTCAAGTTCAAGGACGCGATCGGCAGGGAGTGGCAGGGTGCCACGATACAGCTCGACTTCAACCTTCCGGAGCGATTTGAGCTCGAGTACGTCGGCCAGGACAACAAGCCCCACCGGCCGGTCATGATCCACAGGGCGATCTTCGGTACGCTGGAGCGGTTCACGGGCTTTCTGATCGAGCACTTCGCCGGGGCGTTCCCGGTGTGGCTCGCCCCCGTCCAGGTTCGCGTGCTCCCGATCACTGACGGGCACGCCGAAGGGGCCGCCGCCGTCGTGAAGATGCTCCGGGCAGCAGGGCTGAATGCCGAGCTCGACGAGAGGTCCGATACTCTGAGTTATCGAGTCCGGGAAGGAGAGATGCAGAAGATCCCTTATCTGCTGGTCGTGGGTGACCGCGAGCTCGAAGCCGGTACGGTAGCGGTGCGCGCACATGGCGCGGACACCAAGCAGGTCGTGATGCCGCTCGATGACTTCATCTTGCGGGTTACGGAAGAGATCCGCACACGAGCGCTGGCGCCATGATTAGTAGTATGGCCGGTCGCGCCCGGGTGCTGTGCATCACGGGACTCCTCGGCGGCCTGGCGCCTGCCGGCGCGCTGACGGCGCAGGACCCGCGCTCCGATCCCGAGGCGCATTATCTAGTCTCGAGAGCGGAGGTGCTCGTCACGATCCGGGCGGCCCTGTCCACACTTGGCGACCGGAACGTGGCTGCTCACCGAGAACTGTTCCTGCCTGCCGCCACCGTCATCTCGGTAACGGAACGGGACGGAGAGCCAACGACCCTGGTCCGGACGCTCGAGGAGTCCATTAACTCGATCGCGGCGGTGACCGTCCCGATGGAGGAGAGAATCTGGGATCCGGAGGTCCGGGTGGATGGAGGGGTGGCCATCGCCTGGGCGCCGTATGACTTCTATATCGACGCCAGCTTCAGCCATTGCGGGCACGATGCATTTCAGCTCATCCGTACGGATCGGGGCTGGAAGCTGGCCTCCATAGTGTATACGGTCGAGCAGCCGCCGGACTGCGAGCTCCACCCGGACGGTCCGCCCCTGGGAATCGCGGGCGCGCCCTGAGTCTGGAGGGGCCGGGTGCCGAGCTTCTTCGGAGCTGGGAGCGGCTCCGCTCGCTGCCGGGCGGAAAGCGCCTGTTCTCGCTGTTCATAAGTCGTCGCGCACCCTACACGGGCTCGATCCGCGCGGTTGTGCAGAAGCTGGAACCTGGCCGGACGGTCGTAACCCTCGTCGACCGGCGCTCGGTCAGAAACCACCTCCGATCGGTCCACGCGATTGCCCTGACGAACCTCGGAGAACTGTCCAGCGGCCTCGCCATGCTGACGGTCCTGCCCTCCGGAATCCGTGGGATCGTCGTCGCGCTCGAGGTGGAGTTCCACAAGAAGGCGCGCGGCCTGCTGACCGCGGAAGGCCAGGCGGTCGCCCCGGCGATCGACAGCCTGTCGGAGGATGATGTAGAATCGCTTGCCACGGCCGTCATCCGGGATGCGGAACAGGACCTCGTCGCCGAAGTCAGGGTCCGCTGGCGAATCGGAGCGGTGGACTCCAGCGGTGCCGATCCGGTGCCGGGACTCGTTGGGTCGGGCTAGGCGTATGGAGACTCCGCTCACCCGAGACGCGGGCATCGACGTGCCTCTGATC
>JBDGUZ010000041.1:0-14412 GCA_039585915.1 Gemmatimonadota bacterium
GTACGCCAGGAGTTTGATCACGGCTCCCTCGAGCTGTCGGACCGATGTCTTGCGATTGCGGGCAATGAATTCGATCACGGCATCTTCGATTACCAGACGGTCTTCGGCGGCCTTCTTTCGAAGGATTGCGACGCGAGTTTCGAAATCCGGCGGTTTGATATCGGTGACGAGGCCCCACTCAAACCGGGATACGAGGCGTTCCTGCAGGCCCGGAATCTCCTGCGGCGGGCGGTCGCTGGTGATGACGATCTGCTTGTGCGCGTCATAAAGGGAGTTGAAGGTGTGGAAGAACTCTTCCTGCGTACCTTCTTTATTTCGCAGAAAGTGCACGTCGTCGACCAGGAGAACGTCGATCTGGCGATACCGCTGCCGGAATTCCGGAGTCCGGCCGCTCTGGATCGCGGCGATCATCTCGTTCGTGAATTGCTCGGACGGGACGTAAGCGATCCTGGCTGACGGGTTTCCTGACAGGATCGCGTGCCCGACGGCGTGCATCAGGTGGGTCTTTCCGAGCCCAGTGTCGCCATAGATGAACAGTGGGTTGTACAACTGCGCCGGGCTGTCGGCCACGCCCCGGCATGCCGCCGCCGCGAGCTGGCTGTTCGCACCTACGACGAACCTCTCGAAACTATATCGGGGATTCAGGCCCGATGCCCGCGCGGCATCCTCGTCGGGCACTCGTGGGCGCGACGGGGCGGGAACCGGATACGGAGCTTCGGGGGCCGTCGCCTCATCCGCCTGTCCCGCACCGCCGAGATCGGGAAACACGAGGCGATCGGCCGATCCGCTGTGCTCGAACTGAATGTGGACCGATCGGCCGAGCTCACGCCGGGCGAGGTCACGGAGCAGGTCGCCGTATTTGTCTTCGATCCACTCGACGGCGAACCGGGTAGGCGCCGCGACCACCAGGGTATCATCGGACAACGCGACAGCCTCCGTGGACGTCAGCCAAGTGCGGAAGGTCTGCTCCGGAAGCACCTCGCGAGCCGCAGAGGTGATTGAGGACCAGGCTTCGGCGGCCGTCAATTCCATCGCAAGTAGACCGGAAGAGGAAACGGATACGCCCCTGACGGGAGCGGGGCAGGGATGCTACAAGAAGTTTTCCACACTGTCAACGTATCCGGACCGACCCAGAAACAAGTTTGACAGAAACACCGTAACTGCCTAGTCTCAAGGGCTATTTTTGAACGATAGGACGAACGGAGATGACGAGAAAATGCAACCGACGTATAGAAATCCGAGCAGGAGGAAGCGCGTAAAGGACCATGGGTTCCGCGCGCGCATGAAGACCAAGGCCGGACGGAACGTTCTCGCGCGTCGCCGACGCCGGGGTCGTCATTCCCTTACGGTCAGCGACGAAGTCCACCGCAAGCACCGCCGCTGAGCCGCGGGCGGGCGCCCAGGCCCGTGTCGGACAGACGTCCGTTCCCACGCGCAAGCCGGCTTCGGCGGTCCAGCGAGATCCGGAATGTGTTCCGAACTGGTCGCCGTGAACGGTGCGGTCCGCTCGATGTCTTCCTCGGGACCGGACATGATGCCTGGCCACGTGTGGCTATCGTAGTGCCTCGTCACGGACGATCGGCAGTGGAACGGAATCGTCTCAAGCGACGGCTGCGGGAGATTATCCGCCTCTGCTGGCTCCCCGTCGCCACTCAAGGAGACCTCGTGGTCCGAGCGCAACCGGGTGCTTACGAGAGCAGCTACACCGAGCTCCGTGACCGGTTGATGGCATGCCTCGAGATTCCCACATGTTGAGCCGAGCGATGATCGGCATGATCCGACTGTATCAGGCCGGCGTGTCGCCGCTGCTTCCGTCCGCCTGTCGGTACGACCCGAGCTGTTCGGAATACGCCCGGATCGCGATCGAGCGACATGGGCCGGGTCGCGGATTGTGGCTCGCGGCTCGTCGTATTGCCCGGTGTCACCCGTTCGGGGGGTTTGGACCTGATCCAGTGCCCGATGCCGGACGACCTGAACCAGAACTGGAAAGAACCGGCCCCTAGATGGAGAAACGTGTCGTTCTCGCCGTGGTGCTGACGGTCGCGGTGATATTCCTGACGAATATTCTGTTTCCGCCCGTGCGTACTCCGCCCGTGGTGGAGCCGGCAGACATGGACTCGCTGGTGCAGGACCAGCAAGGTGAATCCGGCGACCGCGACCTGCCGGCGGTGACAGAACCGTCGTTGTCGGTCGATTCGGCTGAGAACGTTCTTCTTCCGGGCGCGGCGCCGACGATTCAGGGCGACACGATCGTCGTCCGCAGCGACCTGTATGAATTTCGCTTCTCGACGCTCGGCGCCTCTCTCATCGGTGCGCGCCTGCTCGAATACAATTCCTATGCCGAAAGAGCGACTGGCGACGATCGAGTCGAGCTGGTTCGACCGGACGATCGCCTGTTCGGGTACAGGGTGGCGGCCGGAGGCGATACTGCGTCGCTCGTGGACCGGCTGTTTACGGCGGACCGGAGGGAGATCACGCTCGGCGAGCAGACGGAATCCGATTCCCTGCGAATGACATATGAGTTTCCCGGATCGGAGCTTCGTTTCGTTGTCGTATATCGATTCCGTCCAGACAGCTACCTGGTAGAGGTGGAGGGCCGTCTCGAGGGGCTTGGAGACCAGGGGTGGTCGGTCCTGACTTCCCTCGGGAGTGGTCTGCCGACGAACGAAAAGGACTCGGAAGAGGACTTCAAGCAGCTCGCGCTCGTCACGAACGGGCAGGCGGGCGGAATCGAAAGCGTCCAGTTTGACAAGATCGCGCCGGCGGAGGTGATGACAGCCGAAGGTGGACCGTTCAACTGGGTGGCCGTCAAGAACAAGTACTTCCTGGTTGCCTACCTGGCGCCGGAGGAGGGTCCACAGTTTGGAGGGCTGATCGGGACAGGCAGGCAGGAGGAGCACTCGGTCGGGACCCTGACCTCCCTTCCGGTTCCCGCCGGCAGCGCCGGGTTCCAGTTTGAAGCATACATTGGGCCGCAGGTATACAGCCGCCTCGAGGCCGTCGGGCAGGACCTCGAGGGTGTGAATCCGTACGGCTGGCGTTGGTTGCGACCGATCATCCGTCCGCTCGTCGGCATCGTGATGCTGATCCTGGGCTGGATGCACGAGACACTGAATCTAGCCTATGGGTGGGTGCTCATCCTGTTCGGCGTGATGATGCGGGTCGTTCTGTTTCCGCTGTACCAGAAGTCCATGCGGGCGCAGATGGCCCAGATGCAGGTGCAGCCCCTGATGAAGGAGTTGCAGGAGAAGTACAAGGAAGAGCCGCAGAAGCTGCAGACCGAGACGATGAAGCTGTACAAGGAACACGGAGTCAATCCGCTCGCGGGCTGTCTTCCGATGATGGTCCCGATGCCGATCCTGTTCACCCTGTTCTTCGTGTTCCAGGGCACAATCGAGTTCCGGGGCGTACCCTTCCTGTGGCTGCCGGACCTGTCGCTCAAGGATCCGCTGTTCATCATCCCGTTGCTGATGGGTGTGTCGATGTTCCTCCTGTCCTGGATCGGACAGCGCGGAATGGACCCGAACCCGCAAATGAAGATGATGGTCTACGTCCTGCCGGTCGTATTCACCGTGATGTTCGCCTCGTTCCCGTCGGGCTTGAACCTGTACTACACGACGAGCAACATCGCCTCGCTTCCGCAGCAGCTCTACCTGTCCAGAGAGCGGCAGGCGGCGCGTTCCCGGATGGCTTCCTCCCGCCCGGACGACGGTAAGGGGAAGAAGAAAAGCGGCCGAGGCAAGCGCGGCGTCGACTGATTTCCGGGCGGCGAGCGTGAGACTGAAGAGTCGTTCCACAGATAGAGAACGGTCGCGCGACACGATCGCGGCGATCGCCACGGCGCCCGGCCGGGGTGCGATCGCCGTGATACGCGTGTCCGGGCCGGATGTACAGCAGATCGCGGCCAGGCTCGGCCTGGGGAATCTCGAACCACGCCGCGCAAGCCTGCGCCGACTGGAGCACCCCGATGACGGGGGAAGTGTGGACCGGGTCGTGGCAACGCTGTTCCCGGGCCCGGGCTCCTACACCGGGGAGGACCTGCTCGAGATCAGCTCCCACGGCGGAGCGCTCATCCCACAACTGGTGCTGGATGCTGTTCTGGCCGGCGGGGCCCGCCCGGCGGAGCCCGGAGAGTACACTCGGCGTGCATATCTCAACGGCCGGATAGATCTGCTGCAGGCTGAGGCTACCGCCGACCTGATCGAGGCTGCATCCCCGGCCCTGGCGCGCGTTGCCCTGCAGCAACTTGAGCGCGGACTCTCAAGTCGGATCGAGATGTTGCGGACGCAACTGATCGAGGCCCAGGCGCTCATCGCATACGACATCGACTTCCCGGACGAAGATGACGGCCCGCTCGACCCGGCCCGGCTCGATGCTGCCATCGTCACGCTGGCCGGCGAGCTCGACGGCCTGCTCGCGCTGGTGCCGGAAGGGGAAATGCTCCGCGAGGGGGCGCTGACCGTGATCGCGGGCCGTCCGAATGCTGGCAAGTCGAGTCTGTTCAACGTGTTAGTGGGATTTGAGCGAGCCATCGTCACGGAGCACCCGGGGACAACGCGCGATGCGATCGAAGCGATCGTTGGAGTCGAGGGGTACCCGTTCCGGCTCGTCGACACGGCTGGTCTGCGGGATGAAGCCGACGCCGTCGAGCAGCTCGGGATCGAGGTCGCGAGGAGCTATCTGGGCCGAGCGGAGATCGTGCTGTTCTGCGTAGAGGACGGGCGTCCGCTGGATCGCGAGGAGAGGGAGTTCCTGTCGAGTATTTCTCGGCGTCGTGAGGAGAGTCGGACGATACTCGTTCGGACGAAAGCGGACAGGCACGAGGACTCGGGGTCCGAACCCGGCCCGGCCGCGAATGGACAGATCTGCGAGGTCCGGCTCTCATCTGTGGACGGGACGGGGGTGACTGAGCTTCGGGGGCTGCTGCTGGAGTCGGCATACTCGGGCCTCCGCTCGGAAGTGGAGGCACCACTCGTCACGCGACGGCGTCACGTGAGAGCCCTGGAGGCGGCGCGGGCGGAGGTAGGGGCATTCGAAGCGGCTCGGATTCGGAAGCTGCCGCCGGAGATCACCGCCACCCATCTGCAGGACGCGAATCTCCGGCTCGAAGAACTGCTGGGCGTGATCACGACCGAAGACCTGTTGGACACCGTGTTCAGCAGCTTCTGCGTCGGGAAATGAATAACGGAACCGGGCGGGGGCGGCGCCAGTCGCACCACTCCCGGCCGGATCAAGCGAACTGGTCAGACCGCTGAGCGGTCAGGCCATGCGCTGACAGCGCGGGCACAGGTAGGTCTTCCGACCTGCGACGCTCATCGACTTCAGCTTGCTGGAGCACCGGGGGCACTCTTTGCCGGGCGACCGGCGGTTGATCAGCCAGCCCGGGTCCGCATGGGCAGCTTGCCAATGAAGTGTTGCCCTGCGCAGCACCCGTTTCAGGTAGGTATGTACCCGGCCAAGCTGCTCGACGGACATGTCCGCGCTCTTCAGATCAGGCCGATATCCAGCCTGAAAGCAGATCTCGTCCGCGTACTCGTTGCCGATCCCCGCTACGATTTCCTGGTTCATCAGGATGCCCTTGAGCGACGTACGGGGATTCGCGCCGGCAAGACGGACGAAAATCTCGGCGGTTAAGTCCTCGCTGAGCGGGTCGAGACCGAGCTTCTCGAACGTGCCGAGTCCGCTGAAATCTTCACCGTCCACCAGGTGAATCTCGCCCTCGTCTCCGGGGGCCGCGTACCGCAACTCCCGGCCAGCAGCGAACTGCAGCCGGATCCGACTGTCGTCATCCGGCGGAGTAGTCTGGGATTCCAGGAAGATCCGCCCTTCGCTTCCCATGTGGAACACCAGGTTCGCACCGGAGCGGAAGCGAACGACCACGTAACGTCCGTGACGCTCGACGGAATCGATTGCATGACCGCGGATCTTCTCCTCGGTCAACTCAGGGTCGATATTGACGGACTCTTCGTTATCAATCAGTACGGCCGACACCGTCTTGCCGGTCGCGTACCCGGCGAAGGCGTCGATCATTCGCTCGACGTCGGGAAGCTCTATCATTATACGATCCTCGAGAAGCCACTGGAAGTTAGTCGGACGCACGCGGATACACCGAACATCGGAAAAGGTGCCGCTATCGTTCGGCCCGGAATTCTGTGGGCAACGGGCCTGAAGCTGGAATCGGCTCTACGGAATGCACCGTGGCGTGCGTCGGGCCCTGGAGCAGCGCGGAGGCGAACGCTCTCAGCGCGTCGGCCGTTCCCGTGGCCCGTACTTCCACCGAGCCATCCGGGAGATTTCGGACCGTCCCCCGGAGGCCGAGGCGCTCAGCCGTCCGCACCGCCCACCATCGGTATCCCACTCCCTGGACTCTGCCGATGACACGATAGTCGACTCGTGGCTGACTGGTTTGGTGCAAGGCGGGCATCTCCTTATGTTCGCGACCGGGTATGATGATCAACCTGGAATGCAGGGCAAGGGGCGCGCGACGGGATGAAGTATGACGTCATCGTGATCGGAGGAGGACACGCCGGGGGTGAGGCGGCAAACGCGGCGGCCCGGCTGGGTGTTCGGACGTTGCTTGTCACCTCGTTTCTCGCCCGGATCGGGCAGATGTCGTGCAATCCGGCGGTCGGTGGGGTGGCAAAAGGGACCGTGGCCCGGGAGGTGGACGCACTGGGCGGAGTCATGGGGCGCGCAGTCGACCGGTCAACGCTGCATTTCCGGATGCTCAACCAGTCGAAGGGCCCGGCTGTGTGGTCCCCCAGGGCCCAGTGCGACCGGGGCCTCTACCCCCGGGAGGTCAGGCGTCAGCTCGAGGAGCGGGAGTCGCTCGACCTGTTTCAAGCCACGGTCGATGCATTGCTGATCGAGGGCGGCAGAGTCTCGGGCGTGATTACGTCCGATGGCAGCACCTTCCGTTCTCAGGCTGTCGTGCTTACAGCCGGGACATTTCTGCGTGGGACTATCCATCTCGGCCCGGAGGTCCGGATCGGTGCAGGCCGGGCCGGCGACCCTCCGACGGTGCATCTCGCGGAGCAACTCGAAAACCTCGGGCTTCGCGCCGAGCGGTTCAAGACCGGGACTCCTCCCAGGATCGACGGTCGCACGGTGGACTATTCCCGTTTCGAGCGTCAGGACGGAGAGAGTTGCGCAGCGCGGTTCTCGCACTGGGAACGCCCCGCCGGACTTCCCTCTCTCCCCTGCTGGATCGGCAGTGCGGGCCCGGAAGTCAAGGCGATCGTGGAGGATAACCTCGAGAGTTCCGCGCTGTATGGCGGGGCGATCTCGTCATTGGGCCCGAGGTACTGCCCGTCGATCGAGGACAAAGTAGTGAAGTTTCCCGGAGCCGAACGGCACCAGGTGTTCCTGGAGCCGGAGGGACTCGAAACGAGCGAATTGTACGTGAACGGACTCTCGACTTCGTTGCCGCCGGATGTGCAACGGGAGTTCTTGCAGGCAGTTCCGGGTCTCGAGTCAGCGCATATGACGCAGCCGGGCTATGCGATCGAGTACGACTACTTTTCCCCCGACAGGCTCACGACTTCACTGGCGTTGCCGGATTTGCCGGGCTTGTGGCTCGCCGGCCAGGTGAACGGAACGACGGGCTACGAGGAGGCCGCCGGGCAGGGGGTCGTTGCCGGAATCAATGCCGGCCTCGCCACGCTTGGACGGGACGCATGGGTTCCGGCGCGCGACGAAGCGTTTCTTGGCGTATTGGTGGATGATCTAGTGACCAGGGGCGTCGACGAACCGTACCGACTGTTTACGTCGAGAGCAGAATTCCGGCTGACTCTGAGGCAGGATAACTGCCTGTCGCGCCTCGGTCCGGTGGCCGAGCGGCTTGGTCTGCTGACAGACGCCGAGCGGGAGGTGCTCGAGCACCATCTCGAGCACCTGGAACGGACCCGTCGCTGGGTCAGGGAGACCCGAGTACGCCCGGAGGAATTGAACGGTTGGCTGAAGTCGCGCGGGGGCACCGCGATCCCGGAGACACAGCCACTCGCGAGACTGCTGCGGCGGCCTGAGGTCACTCTGGAGTCACTGCTGGCCGCGGATGGACCGCTCGACAGCCCCGACTTCGACCGGGACGCACGCACGACAGTTGAGATGGAGACCAAGTACGCGGGCTATATCCGGAGAGATCGGGAAAGGGCCGAGTCGTTGAAGATGCGCGAGGAACACCCTCTGCCGCCGGACGCGAAGTACCTTGAGTTCGCGTCGGTCTCGAGGGAGGCGAGGCAGAAACTGGATCGCGTGCGTCCGGCGAGCCTCGGACAGGCGGCCCGAATCCCGGGAATCTCGCCTTCCGACCTGCAGAATCTCCTGGTTGAGCTCCGGAAGCGATCGTCGCCCGGTGTTGCACGTGAAACGGTAATCCGGGGGGATTGAGCCGAACCCTTACCCCGCCCTCCCCTGTTGCACGTGCAACATCCAGGAGTTTCTTGGCGTCCCGCTGCGGCGCGTGTATATTCCCGGCCCTACTGGGAGGGCGCGGTTCGATGTGCTCACTCGGAGGGGTGTGAGGACCGCGGGGCGACGATCCCACCGGACGTTGCTACGGCACAAACGATCCTATCTCGAACGAGGAGCTGCGACGCGCCGATGGGACGTGTCATCGCCATCGCGAATCAAAAGGGCGGCGTCGGCAAGACGACGACCGCCATTAATCTCGGCGCATCGTTGGCAGTTGCGGAGAAGCGCACCCTGATCGTCGATTCAGACCCGCAATCGAACGCCACTAGCGGACTGGGGATTCCACAGGATCCCGAGCTTCCCGATGTTTACGACTGCTTGATCAACGATGTGCCAGTGGAGGAGGCCCTCCGCCAGAGCGTCCATTTTCCAATGCTCGACGTCGTTCCCGCGAGCCGGGACCTGGCGGGAGCGGAAATCGAGCTCATTGAACGCCCGAACCGGGAGAGAATTCTCCGGGGCGTGCTCGAGCCGATTCGCGACCAGTATGACTACATTCTCATCGACTCACCCCCATCGCTCGGCCTGTTGACGCTGAACGCCCTCGTGGCGTCCGATTCGGTGTTGATCCCGATTCAGTGCGAATTCTACGCGCTCGAAGGGCTGAGTCAGCTGCTGAACACGGTTCGTATCGTTCAGCGAAACATGAACCGGGAGCTGGGGATAGAGGGCGTTTTGCTCACGATGTTCGATTCCCGACTTAACCTCTCGAAGCAGGTAAAGGGCGAGGCGGAAGAGTACTTCGGAGCGAAGGTGTTTCGAACGGCGATTCCGAGGAACGTCCGCCTGGCTGAAGCTCCGAGCTTCGGACAGCCGATCGCTCTGTATGACGTTCTGTCGACCGGCGCCAGGGGATACCTGAGCCTGGCATCGGAAATCGTCCGGCGGGATACGCGGAAACGGAGGGCTGGAGTTGCCTGAATCGAAGAATCGACTCGGACGCGGACTCGGTGCGCTACTGGGGGATATGCTCGAGGAGCAGGTGGAGGGTGACCTTCCCGTCCGCGAGATCGAGCTCCGGCGTGTCCGACCGAACCCATTCCAGCCTCGGCGCGATTTCGACAAGGCGGCGCTGGCAGAACTCCAGGCCTCGATTCGTGAGAACGGTCTGCTGCAGCCTCTGGTGGTTCGCGTGGCGGGGGACGGATTCGAGCTCGTGGCGGGAGAACGCCGGTTTCGAGCCCTTTCTGGCCTCAAGCGCGATTCCGCACCGGCGATTGTTCGCGAACTCAGCGACGAACAGATGCTGCTGCTGGCCCTGGTCGAGAACCTGCAACGCGAGGAACTGAACGCGATCGAGGAAGCCATCGCGTATCAGCAACTGATCGACGGTTTTGGACTCACGCAGAACCAGGTTGCGAGTCGCGTCGGACGCAACCGCTCGACGGTGGCCAACAGCCTCCGGCTGCTGACTCTTCCGCAGGAAGTGCAGGACATGGTGGGGTCCGGCTCCCTGAGCGCCGGCCATGCCCGTGCGGTGCTGTCCCTCGAGTCAGTCCCCGACCGGATTCGCCTCGCGCAGGAGATCGCGAAGAGTGGCCTGTCGGTGCGAGAGGCCGAGCGGAGGGCCCGGAGCGGGTCAGGACAGAAGCCGGGAAGCACGGGAAGAGTGCGGACGAAGCGGGACGACCCGGTCGCCAGACGCACCGAGATGGCACTGGCCCGCTACTTCGGGACGGCAGTGACAGTTCGTCTGCGAAGCAAGTCCGCCGGTGAGATCCGGATCCCGTTCCATGACGGGGAGGACTTCGAACGGATCATCCGACGCCTGCTCGAAGCCCGCGAGTCCAAAGAGTTGTTCGAGGACGAATGAACGCTCCGGGGGGACGGTGGACGGTTCTGCTGATCCGGGAAGGCGAGGCGCACTCGCACCGATTTGCGCTGACCGTGGCGTGGCTGATCGCCCTGGGCGCGCTGATTGCACTGGGCCTGGTCGGAGCGTTCACGGCAGGCCGCTGGACCTCAGACCTCCAGACACCGGCACGAGTCGCGGAACTCGAACAGCGAATGGACTCGCTGCGTCGGGAGTCGGAGAAGGTAAAGGAGCTCGCAACCGCCCTGGAGCAGATGGAGACTTCGTACATGCAGCTTCGGGGGGTGATGAGTGGCGAAGTCGAGCCATCTGCCGGAGATATTCTCCTCCCGGCGCTCGGCTCTGCGGAACACCCGGGAGCGGACAGCGTACGGCGCGAGACCAATGGTAAGCCCGGACCGCGACTGTGGCCGCTCGTGGAGCCCGGTTTCGTCACTCGGGCGTTCGGTGACACCTCGGCGCTCGGCGACGGGGGACATATCGGACTCGACATTGCGGTTCCATCCGGTTCGTATATCCGGGCCGCCGGAGCGGGAGTCGTAGAAGAAGCAGGAGAGGGCCGGGAATACGGACGTTTCGTCCGCATTTCGCACGGCGACGGCCTGCGTTCGCTGTACGCGCACGCGTCGTGGGTGTTCGTGGCGGAAGGTGACTCCGTCGGGGCGGGCGAAGTGATTGCCCTGTCCGGGAATACCGGTCGCTCGACGGCACCGCACTTGCACCTTGAGATCGAGCAGGACGGTGAGCCGGTTGACCCGCTGCCCTGGGTGTCGGGCCGGCTCTGATCGTTAACAACAGGGAGGACTGCCGTGATGACGAAAAGCCTTGGGAACGGTGCACCTCGCGAGCTCGGGGATGTCGTGTCGATCATCGGGCCGGGGATGAAGATCACCGGCGACTGCGAGAGCGATGGTACGATCCGGGTGGAAGGGGCCATTGAGGGTTCAGTGAAGGCCGCGAAGAGTGTCGTGGTGGGCAAGGAGGGGATCGTCGTCGGCGACATCACCACCCAGGACGCGATCGTGGCGGGACGGGTCAACGGAAGCGTGACCGCTGAAAGCCGGGTGGAGCTCCAGGCGTCCTGTCGGATTCAGGGAGATATCAGGAGCCGGCGGGTCAAGCTGGAAGAAGGCGGCCAGATCGACGGTTCACTCCACATGGGCGCGAACATTCAACACAAACCTGATGGGCGTGCCAAAGTGGCGGAGAAGACGCAGAGCGGTGCACCCCAGACTGCCTGAAAGATCATACGTGGATACCGTAACGACTTATAACAGACTGTGTTACGGTGCTTGAGCAGCGGTCACTTCGAGTTGCGTGCAGCTATCGCGGCGTAGAATCGAAACATCCGGGGCTCGGGGAGTTTTCCACACGATATCCTCACTCGATCCTGGACCGGACCGTCGGATCGGACCACACTTGGTGACCGATCAGTTGGTCCTGTTTGCGATCGGGCTCACGTCCCTGACCCTGGGGGCCGACTGGCTCGTTACGGGCGCGGCGCGGGTCGCGGCGCAGAAAGGAGTGAGCCCGTTGATGGTCGGGCTCACGATCGTGGCGTTCGGTACCTCCGCGCCCGAGCTCGTAGTGTCCAGCGCTGCCGCGCTTCGGGGCGAATCCGGACTTGCGATCGGCAATATCATGGGCTCCACAATCGCAAACGTCGGCCTGATAGTGGGGCTGGGTGCCATGATCCGGCCGATCGCCGTACACCGGAGGTTGATTCGCACCGAGTCGCCGTTGTTGATTGGATTCCTCGCGGTAGTGCTGCTGCTGGCCGCCGATGGATTCATCGATCGAGTGGACGGCATGCTCCTGCTGACGGGCTTCGGCTTTTACCTGTACTACCTGTTCCGCTGGGGCCACGCGTCCGAGGCCACGGACGAGGTGCTGTCCGCTGAGGTCGAAACCGCGAAGACGAAGGGAGACCCCGGGGGGCGTCGTCCGTGGCTCAACTGGGCACGCGTGTTTCTGGGAATGGTACTTCTGCTTATCGGGGCGGATTGGCTGGTCGATTCGGCTGTTGTGCTCGCGCGCGTGTTCGACGTGCCGGAGGAGGTAATCGGAGCGACGCTGGTTGCAGTGGGAACGTCTGTGCCGGAACTCGCGTCGACCATAGCTGCCGCTATCCGCGGCCTGGGAGACATCGCGATCGGTAACGTGATCGGCTCCAACATCTTCAACCTGGGTCTGGTACTTGGAACGGCGTCCATGATCCACCCCCTCGGGCTGTCCCCATTCGCTATCCAGGCCGAAGTTCTCCCCGCCCTGGCGTTCTGTGTGCTCCTCATTCCGCTCGCCTATACCGGGGCTCGCGTCAGCCGTGGAGAAGGTGGTCTGCTGTTGGCGGGCTATGCCCTGTTCATCATCAGCGTTCTCTGAGCCTCCTTCCCGCGTCTACCCCCCTCCCGATACGCGCGCCAAAGCAGTAAAGTAAAACCGTAAAGCCCAGGGAGCCGGCCTGGTTGTCGTCGATTGCGCCGACGATGCACACTGCGCGGGAGGTGCGAATGCCGTCGACCGTAAAACTCAGCAGCAAACACCAGATCGTGGTACCGCGTGAGGCACGCGAGGCACTCGGCCTTCGACCGGGGGACCGCCTCGTGGTGAGCGTACGTGACGACGACGTTGTGGAATTGCGCCGCCGCCCTGAGGATCCAGCTGCCGAGCTCGAGGGGATACTGCTCCTTGTCGGCGACTCAGATGACGAGCGACAGCTGTGGCCGGAGGCACACTGTGAGTGAGGATACACGGTTCGTGGAGCTCCTGGAGAACCACGACCTCGTGCATCTCGATGCGAGCGTACTCGCGCTTCACGCCGCAGGCGTACCGAGAACTCTGCCGCTCACGCGCTCGCTGTTCCGTGCGATGGAGGCCGGAGAGGTGGCAGCGCAGACATCGGCCCTCAGCCTGTATCAGCTGCTGGTCGAGTCCTATCGGAGGGGTGAGGAATCGACTGCCGCTAGAATCGAGCAGCTGATAGGGTCGATACCGGGGTTGCGCGTGATACCGCTGGACGGTCGGATCGCGCGACAGGCCGCCCAGGTTCGTGCGCAGATCGGGGGGCGGGTCGAACGGTCTGTGCAGCTCGCGACGGCGCTGTCGGAGGGTGCCGACCTGTTCCTGGCGCAGCGTTCATCTCTGCGTCGGGTAGCCGGCATGGCCATCGAATCCCTCGACGGATTGCAGCCGGTAGGGGAGGCGGAACCTGCCGGGCCATCCTGACGACCGGGTGGCTCGTTCAGGCCTCGGCGTCGAGCGAGCGGAACAGGAGGCCGGACGGGATCTTGGGTTCGTAGTAAGTCGACTTCGGTGGGAGGCGGCGTCCGAGGGACGTGACGCGCCACACAGCCTCCTGCGCGACTGCCGGAAGCAGAAAGGCCGCGCCCTCTCCGCCGGCCCCACGGACCGCGGCCTCCGCGTCGCGGAAATAGGCGAGACGCCCGTCGTGGGCTGCCGCGTCCGCGTCCTGATCGAGAATTCCCTCGACCACAAGGTGATCCAGGACCACGCTCGGGATTGACGCGTCCGCTTCGTCGAATCCGCGGGCCGACACCTCACCGGCTCTCGGTTGAAGCTCCCACGCCTGTCCGTCCGACCACAGGACGATCACATCATGATCCTCGGCGTGTCGAGCGGCAGAAGTCGGACTCGGATCGGTCACCGGGCGCAGCTCGAAGGAATCCTCGAGGACAGTGGCCCAATCGTCGGTCGAGTCCTCGATGGGAGCTCCGACGACCGTCCTGTGTGTCGGCTGAATACGCAGCCCCGGATCACACCCGCTGACGATGCAGGCAAGCACTCGTTGCGCGGCAGGAACTCCGTCGCCCAGCACACGAGAGGCTTCCAGCGCCGTTTCGTACCGGTGGTGTCCGTCTGCGATGAGAAGTGGTCCTGCCCCCGCCGCATCGCAAAGCGAGGCAACGAGCACCGGGTCGTCGATCCGCCAGATGGTGTGAGACACGCCGTCGGGCGTTACCGCATGGCCGTCAGACTCGGCTCCAGCCGCCGAGAGAAGGCCGTCGAACAGCCGAGATGACTCATCTCGGGCCGTGAGGAACACGGGGGAAAGTTGCGTGCGTGTCGCTTTCGTCAACGCGAGCCGGTCGCGTTTTGGCCCCGAGTGC
>JBDGUZ010000042.1:0-14327 GCA_039585915.1 Gemmatimonadota bacterium
GGCGAGGACCTGGGCAGCTTCCGGATCGGATTCGAGTCCGGGATTCCTATCCGCTGGGAGATGCAGCACGATGGAGCGGTCGTAAGCCAGGTCCGGCAGTTGAATCTCCCCAACACCCCGGGCGCGACCACGCCGGACACGCTCGACAGGATCGTGGCGCGCGGGTACGACGGTGAGGTCACGGACACCCTGTTCCGTGTGCCGGCGGGCAAGACCTTCTCATTCTCGGGCGGGGCTCCCGAATTCAACTTCTTCTCACCCGAGCCGATCTGGTCGCTAACCCCCGACGGCGGGATCGTTCTCGGTACGAACAACGTGTACCGGTTTCGCTTCCACGGTCCCGACGGAACGCTGACGCGGATCGTCCAGATCCCCTCGGATCCCGGCACCGTGACCGAAGAGGACAAGGAGATCTTCGTCGGTACGCTCGAGCGCCTGTGGGGCGAGGCCGGCGTACCGCCCCAGGGGATCGAGCAGCTGAAGTCGGGCATCAGCTTCGAGGAGCGGTTCCCGGCGTACGCGCAGGCGCTGGCCGGCCCCGGAGGTACTCTGTGGGTCCAGAGGATTCGCCCGCCGAGCGACATGAGCGCCGAGGAGAAGGAGAGCTTCAACCCGCTTCAGAACATCGGCGCTGCCGAATGGGACGTGTTCGACGCGGACGGAAGATACCTCGGGATCGTCGAAATGCCGTTCCACTTCCAGCCGCTGGGCTTCCACGACAGCAGCGTGTTTGGCGTGTGGCGGGACGACCTCGACGTGCAGTACGTGCGAGTAATGCGTATCGTAGGAATGTCCTGACGGAAGGCCGCCCGCCCATGCGGGGCGGATCCACCAGCTGCACGTCAGGGCAGAAAGGCCGCGTCCGGAGCATCCGGGCGCGGCCTTCGGTCATCCGAGGTCTTCGGCAACCCGTCGCAAGTCGGCGATTACCGATTCTGCGTAGTCGATTCCGCGCGGGGTCCGGGATCCGTGCCAGCTCAGCAGCTCACCGTCCACGAGGCGAAATCGGTCACGTGGCAATCCCGTCAGTTCGGCCAGCTCGTCCGAGTGCCGAGCCTGGAACGGAAACGGCTCAGTCGACAGCAGCACGCCTGCGGGATCGGATTCAGTCAGCTCCTCCGCTGTCACGGTCGGATACCGCTCCTCCCTGGCCGAGAACACGTTCTCCCCGCCGGCCAGCCCGAGCAGGGCATCCACGAAGGTGTCGGCCGCCGCGACCATGATCGGCTCGCGCCAGATCAGGTAGGCGAACCGAACCGGGCGCCACCCGCGAGCCGCGGCCCGAACCCGCCGCCCCCTGGTCTCGATGTCGAGCGCAATCCGTTCCGCCCCGGCTGAAGCGTGAATCGCGGACCCGATCGAGCGCACCATCTCGGCCGTGTCCGCCACCGTTCTGGGAAAGCTCACGTGGCATGGAATCTCGGCGGCCCGCAGGGCCTCGGCGTCCTCGATCCGGTTTTCTTCCTCGTTCAGCAGAACGAGGTCCGGTGCGAGCTCTATGACCCGCTCCGTTCGCGGGTCTTTCGTACCACCGACCTTCTCGACCGCGGCGACACCTTCGGCGGGGTGAATGCAGAATTTTGTCACCCCGACGAGATCATCGCCGCGGTCGAGATCGAACACGAGCTCCGTGAGGCTCGGGCAGAGGGATACGATGCGCATGGTGGGCGGCTACCCCGCGGCGGAAAGCCCGGTCCCGCTGGAGGCCCCGGGCGCTACCACCCGGGCCGAGTGCCCGCCGACGCCCGCGAGGGACGACGCCGACGAGCACCCCCGACTCCCCGGAACGGGAGCCGAACGCGTCAGTGAGGAGCGGTCGCCGACGGGACGCTCACGTCGGGTAGCGGAGTTCCCGCCGTGTGAGGCGGCAGGAGCGGGTATTCCACTTCCGGCTGATTCCCCGTCAGGGCCTCGAGGAACACGGTGATCGCACTGACCTCTTCGGGCGTCAGAACGGCACCCAGCTGAGCCGATCCCATGATCGACACCGCCTCTTCCAGCGACCACACCTTGCCGGAATGGAAGTAGGGCCCGGTCAGCTCGATGTTGCGCAGCGACGGAGACTTGAAGACGTACTCATCGACTGCCGTGCTGGTCACGGCGAACCGGCCCTTGTCTTCGGGAGGCCTGATCTCATCAGAAGGCGCCTGCACCACGCCGAACGCGAAGTATCCCTGCCCACCGAAGTTCACACCGGCGTGACACCCGGTGCAGCCCTTCGAGACGAACGTCTCGAGCCCTTCGACCTGGATGGCGGTCATAGCCGCATCGTCACCGGCAAGCCAGCGGTCGAACGGGGAGCCGGGCGTGACCAGCGTCGCCTCGAACGCCTCGATCGCCAGGGCCATGTTGTCGAACGTCACCGGCTCCGTCTCACCCGGGAACGCCTGTGCGAACCGCTCCCGGTACTCCGGGATCGACCGCAGGGTCTGCACCGCCCGCTCGGGGTCGCTCGCCATCTCGACAGATGCCTGGACCGGCCCCTTGGCCTGTTCCGCGAGGTCCACGGCGCGACCATCCCAGAACTGGGCCAGGTTGTATACGGCGTTGAGCACCGTCGGCGCGTTTCGCGGGCCCTTCTGCCAGCCATGGCCGATCGACGTCTCCATCAGGTCGATGCCGCCCAGTGACAGGTTGTGGCAGGTATTGCAGCTGATCAGCCAGCTGGATGAGAGACGGGGCTCGAAGTAGAGCATCTTGCCGAGCTCTACCTTCTCCTCGGTGAGATCGTTTTGTGGCAGCTTCGGCGCCTCCGCAGGTACGATCTTGAACAACGCCGCGGCCTGCGTCCGAATCACCGGGCCTTCTCCCTGGACGGCGGTCGTCACCGGAGTCGTGGCCTGGTCGCCAGCCGCATCCGCCGTCGCCGGCGCTTCCCCGCCGGAACAGGCTCCGAGAAATGCCGCCAGAACAAGGAGACTGCCGATACGGTCGGTCTTCATGTTTCGCCTCGCTGTGGTTCGAGTGCTTCTCACCGTTGCGCCCTCCACCGGTTTCAGCAATCGTGCCATCGATCGGGATCGGGATCGTTCCACGCGGTCAGAGTACCGCGGCGGTCGTACTCGGGTAAGCTGCGTGACTTCACGGGCTTCCGGCCGTCGATACCGCTACCGAATTCGCCGACGACGAGCGGCGGCGCTCGAGCCGCACACGGGCATGGGCGATTCGGGGTGCCAACGCGCCAGAACGTCCCGGTGTGGAGGGTGGCCCGGCAGGAGGGACAAGGGGGGGACCAGATGTCGGCGATGTACTCGACCTGCCTGTTCTGCAATCGGCCCCTGGGTCGGAATGAGGTACTGGAGACGTTCCCGGTCGGACGCCGGGTGGCGTTCGACGGTGATCGCGGCCGACTGTGGGTCGTGTGCCGTCGGTGCGAGCGGTGGAACCTGTCTCCGCTCGAGGAGCGCTGGGAAGCAATTGAAGACTGCGAGCGATTGTTCCGAGACACCCGGCTGCGGGTATCGACCGATAACATAGGCCTCGCCCGGATCGGCGACGAGATCGAGATCATCCGCATCGGCCGGCCGGTGCGCGGCGAGTTCGCGGCGTGGAGATACGGCGATCAGTTCGGTCGCCGCCGAAAGCGCGCCCTGGCCTACACGGCTGCCGGTATCGCCGGAGCCGGTGTCCTGGTGGCTGGCGGAGCCGCGGCCGGCATCTCGATGGGAGGCGGCTGGTGGGGCATGTCCCAGCTCGTTCGCTGGATCAACGGTGAGCGCACTGCGGCGCGACTGCGCAACGAGGAAGGTGAGCAGATCCGGGTGCAACTCAAGCATCTGGAGCGGTCGAGGCTCGTGCCTTCTTCCGAAGCGCCCGACGGGTGGGAGCTCCACGTGAACCACACGCTCGGCTGGTCGGCGGGTTTTTCGCAGACCGATGACGAGTTGATGGTGCTGACGGGACCGCGGGCGATCGCGGTCGGAGGCAAGCTGATGGCCCGCGCGAACCGGCGAGGCGGGAAGAAGGACACGATCGCGCAGGCCGTGCACCGCATCGAGACCGCCGGCCATCCGGAGGCGTTCCTCCTCGAGGCGACGAACGAGGCGACGAGACTGCGCGAGGAGAAAGCGAAAGGCAGCGAGAAGAAGAGGAAGAAGACGGATGCGGGAACGCTCGCCAAGCTTCCCGGAGATATCCGGCTCGCGGTGGAAATGGCCACACAGGAAGAAGCGGAGCGGCGGGCGATGGAGGGCGAGCTGGCGATCCTCGAAGAAGCGTGGCGACAGGCCGAGGAGATCGCGGGGATCGCCGACAATCTGCTCGTCCCCCAGTCCGTCGAGGACTTCTTGGAAGAGGCTAAGAGGAAGGGTGGAATCATCCCCGGACCGGTCGCGGACGATGGCGGTGAGGACAACAGTGCGTGATACGGAGCTGAAGCAGCCCATCGACGTGGACGACCTGGCGTTTCGTCCGGTTCGCGCCTCGGACGACCCGGCGCTGGCCGTGATCATCAGATCCGGCATGGCTGAATTCGGCATCTGCGGCAAGGGCCCGGCAAGTGATCCTGAAGTCGATTCCATATCCGGAGCCTATTCGGGCCCTCGGGCCGCATACTTCATCGTGGAGGCCGGCAGGCGGGTGCTCGGTGGAGGCGGGATCGGCCCGATCGAAGGGGCGCCCGACGACATCTGCGAACTGCGGAAGATGTACTTGCGTCCGGAGAGCCGGGGACTCGGTGCTGGACGACGGCTGCTCGAACTGTGCCTCGATGCGGCCCGCCAACGCGACTACCGCGTGTGTCATCTTGCCACCCTGGGCCGGATGGAGAGCGCGCGACGCCTGTACGATCGCGCCGGCTTCCAGCTGCTGGACCACGAAGTGCCGGGCTCCGGCCACCTCGGGTGCGACACCTGGTACGAGCTGGAGCTGTAGCCGGTCGGGCCCCGCCGACACTGGCGCCGAGGGCGGACACACGGAAGTTTGGCGGGACCTCTACCCCACACCGGAGGCGTGCATGACCCCCACCGGGCGATCGAGTCCGGGGCCGGCCTCGCCGGCAGCCCCACCGGGTGACCAGGGACCACTGGCCGAGCTTCTGGAGCTCGGCTTCGTACCGGCCCCCGCCGAGCCGCGCGAGGTGGAGGCGGGCTGGCAGGGGGAGCGGTTCGCCCTGGCGCTCGAGCGGCCTGGCATGGGTACCCGGATCGGGATCTCGATCCGCGCCGACGGACCCGACCGTGCCGAGGATGCCGCACACCGTGCGTTCGAGTTGATGGATCGACTCACCGCCCTGCTGAATCGCTACGACTCCTCCTCCGCCCTCAGCGTTCTCAACGATCGCGGGACCTTGCCTGACTCGCCGCCCGTTCTCGCCGCAGTCGTGGACCGGACCCTCGATATCGGGCACAGAACATCGGGGGCGTTCGATCCGACGGTAGCGCCGCTGGTGGACCTGTTCGGAGGCGGTGCGCCGCGTGTCCCGCCGAACGATCTCGCTGCGGCGTGGGCGCATCAACCTGCCGAACGTCCCATACCACTGACCGAACCCGACCCGGCAGAACTGCGCGAGGCACTGGCGCTCGTCGGCGCGGAGCATGTGAGAAGGGATGGCTCACGCATCGCATTGGAGCGGGACGGAATGCGACTGACGCTCGACGGTATCGCGAAAGGGTGGATCGTCGACGCAATGGCGGAATCACTGGAGACTTCAGGGATCCGTGACTACCTGATCGATGCCGGTGGCGACATCCGTGCCGCTGGACTTCCTGAGCCCGGGCGGCCATGGACGGTCGCAGTTCAGGACCCGGATAAAAGGGATCGCTGGCCGGACGTGATCGGCCTGGTCGGGGGCGCGATCGCCACGTCGGGCAGCTACGAGTTCTACTTCGACCCCGAGCGGACACGCCATCACATCGTGGCCGGTTCGCTCGGAGTATCTCCCGTCATGACCTCCAGCGTCACCGTGACCGCCCCCGGGGCGGCGACGGCGGACGCACTGGCGACGGCGGTATTCGTCCAGGGTCCCACCGAGGGGCTCCGGTTGATCGATGCGACGGCAGGTTGCGAGTGTCTTCTGATCGCCCCAGACGGGGCGCGGCACATGTCGACCGGCTGGGCGGCCCTCTCCCTCGAAGGCAGGTGAGCGATGTCGAAGGTCCCGTACGACCCTCTGTCCTCTCCCTACTCGAAGCTCCAGGCCGTGGCCCTCGTGACCATGCGCTTCGTGATCGGCTGGCATTTCTTCTATGAGGGACTGTCCAAGATCATGAACCCCTACTGGACCTCGGCAGGATATCTCTCCGCATCGCGGGGATTCGCTTCGGGGTGGTTCGAGTGGCTGGTGTCCGATCCGGGTCGCCTCGCGCTCGTGGACGGCCTCAACAAGTGGGGACTCCTGATCCTGGGTCTCCTGCTGATGCTGGGCCTGTTCTCCCGGACCGCCACCGTCCTCGCGATCGTGCTGCTTGCCCTCTACTACATAGCGGCGCCGCCGTGGGTCGGGTTCGAGTACGCGATCCCGCAGGAGGGCGCATACGTGATCGTGAACAAGAATCTGGTCGAGCTGCTCGCCCTGTTCGTCACTCTGCTCTTCCCGACGGGGAGGCTCATCGGCCTGGATCGACTGATCTGGTGGATGCGGAACCCCGAGCCGCCCGTCACGGTCGTCGCAGAGCAATACGGATGAACCTGACACAAGCGAACGGGGAGAATAGACGATGAGCGACGAGATCCGGAAGGACGACGAAATGGACAAAGACAACGACAGAATCGATACCGACGAGAGTATCGAGGGTGTGGGACCGGGCGAGGCGGCTGACGGGAGGCCGCCCCCCTCGGATCCGCCCCTGGCGACCGGCGGCGACGACCCCACTCCCTCAGGGATGAAACGGCGGGATGTGGTTAAGGCGCTGGCCACGGTTCCGTTCGTGGGAGCGCTGGGATTCGAAGCGATCCGCAAGTCGAATATCCAGGACGACAAGCGCGACGCGATCGCGGAAGAGATCCAGATCGAGCTCGAGTCACCGGCGTTCTCCGAGGAAGCCATCAGCCGGAGCAGTCAGACGATCCGCATCGGGATCATCGGCTACGGCGGCGAGGGCGAGTCACTGGTCCGCAGCCTCGGTTTCGCGCACCCGGACTGGATCCAGGCGCGGCGCGAAGCGATGGCCGAAGACCCGAGGGACCGCTGGCTGCAGGAATGGCTCGCCCAGCAGGACCTGAACGTCGAGATCACGGCCGTGTGCGACGTATTCGACGTGCGGGCCGCGCGGGCGATCGACGCGTCCACTCAGCCGCTGCGTCCCGGGAACGATACCCGGACGCTGAAGCCGGCGAAGCGATACCGGCATTACGAAGAGTTGCTCGCCAGTCGTGACGTGGACGCCGTGATCATTGCCACACCGGACCACTGGCATGCGACGATCACGATCGCCGCGGCGAAGGCCGGGAAGCACGTGTACTGCGAGAAGTGCATGACCCGCTCGTTCGACGAGGTGTTCCCGATGGCCGACGCGGTGCGCGAAGCAGGCATCGTGTTCCAGCTCGGGCACCAGAACCGCCAGCTGGAGAGTCACGAAAAGGCGCGGGAGGTGGTAGCGAAGGGCCTCCTGGGTCCGCTCACGCTGGTCGAGACGACGACGAACCGGAACGACCCGTGGGGCGCCTGGGTGTGGGACATCCACCCCGAGGGGAATCCTCGCACGATCGATTGGGAGATGTTCCAGGCGGCGGCCCCGAACAAGGTGCCGTTCAGTCTCGAGCGCTTCTTCCGCTGGCGGTGCTGGTACGACTACGGCACGGGCCTTTCTGGCGACCTGTTGTCGCACGAATACGATGCCGTCAACCAGATCCTCGGCCTCGGAATCCCGCACAGCGCGACCGCCTCGGGAGGGATCTACTTCTTCAAGGACGGGCGGGACGTGCCGGACACATTCCAGGCGGTGTTCGAGTACCCGTACCGGGACCTGACGGTCGTGTACAGCGCGACGCTGGCCAACGGAAAATACCGCGGTCAGAAGTACATGGGACACGACGCCACGATGGAGGTCGGCAGCAGCCTCAAGGTTACGCCCGAAGGGTCATCGACTCGTTACGCCGACATGCTCGAGGCCGGGACCATCAGCCCGCGACGTCCGATGGTCACCTACCAGAGCGGATACAAGGGCCTGGACGCGGTGACGACTGCCACGCAGGAGTATTTCGCGAGTCGGGGCCTGATGTTCACGTTCCGCGGCGGAAGGCGAATCAGCACCTATTACCTGCACCTCAAAGAGTGGTTGCAGGCGATCCGAGACGGCACGCCGGTGAGCTGCGACATCGGGCAGGGCGTGGAGGAAGCCGTTACCTGCCACATGGCGACCCAGAGCTTTCTGCAGGGTCGCCGGGTCACGTGGGACCCAGTGCTGAAACAGATCGTCTAGTGCGCTCGAAGAAGGTCCAACTCGGGATCATGATGTTCCTGCAGTACGCGATCTGGGGCGCGTGGGCCCCGGTTTTATCGTCGTATCTGCTCAATGATCTCGGATTCAGCGGCTCGGAGGTGGGGTGGATCTACGCCCTGCTTCCGCTCGCCACGATTATTTCCCCGCTCATCGCGGGCCAGGTCGCGGACCGGTACTTCTCTTCTGAGAAAGTGATCGCCTTCCTGCAGCTCGGGGGAGCCGTGCTGCTGCTGCTCGCGGCCCGGATCACGGACTTCGATACGCTGGCCGTCGTGATGCTGTTCTACTGCCTGCTGTACGCCCCCACCCTCGCGCTCACCAACTCGGTAGCGATGATCAACATGGAAGACTCCGAGAAGGAATTCGGAGCGATCCGCGTGTGGGGAACGCTGGGGTGGATCGCCGCCGGATGGATGCTCACCGGCTGGCGGTGGTTCGGCGAGACGGACGCGCTGTCGGTAGTGCAGGGAGACATGCTGTTCCTCGCCGGGGTACTGTCGCTCGTGATGGGCCTGCAGGCATTCCTGCTGCCGCATACGCCTCCTCAGAAGGAAGGCGTGAGCCCATGGGCGTTCCTCGAGTCGTTGAAGATGCTGAAGGTCAAGGACTTCGCGGTGTTCGTGGGGATCACCTTCGTCGTGGCCACGGAACTCGAATTCTACTACATCCTCACGGCCCCTTTCCTGGAATCCGATGCAATCGGCATCTCCAGCAAGAACATCCCGGCAGTGATGACGATCGCGCAGTTCGCCGAGATCTTCGTGATGGCGTTCTTCCTGTCGTGGTCGCTTAAGCGCTACGGAATGAGAAGGACGCTGGCGATCGGAGTGGTCGCCTGGCCGATCCGCTACATCATCTTCGCGATCGGGGCTCCGGCCTGGCTGGTGATCGCGTCGCTCGCGCTGCACGGGTTCTGCTACGTGTTCTTTTTCGTCGCCGCGTTCATCTACGTGGACAAGGTCGCGCCACCCGATATCCGGGCCTCGGCCCAGAGCCTGATCGCGATCATCGCGCTCGGCTTCGGGCGCTTCCTCGGGAGCCTGTTCGCCGGGTGGATCAGGGACGTATTCACGACCGATGCCGGCACGAACTGGACATACGTATTCCTCGTGCCCTGCGCGCTGACGATCTTCTGCGCCGTAGCGTTTCTGATGTTCTTCCGAGAGGAATCGGAGCCGCTGGCGGTGGAGGCCGGGTGAGCGAATGACAGCGACAGAAAGCGAGAGCAAGCTTGATGAGCGATAGGAGGCTGGGAGTCGGGTTCGTCGGCGGCGGGTTCGTGGCTCGCTTCCACATTCGTTCGTTTCAGGGCGTCCGCGACGCGGACGTGCTCGGCGTCGTGAGCCGGGCGGACCCGACCGCGGAAGAGGCGGCAGCCCTGGCCCGCAAGCTCGGCATCGGAAACGCCAAGGCCTACGACTCGATCACGGACATGGTGGCCGACCCGGCGATCGACGCGCTGTGGATCTGTGCCCCCAATTTCGCCCGCCTCGAGGTGATGAACGAGATCGTCCACGCGATCGAGAGCGGGAGGGGCGAGCTCCGCGCCATCGCCTGCGAGAAGCCATTGGGCCGGAACGCCGCCGAGGCCCGGCGCATGCTCCAGCTCGCGGAGCGGGCCGGTCTGTTGCACGGCTACCTCGAAAACCAGCTGTTCTCGCCGGGCGTCGTGCGGGCGAAGGAGATCGTGTGGGCGCGCGGGGCGGCGCTCACCGGGCCCCCGTTTCTCGCGCGCGCCGCCGAGGAGCACAGCGGCCCGCACATGCCGTGGTTCTGGGAGGGCCAGTTGCAGGGCGGCGGCGTCCTGAACGACATGATGTGTCACTCGGTCGAGGTGGCGCGCTTCCTTCTCACACCCCCGGGCGCCTCGCGCGATGTGCTCACGCCGACGAAGGTGACGGCCTATGCTTCGTGCCTGAAGTGGCAGCGGCCGCGCTACGCCGAGCAGCTGGCGGAGATGAGCGGCGGGTCGCTCGACTATCGGACCCGGCCGTCGGAGGACTTCGCCCGGGCGCTGGTCGAGTTCAAAGACCGGGATGGCGGACGGAGGATCGTCGAGGCCACGACCTCGTGGTGCTTCGTCGGAGCCGGCCTTCGGCTGACCATGGAACTGCTCGGGCCCGAGTACTCGATGGAAGTCAACTCGCTGAATGCGGGTCCGAAGGTGTTCTTCAGCCGCGAGGTGCAGGGCGACACGGGCGAAGACCTGGTCGAGAAACAGAACGCCGAGACCGGCGTCATGCCGATCGTGTCCGACGAAGAGGCCGAATACGGCTACACGGCTGAGAACCGGCACATGGTGCAGGCGTTCCGGGCCGGCGAGATGCCGATGTCGACCTTTGCGGACGGAGTCGCAGTGACGGATCTGCTGATGGCGGCCTACATGAGCGCCGAGCTGGAGCGGACGGTTCATTTCCCGCCGCCTGACCTCGAGAACTTCATTCCCGCCGTGGCGCGGGGTGAGTGGAATCCCGGGAGAGAATGATAGAGACGGCCCGCGCCTGGCTCCAGATCCACCCGGGCACCCAGACCGCCCTGGGCCTGGCCGTGCTGCTGCTCATCGCCTTGCTGGCGGACGTGGTGGCCCGTCGCTACCTGGTCCGGCTCGTGGAGCGCCTGACGGCGAAGTCGCCGATCGACTGGGACAACACCGTCGCCCGCCACGGTGTGTTCCGGCACCTCGCCCACCTGGTCCCGCTCGTCATCATCCACTTCGGAATCGATCTCGTCCCGAATGTCCCGCCGGGCGTCTATACCGCGGTTGAGAATATCGTCCTCATTCTGATCGTGTGGACGGGATTGCGCGCGGCGGACAGCTTCCTGGACGCCGCCGGGGAGATCTTCAGCGGGCTCCCGATCTCGAAGGATCGGCCCATCCAGGGCTTCCTGCAGCTGTTCAAGATCTTCATGTACGTGACGGGCGCGATCCTCATCGTGTCCATTGCGATCGGCCAGTCGCCGCTCGTGTTGCTGGGTGGCTTCGGGGCCCTTACCGCGGTCCTGATGCTGGTGTTCAAGGACACCATCCTGTCCGTCGTGGCCAGCATCCAGATCGCCAGCAACGACATGATTCGCCTCGGCGACTGGGTCGAGATGCCCGGGTACGGCGCGGACGGGGACGTGATCGAGATCGCCCTTCACACGGTGAAGATCCAGAACTGGGACAAGACGGTCACGACCGTCCCGACGCACGCCTTTATCACGGACTGGTTCCGAAACTGGCGCTACATGTCGGAGTCCGGCGGGCGCAGAATCAAGCGCGACCTGTCCATCGATCAGTCGACGATTGGCTTTCTCACGCCGGCGGAAGTCGAGCGATTCAGGCGGTTCGAGCTGTTGAAGGACTACATGTCAGAAAAGGAAGCCGATCTCACGGAAGCGAATCGGCCGGTGGTGGACGCGGATCCGGTCAACGCGCGGCGGCTCACGAACGTCGGAATGCTGAGAGCGTATGTCTTCAGATACCTGAGGAATCACCCCCTGATCAACCAGGAAATGACGCTGCTGGTGCGACAGCGCGAACCGACCGCGGACGGGCTGCCGATCCAGATCTATTGCTTCACGGCCACGACGGATTGGGCGGAGTACGAGGACATCCAGTCGGATATCTTCGATCACATCCTGGCCATAGTCCCCGAGTTCGGCCTGCGCGTGTTCCAGCACCCGTCCGGTGAAGACGTGCGCACATTATGGACCCCCTGGAGAGACAGATGACCGCGCAAAGGGCCCTGTTCGTACTCGTCGGACTCGGTGCAGCCGCGTTCGGGTTCTTAGAGTGGCAGACAGACCGGTCCGCAGAGGAGCCGACGGCCGAAGCGACACCGGAAGCGACCGTAGACGGGATTCCCGAGGAGACAGGCATGCTGATCCAGGCACCCCGCGATGTGGACGGCCCGCCCGCCGAGGTCGAGGAGGGCTTTACGCCGCTGCTCGGCCAGTGGGACGGCCGGTTCAATAAGGGCGGCTGGAATCACTACGGCCCGGGCTACTTCACGCTCGATCCGGAGACCGGCGTGCTCGCCTCGCATGGCGGGATGGGACTGTTCTGGTATGCCGTGGAACCGTTCGGCGACTTCACGCTCCGGCTCCAGTTCCAGACTTCGATTCCGGAATCGAACTCCGGCGTGTTCGTTCGCGTGCCGGAGGTTCCGGTCAGCGATGACTACATCTATCACTCGTTCGAGGTGCAGATCAACGCGACCGCGGCCGAGGGAATTCACCGTACCGGGGGCGTCTACGACGCTTTCGCACCGTCCGAGGACCTGGCAAAGCCGCCCGGGGAATGGAACGATCTCGAGATCTCCTTCGTCGGAGACCGGATCACGGTCGTCCTCAACGGGACGCCGGTCGTGGACTGGAACGCGGAGCCGGCCGGGAAGGTCGCCGACTTCGCCCCCCGGGGGTACATCGGGCTGCAGAACCACGACTCGGACAACAGCACGTGGTTCCGCAACATCCGGGTGAAGAAGCTGGACTGACGGTCAGGCGGAGTCCGACCGTTCAGACGGGATCCGGGCCGAGGGCGTCCCGCTCCTCCAGCAGCGCCTCCAGTTCGGCGAGCATCTGGAGGTCTCTCGACCGACCGGCGGCACGCTTGGTCCTGATGAGAGACTCGAGGTCGAGACACCTGCATCGCTGACCGAACAGCTCGATCTCGATCGTGTGCGGGAGAAGATTCGCGTACCCGCCACCGCCCGTGATTTCCCCGAGCAGGTCGATGTCACCGACGGTCGTCGTGAGCGTGAAGTTCAGACCTCTTCTAAACGTCTGCGCAGACCATTCGAAGGGCAGTTTCTGCGGAGCGCCCCGGGGATACGGGGCAAACGGTGCCAACGAGTCCGCCAGACAGACGAGGTTCGCGTCGTCCCGGGCGTAGACTACTTCTATGTCCTGGGTCAGGCGGGCCGAGCCGTGAACCGTCGCGGCCAGGCCTCCGACGATCACGAATTCCACCTCTCCCGCGACCAGCGCACCGATCAGCGTCTGAAAATCCGTCATCGGTCGACTTTCCCCGCCCGCTGCGCCTCGGCCGCCAGCGCCTGCAGCGCCACGAGCCCATCGACTCTTTCCTCGACCGTCCGGCTCAGGTTCGCGCGCAGCAGAGTACGATCCACGTGAGTCTTGTACTCCTCGATGAGGGGATCAGGCTCGAGATCGAACTCGAAATCGGTCGTACCCACCGACTTCGGAGCCAAGGCGTCTCGGCCTCGCTCGAGCGCGTCCAGGATCTCCTGGTACGACGCCGCGTCATGCACGACGAGCTCGGGGCGACCGTTCACTGTCAGGACCGTCGGGCGACCCGTGGCTCGCAGGCGTCGGACGTGCTCCTTCGTCCTGCGCTGGAAATCGCTCAATGAGAAGATGTCGTCGAGTCTGATCATCGGATTCTCACCCGGCCCGGAGTAAACAGCTAATTACATGCTAATAAGCTGTGATCTACTCGGGACCGCGTCAAGTCAGACACGTCGATTCTGAGGCCGGAAATCGAATCAGCGACTGGAAGCGGACCCGGACCCGCGCCTAAGCCACCCGCTTCTTCGCATCGGCGATCACGTTCCGCCCCAGCACGGTGGCGGCTGCCACCACGCCCCCGTACAGGGCGCCGACGATTCCATGAGCCACGGCGTCCTGCCCGGTGAGGTACAGGCCCGGTACCGGTGTTCGCGGCCCGAGCCACGGGAGCCGGAATCGCTCCGGTGAAAGCTCAACGCCGTACACTTCCCCCCGGGGATGGTTGCTGAAGTGCCGGGTCGACAGCGGCGTCGACATCTCGTGGTACGCCACCTTTCCCTTCGTCAGCGGCAGGTGCTCGTACAGCGTGTCGAGCAGACGCTCGGAATGGCGCTGTTTGAGCTCTCGGTACGAATCCCCCCGCTTCATCCAGGGCTCATTCTCCCACGGGCGGAACTGTTCGTAGTCCACGAAACTGATGAGCTCGATCGTAGC
>JBDGUZ010000043.1:0-14264 GCA_039585915.1 Gemmatimonadota bacterium
GCCGTCGCGGATTCGATGGGCGTCGATGAAGAAGGCAAGATTCACGCGTTGCTCGAAGCCGGATTGATCGGGGTGTTCATCGCGACCCACGCCACGTTTGCGGCTGAGGTTGGCGGCTGCATGGCTGAATGCGGATCGGGCGCGGGGATGTCTGCCGCTGCGATGGTTGGGCTGGCAAACGGCACTTTGGAGCAACAGCTCACAGCAGCGTCCCTTGCGCTGCAGAATTCCTTCGGGATGACCTGCGACCCTGTAGCCAACCGTGTCGAAGCTCCGTGTCTGGGTAAGAACGTTCTGGCCGGTTCGAATGCTCTCGCCTGTGCGAATATGGCGTTGGCCGACTATCAGCACCTTATCCCGTTGGACGAAGTCATCCACGCCATGGATGAAGTTGGAAAGGCGATTCCACACGAGCTTTGCTGCACCGCCAAGGGCGGTTTGTCCATTACGCCGGCATCAAAGGAAATCGAGCGGCGTTTGACCGACAGTGAGGAATGCTGAACGCTGCCAAGGTAGGCTGCTCAGCCTGCGGGACATCGGCGCGATCGACTCCGAATGCACCGATTGTCACGATCCGGGAACGCACCCCGCAGGCTCCGATACTCACGGCGGTGACGTGGCCTGCGCTTCGTGCCACGCTCAGAGCACGGTCACCTGCAACAACTGCCATTTCGAGGCCCAGGTCGACAACACGGGCAAGTTCTTCCTCAAGCCGCCGGCCCATAATTGGATGTGGCTCGGCAACCGGATGAAGAGGGACGGCTCGGGGGAGACCGAGGGCTATCCCGTCAACTACCAGAGCGTCTCATATCTGGACACCACGTTCGTGGCATTCAGTTTCTATACGCCGCACACGATTGGTCCGGCTGGGACGGCCAGGGTATGTGCCGACTGCCACGATCCTGCCAACAACCCGGCGATCGCGCAGTACAATGCCAAGGGCATCATCGACGTGGCCACGTGGGATGAAGGACTCGGCAACCTGGTGTACCCGACCGGCGTGGTGCCGTTGCCGGAGGACTTCCTGGAGTCGCTCCAGTTCGACTTTGCGGCGACCGACGATCCCGCAGGCGCTGCAGGTACGTGGTACTTCCTGAAGGCGGGTGCGGACACGATCCAGATCTTGCCGCAGTACGTGACTCCGCTCAGCACGGATCAAATGAGCGACCTGGACATGATCAAGCCGGTACCGTAATTCACGCACCGGACTGACAGGCCCTTTCCCGAGAGGCGGTCCCGGTTTCCGGGGCCGCCTCTCGGCGTTCATGGACCCGCTGACGGACCCTTGCCCACTGCTGGCGCGTAGTAGATGATGAAGAGCAGTTGTGAGCCCGGACGACGGAGCGCGCCGGCGAGATCTGGCTCGTCCCACCCGACTTCCGTCGCCCTGAACGAAGAGAGGGACCGGCACGCCCCGCCGGACTTCCTTAGGAGACTGAAATGGCATACGACATCCGCCGCGTCGACTACTACTACTCCACGGTGCAGGACCAGCCGGGAGAGGCCTACCGGGTGCTCGACCAGCTCGCCGCCCAGGGAGTCAACCTGCTCGCGTTCACGGCTGTCCCGATTGGCCCCACCCGCACGCAGATGGCCCTGTTCCCGGAACAGGGAGCGAAACTGGAGGCTGTGGCGAAGAGTGCAGGGATGACGCTCGACGGCCCGCATCGCGCGCTGCTCGTCCAGGGGGACGACAAAATGGGTGCGCTCGCGGAGATCCATGCGAAGTTGATGCGCGCGAGGGTGAATGTGTACGCCAGCACCGCGGTCACCGATGGGAAGGGGTGCTTCGGGTACCTGGTGTACGTGCGGGCGGACGAGATCGATCGCGCGACTTCGGCACTCGAGGTCTGACGCCGCGGGACGAAACGGCCCCACGGAATCCGCCGAACGGGACAACCTTGCTTGATCCGGTTTTCACGCGATTCCGGCAGCGCCGGAAATCAAGGACATCGGTGATCGAGCCCCTTGGTCTCCGTCTTGCTTCGTGATATATTTCACATGTCTGACCGTGGCCGACCCGAAGGAGTCAACGGTCGTAGCAGCGCGTGTCGTTTCCCCCCCCGATCGCGACCAGCGCACGGTGGCGCCGAGGGTTCGGGCATGGAGGGCGGATGCCAGTCCGCCCGCAGTCCGATACGCCAGCGGAGAGCGCCCGCTTTCCGGGAGGAGGAAACGATGGCAGAGACCGTCACCGGTGCCCGTACGGGCACGCAGAAGGAATCCCCAGGAGAAATCCCCATGGCTGACACCCTGACGATCATCGACAACAGGACCGAGAAGGAGTACGAGCTCCCGATCATGTACGGGACGTATCCGGAGTATGGTGCTGCCATCCCCGCCAAGGATCTCAGGAAGATCAAGGCGTCCGAAGATGACTTCGGAATGCTGGCCTACGATCCGGGCTTCACCAACACGGCCTCGTGCAAGAGTGCCGTCACGTTTATCGACGGTGAGAAGGGGATCCTGCGCTACCGCGGGTATCCGATCGAACAGCTGGCGGACAAGAGCAACTACCTCGAGGTGGCATATCTGTCGCTATTCGGCGAGTTGCCCTCACAGGTCGAGCTGGACCGGTGGGTCTACGACATCACCCACCATACGTTCGTGCACGAGAACATGAAGGACCTGATGGCCGCCTTCCGGCACGACGCGCACCCGATGGGGATGTTCGTCAGCTCGTTGGCCGCGCTGTCTACGTTCTATCCGGAGGCGCGTAACATCGACGATCCGGAGATTCGGATCAAACAGATCCAGCGTCTCGTCGCCAAGGTGGGTACGATCGCGGCGTTCGCATACCGGCACAGCCGAGGTCTTCCGTACATCTATCCAGATAACCAGCTCAGCTACGCCGGCAACTTCCTCAACATGATGTACAAGACGTCCGAGGCGAAGTACGAGCCCAATCCGATCCTGGAGAAGGTGCTCGACGTCCTGTTCATCCTGCACGTTGACCACGAGCAGAACTGCAGCGCCAATGCGATGCGTGCCGTGGGTAGCTCGCATGCCGACCCGTATTGCGCGCTCTCGGCAGCGGCCTCCGCGCTGTACGGCCCGCTGCACGGTGGAGCGAACGAGATGGTGCTCCGCATGCTGAGGGAGATCGGCAAGATGGAGAACATCCCGGGATACATCCAGCGCGTGAAGGCGGGCGACTTCCGTCTCATGGGCTTCGGACACCGGGTGTACAAGAACTACGATCCGCGTGCGAGGATCCTGAGGGAGTTGGCACCGGAGGTGTTCAAGGTCACGGGCACGAACCCGATGCTCGACATCGCGATCGAGCTGGAGCGGATCGCGCTCGAAGACGAGTACTTCGTGCAGCGGAACCTGTACCCGAACGTCGACTTCTATTCAGGGATTATCTACCAGGCCCTCGGATTCCCGGTGGCCATGTTCCCGGTCCTGTTCGCGATTCCGCGGACAGCCGGCTGGCTGGCACAGTGGCTGGAGATGCTGCAGGACAGCGATCAGCGGATCGCACGCCCGCGGCAGGTCTTCATCGGGTACGACGATCGCGACTACGTGGCGATCGACGCTCGGACCTGAACCGGCAACTGTCTCGAACGGGCCCCGGTACGCTGGCGAGTGCCGGGGCCCACGCTTGACGACACGACTCTACTCCTGAGGAGGGACGGAGCATGTCGAACGACGAAAGGCGTCGCCGATCGTTCCACGCCTCGACCCTTCTTCTGTGGTCCGCCGCCGTATTCCTCGCGATCGCGGGAATGGCGTTCGACGCACGCGGGTCCTTCACCCTCTCTGTGATCTGCTTCCTGGCGGCCTCGGTCGCCCTTGTCGCGCCACTGGTGATCCGTCGGCGCAGAGAAGCAGGTCGTTCGGACCCGACCGACCCCTGAATTCCTGACCGCTCGTACGCCCCCCCGGCGTTCGAGGAGAGCAACGCATGAACACACCGCGCAGCGTTGTCCGCATCACAGCCATTCTCCCGCTTCTGCCCGCATTCGTTGTCGGAGACCTGACCGCGGACCACCCGGATCGAGGATCGGACGAGCCGACCAGGAGGATCGCGTTCTCCACCGGCGAAGTGGAGATACCGGCGTTCGCGCGGAAGTACAAAGTGAGCTGCAACCTGTGCCACATGCCGTTCCCCAAGCTCACGGACTTCGGGAATACGTTCGCCGGGAACGGATTCCAGTTCTCGACGGAGGAGCAGCCTCGAGACACGATCGATACCGGCGATCCTCTGTTGCAACTCGTTCAGGACATTCCACTGGCCGTCAGGTTCGACGGGTACGCCCAGGGAATCTCCGATCCAGCAGGCGAAAAGGTGTCGAACGATCTGGGCTTCCCGTGGGGAGTGAAGCTGCTCACCGGGGGCGTGCTGGCGAAGAACGTGAGCTGGTACATGTACTTCTTCCTCAGCGAGCGGGGAGAGGTCGCCGGACTGGAGGACGCATATCTCCAGTTCACCGATATGTGGGGCAGCGGTGTCGCCCTGATCGTCGGTCAGTTCCAGATTTCCGATCCCCTGTTCAAGCGCGAGCTGCGCCTGGAGTTCGAAGACTACATGCTGTACCGGGTCCGGGTCGGCGACGCCCGAGCTGACCTGACCTACGACCGCGGGCTGATGGGCCTGTGGTCACCGTGGACGAACGGCAGCCTGTCCGGCGGCATAGTGAACGGGCAGGGCCTGACCGAGGCGCGGGACGTCCGGCAGTACGACCGTGACCCCGGAAAGAACCTGTTTCTCCACTACTCGCACTCGTTCGGCGCTCTGCGCCTGGGGGCGTTCGGGTTCTTCGGGGACGAGACGGCCGATGAAGTCCGCAATCAGACCTGGACCTTCGGTCCGGATGCGTCCCTCGCGCTCGGAGATCTGTGGGAAGTAAACGGACAATACCTCTACCGTACCGACGACGACCCGTTCTTCGGATTCGAGGGCGCCCCGACGGATACCGAAGTCCACTCGGTACTGGGAGAGGTCCTGTGGTGGCCGTCGGGTCGGGGGGGGGCGCTGGACCCTGTCCGCTCTGTATAACTGGGTGGATTCTGACCAGGCTGTCGTGACTCTGCGAGTCGGAGAGGGGACCGAGGAAAACCCATTCATCTCCACCTACAGCTTCGGAGCCCTCGGGGCGAACTGGCTATTCTGGCGAAATCTGCGACTCACGGGGGAGTTGGGTTGGGATTTCGAGCAGGAATACGCGCGGCTCGCGCTGGGGTTCGTGGCGGCGTTCTGAGAGGGAGAATCCGGAGGCGGGACCCTCTGCGCTGGTCCAGGGCAGATCCTACTCGCAGAGTCCCTTCTCGGCGACCGAGCGGACGATGTCGGTTGCCGAGACGATTCCGACGAGGATGCCGTCGTCCACCACGAGAACTCGGTGGATCTGATTCTCGAGCATCAGGCGGGCCGCATGCTGCACCAGCGTTCCGGATCCCAGGGACCAGACCGACGGCGTCATCGCCTCGCCGACCGTCCGCTCTTCGAGGTGGTTCCACTCGGGGCTATCCGAGGTCTCGATCCGTTCCAGCACGTCGGCGCCGGCACCGTGATAGAAGTCCGTGAAATAGAATGACGGTGGAGCCTCGCCGTCCAACTCCCTGGTATCCTCGACTTCGCCCCACTCCGTCTGGTCCGCGCGGTGCCGGGGTGCGCCCGGGCTCGTCGACTCGAATTCGAGCAGATCGCTAGACGAGATCACACCGACCAGGTCCGCTCCAGAGACAACCGGAGCTCCGCTGATGCGCTTGGACGCGAAGATCTCCGCGAGCTCGTGGAGATTCATCTCAGGGCTCACGGTAACGAGGTCCGTGGTCATGATCTCGCGCAGCGTCAACATCTGTCGTTCCTCCCCTGGCCCATCCGGTTCGCCTCCTCCTGCAAATATACATCAAGGAGGGAGCCGGGGAGAGGGATCAAAGCTGACCGACCCCTCCCGATACGGGAAGCTCGACTCCCGTGATGTAGGAGCTGGCGTCCGATGCCAGGAACAGTGCGGCAGAGGCGATCTCATCCGGCCTGCCGAATCGGCCCATCGGGATCTGCCCGGTCATCGCTTCCTGCATCGAATCGACCTCGGCGCGGGTCATCCCGGTGCGCTCGAAGATCGGAGTGTCGGTCATCCCCGGGCTGAGGGCGTTTACCCGGATTCCGCGCGGCTGAAGCTCCGCCGCCAGGCTGCGAGCGAGGGAGCGCACGGCCGCCTTGGTCGCCGAATAGACGGACAGGCCGGGGATTCCGGCTGTGTTCGCCGTGGAGGTAACGAGAATCACGGAAGCTCCGTCCCTCAAGTGGGGCAGGGAACGCTGGACCGTGAAAAAGGTCCCGCGGAAGTTGACATCATTCATCGTGTCGAAGAACTCGGTTGTCGTCTCTTCGAGAGGAGCCGAGCTGTAGACTCCGGCGTTGGCGACGAGGATATCGAGTCCGCCAAACGTCGATTCGACCTCCGAGAAAAACCGGTCAAGGTCGTCGGGCCGGGCGACATCTCCACGGACGGCGAAGCCTTCCGCCCCGAGGTCCCGAGCGGCTGCGGCGAGCGTCGCCGCCTCACGGCCGAGGATCGCGACGCGTGCGCCTGCATCATGAAAGGCCCGCGCGATGGCGAGACCGATCCCGCTGTTTCCTCCGGTCACGGCGGCCGTTTTTCCCTCGAGGCGCATCTGGTCAGCTCCCGGTGTCTTGTGAATTGCAGGTCCGACCGAAGGAACGTCTCATGGCCGACACTCCACGATCACGGTCGCGATCTCATGCGGCCGCAGACGAATGCGGAAACCGCCGCGGCTCGATGAAAGCAGGTCTCCCGAGTCCTCCAGGTGGTTCGCGCGGCGGGCAGTGATCTTCGGACAGGCGCTGGCGACCTCGGCCTCGGCTGCCTCTCCTCCCCACTCGACTACGCGGATGATTAGAGCCTGGCTGTCTTCGGCGCGCTTGACCCACTCCACTCCGACCGTCGGGTGATCGGTGGAAAGGAACGAGAAGCGCTTTCCGAGCCTCCCGCTGTGCGACGGCTCGATGCCGACGACCAGGGGGACGTTGTATTCGGTGGCGAGGTGATGCGTGCCCGCCTGCAGCCAGTTGCCGGCATGCGGGTAGATCGCGTACCGGAACGTGTGGCGACTGCTGTCTCCGAGGGAACCCGGCGAGCGTGGCGATGCGTCCGTCTCCCCCCGCGAGCGCAGCAGGATCAGCTGGAGCGTTCCGTCCCGGTACTCCCAGCCATGTCCGCTATCTGTGAGTACCGAGAATCCGTACCCGAAAGCCGAGACGTCCGCCCAACGCTGTCCCGGCACCTCGCTGCGGGCGCGTTCCGCTCCGGATCGCGGCCGGCCGGAGCGACCGATCGTGCCGTACGGGATCTCGAACGTGGCCGTGTCGGGCGCGACCGCGGGCTCGAACGCCACCGTCAGCTCTAGCTGGTCCTCGTTCCATTCGACTTCACTGCGGATCTCGAGGAAGGGCGCGGAGCGGCCCAGGACCAGTTCCTGGCGAACCATGGAAGATCCCCACTGCCTGAGAATCGTCATCGTCGCGGCCCGGGCGGTGACCGAGGATGACAGAGACAGCAGTTTCGTGATCTCCCGCCGGACCGTGTCTCGACCCTCCGGCCGCACGGCCAGCTCTTCCTGCACCCACAGAACGTTCGCCCGGCCCCCGGACCGCAGCGCCTGGCGCGCATTCGACTTGTCCAAGAGGTGCGTGATTGCGCCGCTGCGAGGATCGATCTCGACTCGCAGGAAGGCATTTTCCATCCACACGTCCCCGGCGGCGGGAGGAGTGAGCCCGGACGCGGGGACGCCTGGAAGCCCGTCCATTCCGATCGGGATGACTACGGCCCCGAGCGCAGGGACTTCGGGCACGCTGACGAGCGCCAGGGTGTGGCTCCGCCGGGCCGATTCCGGTTCGCCCTCCGGGGTCGGATTGCTGATCTGGATCAGTGCCGGCCCGACCCTGGCGTGACCGAGCGGGTTGAACAGGACGTAGGCGGCACCGCTCTCAGCGCGGGTGTCCATCTGGGCTCGTACGGTGGTGAAGTTTTCCTGCACGACCGAGTCGATCGTCGCCGCTGCCGAGTCGTACCTTGCGTGCGGGTCGGTCCTCACCGCAGAAGCACCGGAGCCCGACAGGATGTCTCGGGACTGGTTGAACAGGACCTGCCGCCAGGCGCTGCCGAGTCGCTCGCGCGGATATGCCGGCGCGCCGGGAAGTCCCGATGCGATCGCCGCCAGCGCTTCCGCGGTCTGCAGGCCGACTTCGGCAGCCCGGCTGCGCGCCCCGAGCCCCGACTGCCTCGCGGAGGGTCCTCGGCGGTCCTCGAAGGCCAGTTCGTCCCGCCACACCGTGACGGAGTCCGCGGGTATGCCCAGGCGCACGTCATCCATCGCCTCCCCGGGTACCGAGAAGCGAACAACGGGGAATAAGCGATCCGGCCCCGCGCCGATGACGCTACGAACCGCCTGCTCCGTGCGATCCGTTCCGGGGTCTCCGCCTTCGGCCAGCGCGATCACGTGGCGGTCGGCGCGGTCGACCACCTGGTTCTCGAGTTTCGCGGCCAGGAGTTCCGGGTCCAGATCGTCGGGGAACAGGTAAGGGCGGTAGGTGAAGATCCGGGAGCCGTCGTTTCCCTCCCAGTAGAACTCGTTGTACGGGTAGTCGGTTTCGGCATTCCACGGCACGGCGCCGGTGATGAAGCTGTCGAATCCCGAGCCCAGCAGAATCTGCGGCAGCGTCCACGCGGCGCCTCGTGCACCCGGCGCCCACGCTACCCTCGATCGTCGCCCGAACGCAGTTTCGAAATTCCGCTGTCCGTACAGACCCTGGCGGATCACGGACTCTCCATGCGGCAGGTCCAAGTCCGATTCGACCCACCAGCCTCCGAATCCTGCACGGCTGATGACGTGCAGGGTGTCACCGACGGCCTCGTTCCCACGCGCGGCGACAGGTCCTGGCGAGCCGATGCGAATCGCTCCGACCAGCGCGAAGACAGCCGCGCAGAGTCCGACCGTCGCCTCGACTCTGCGTGAGAGATACCTCCTGCGACGCATTGAGCCCCGATTCGCATCCGGTCATTTGTCGAGAAGCACGGTACGGGCCCCCGAGTGGCCCGAATGTAGGGACTCCGCTGCTTTGGCGCCGCCCCCGGCGGGAGGTTATGCTCCCGCTCGTGACCGCAGAATCTCATGGAACCCGACTCGCCGACCTGCGCCGGCGGCTCGTGCCCGCGAACGGCCGCCCCTCGATGTACGAAGTTCGGGCACCGTTCACAGACGAGCCGCTGGGGCACCTGCCGCTGTGCGGCGAGCCCGAAGTCGCGGTAGCGGTTCGCCGCGCCCGCCTTGCTGCCGCAGAGTGGGAGCTCGTGCCCCCCGGTCGGCGCACGGAGCCGCTGCGGCGATTCCACGACCTCGTCCTGGAGAGACAGGATGAGGTCCTCGACATCGTCCAGTTGGAGACGGGGAAAGCCCGGGCGCACGCGTTCGAGGAAGTCGGCGACGTGGCGATCGTGACCCGGCACTACGTGGCTCGTGCTCCCGGACTGCTCGGTCCCAGGCGGCGGCGTGGAGTCGTGCCGGGGCTGACCCGGGTGACCGAGGTGCGCAAGCCGAAAGGTGTCGTCGGGATCATCGCCCCGTGGAATTACCCCCTGAGCCTGGGAGCCACAGACGCGATACCCGCGCTCCTGGCCGGCAATGCAGTGGTTCTCAAACCGGACCTGCAGACGACTCACACCGCGCTGTGGGTGGCAGAACTGCTCGACGATGCGGGGCTGCCGGAGAACCTGTTCCAGGTCATTTCGGGGGACGGGCCGACCGTCGGCGGTGCCCTCGTGGACGCGGTGGACTACGTCTCTTTCACCGGCAGCACGGCGACCGGCCGCCTGGTTGCGGCGCGCGCGGGCGAGCTTCTCACGGGTGCGAGCCTGGAGCTCGGCGGGAAGAACGCGATGATCGTGCGGGCCGATGCCGATCTGGAGCGGGCGGTTGACGGGGCGCTGCGCGGCTCGTTCGCCAACGCCGGACAGTTGTGTGTCTCGATCGAGCGATTGTACGTGCACCAGGAGCTGTTTGACGCGTTCGTTGAGCGCTTCGTGGAACGTGTCGCCAGGCTTCGTCTCGGATCGGGTTTGAATTGGGGGGCGGATCTCGGGTCCCTCACATCGGCATCACAGCTCGCAAAGGTATCCGAGCACGTGGAGGACGCGGTCTCTAAGGGTGTCACGGTCCGTGCCGGCGGACGGCCCCGTCCCGACATCGGCCCGTTCTTCTTCGAGCCGACCGTGCTCACCGGCGTGACGCCAGGGATGCGACTTCACTCCGAGGAGACGTTCGGTCCGGTGGTAGCAGTCCGTCCGTTCGACACGGACGACGAAGCCGTCGAGCTGGCAAACGCCAGCCGTTACGGACTCAACGCCAGCATCTGGAGCCGCGACACACAGGTCGCCCGGGCGCTTGCGCTGCGCATCGAGGCAGGCACCGTGAACGTGAATGAAGCGTACTCCGCCGCGTGGGCGTCCGTGGACGCGCCGATGGGAGGCGTCAAGGACTCCGGGCTCGGTCGACGGCACGGGGTCGATGGACTGCTCAAGTATACGGAAGCGCAGACGATCGCAGAGCAGCGCCTGGTTCCGCTGGACCACTCGGCGCCGTGGGTCCGTCGCGCCGGATCGCGCAGACTGGCGACGTGGGTGCTCGTCGCGATGCGCCGGATTCCGGGACTGCGTTGAGTACGGTTTTCTTCACTGGCTTCCCGGGATTCCTGGGTTCGGAGCTGCTTCCGCGCATCCTCCGGCGCACGGATGGGGTGAGCGCCACTTGCCTCGTGCAGACGAACTTTGCGGACCTTGCCCGCCGACGCCTCGACGATCTCGAGATGGCCGAGCCACGGTTGCGCGATCGTGTGACGCTGGTGGAGGGAGACATCACGCGCGCCGATCTCGGGCTCGGGGCCGGTGTGCGCCGTATCGCGTCAGACGTGACGGGGATCCACCACCTGGCCGCGGTCTACGATCTCGGCGTGCGGCGCGAGGTCGGGATGCGCATCAACCTGTACGGGACCCGCCACGTGCTCGACTTCGCGGCGACCTGTCCCGGGCTCGAGCGCTTCCATTATGTCAGCACCTGCTACGTGAGCGGTCGTCATCCCGGGATCTTCGGCGAGGAGGACCTCGAGAAGGGACAGGTGTTCAACAACTACTACGAGGAGACGAAATTCCTCGCGGAAGTGGAGGTGCGGGACCGCATGCACGGGGACCTTCCCGCGACGATCTACCGCCCGGCAATCGTCGTGGGAGACAGCCGAACGGGCGCCACTCAGAAGTATGACGGACCGTACACCGTAATCCGCTGGCTGCTGCGGCAGCCGGCCCTCGCCGTGCTGCCGGTGCTCAGGGGCGCCGAAGAAGCCCGCCTGAATCTGGTGCCGAGCGATTTCGTGATCAGTGCGATCGACTATCTGGCGGCGCTGCCGCATTCGGTTGGTCGCACCTATCAGCTGGCCGACCCGGAGCCGCTAACCGTCGCCGAGACCGCCGATCTGATCGCCGAGGCCACCGAACGGCGGGTGATCAAGGTCCCGGTCCGAAAATCGATCGGGAAGACCGCGATCCGAGGTGTTCCAGGCCTGGGGCGCCTAACGGGGATTCCCGCCGAACTCCTCGATTACTTTGACCACCCGACTCACTACGCGGTTCAGACCGCACGCGCCGATCTGCAGGGGTCGGGGATCTCGGTCCCCCGGCTGTCGAGCTACATCGACACGCTGGTCAAGTTCGTTCGCGCTCACCCGGAGGTCGGTGCGAGCGCGATGACGTGACATCGACTCAAGTGTGCGGTGTCAGGCGTGGCTACTCTACCGGGACCGATACACCGAGCGGCGAAGTCGCAGCTCCCAGCTTCGACAGCAGCACTCCACCCACGATCGCCGCGGCCCCGGCTAGCTGTGTCATGGTAGGCGTCTCTCCGAGCGTCGCCCAAGCCACCAGGAGGGCCACGATCGGCACCGTATTCGAGTATACGGCGGTTCGCGAACTCCCGAGATGCCGGACTCCGTAGTACCAGATGATGTAGGCGAGGGCGATGGAAAGAGCGCCGCTGAACACGACTCCCGCCCACGATCCACCGCTCACGGCGGACCAGTCCTGGGCCAGCAGTGCCGGAGTCGAGATCAGGACCAGGACGACGGTTCCGATCCACATCGTTCCCGCCGTCGCCTTGAGCGGACCGTACTTCTGCACGAGCGGAGCAGCCCCCACCGTGTAGGCGGACCAGGCCACGGCGGCACCGAGCATCGTGATGTCGCCGCGCAGGGTATCCGAGCCGAATCGCAGGCCCCTGGTGCTGCCCCACACGACGAGGACAATTCCCGATACGGAGAGCAGGACACCGGCCCAGCCGGCCCGGCCGATCGTCTCGTGTCTCTTCAAGGTGGAGAACAGCGACACGAAGATAGGCACGGTCGCGAGCATGAGGGCGGCGTTTCCAGCCAGGGTCCAGTCGACACCGTAGATGAACAGCATCTGGTACAGGACGTTGCCGAGAAGACCGAGTCCTATGAACGTTGCGATGTCGCGTCGCTGGACGTTCAGCGTGGCCCGGGATGGATGGAGGACGACGAACAGGATCGCGGAGGCGAGGACGAAGCGCAGCGCGTTGAACGCCAGGGGAGAGAAATCCCGCAGGGCGATCTTGACGACCGAGAAGTTCGTACCCCAGATGAGAACCAACACCAGGATCGCCAGGTCCGGCGATACCGGTGGAGGAGCCGTGGTCGACGGCGACGGGGAACGGACAGCGGGAGTCTCGGGCACGGGGCCTCGCTGAAGGGTGTCGTTGCCGGGCGCCGATGGCGCAGCCGGACACGACCCCGTTTCTAGCCGTTGCCGGACCCGGCGGCAAGCCCGAACCGTGGAGACGCAGTCATGCGGATCGCCCTGATTCAGAGCCGTGCGGGAGCCGACCGGGAGGAGAATCTGGCCCGGGCCCTTTCGTCGATGGGAAAAGCCAGGGACGCGGGGGCGGAACTCGTGGTGTTCCCGGAGCTCGCGCTCGACCGGTTCTTCCCCCAGTACAAAGTGTGCGGTTGGGCGGACTCGGTAGCCGAGCCGATCCCCGGGCCGAGCAGCGACCGCATCGCGGCACGCGCCCGCGAGCTTTCCCTCGTGACCGTGTTCAATCTGTACGAGCGTGACGAGCAGGAACGCACGTTCGACAGCTCGCCGGTGTTCGAGGCCGACGGGTCACTGCTCGGAGTGACCCGCATGGTGCACATCACCGAGTACGAGGGATTCCACGAGCAGGCCTGGTACGATCCCGGTGACACAGGGGCTCCGGTGTACGGCACTTCCGTGGGACGGATCGGCGTGGCGATCTGCTACGACCGGCATTACCCCGAGTACATGCGCGCGCTCGGCGCGGCGGGGGCGGAACTCGTGTGCATTCCACAGGCGGGCACGGCCGGAGAGTGGCCGGAGGGCATGTACGAGGCCGAAATCAGGGCGGCGGCGTTCCAGAACGGCTACTTCGCAGCGCTGTGCAACCGGGTAGGCGAGGACGACGGACTGGTGTTCGCCGGAGAGTCGTTCGTGTCGGATCCTGAAGGCCGGGTCATCGCGCGTGGGACCTCGGGGACGGAGGACCTGGTGGTGTGCGATGTGGATCTCGCGGCCTGCGCGAATTCAACGGCTCGCCGACTGTTCTGGCGCGACCGTCGGTCGGGGCTGTACGGTGACGGGAAGTTCGACCGGTCGACCGAGAATTCCACTGAAGAATGAACTGAGGATGAGACCCATGCTGTTTCCGACCCTGCCAACCCGCTTCAGCGCTGCAGTCACGGCCGTTGCTGTGCTGGCCGGCCTAACAGCTTGCGGAACGTCCGACGAAGCCGGAAGCGACAGCGACCCCGCGACCACGACGCGGACCGTCCGCCCGGAGAGCCCGCTGCCGGACCCGGACGGCTGGGGCACCCACGTGCTGGCCGTCGGTGTGGCCCCCGACGGAGCCGTGTGGGTCGGAACGTACGGGCAGGGGATCTTCGTGAGCCGCAGCGGACTCGGCGGCGACTGGGAGCGAATCGTCGCCTCCCGGGACGACTCCACCTCGATCAGCTGGGACTTCGTCAACTCGTTCGCCTTCGCGGAGGACGAGACCTGGTACGGCACGGTTGGAAATGGCTGGGGACTGTCCCGCGACGGCGGCCGCACCTGGGACAACTGGACCTTCCGCAAGCTCGGCCCGCGCTGGCAGTACGTGGTTCCGGACGGGATCCGGACCGTCGGTGACACGGTCTTCGTAGCCACGGCCGA
>JBDGUZ010000044.1:0-13888 GCA_039585915.1 Gemmatimonadota bacterium
ATGCAGCAGAAGTATATACGGAAGAAGCGTTTGATGGTGATGAACTTAAGGATATTCGAGATCGTCTGGGGCGAATTGTCCTGCCTCCGGCCCCGACGTCATCGCCCAGCGTGCGTCTCGCCGGATTCCGGTACAATCGCGTGGAAGCGCTCAGCGGTGGTATCAGGGTCGACGTCCCGCTCGACGGGGAGACCCGGCTGCTCGGCGAGGCACGGATCGGGGTCGCGGACCTCGTACCGAACCTGTCGGCCTCGCTGGTTCGCGGCTACGGAAACGGCGAGCTCGAGATGTCGGGATACTGGCGGCTACAGGATATCGGGGATTGGGGGAATCCGTTCAGTATTCTGCGTTCCGCCGAGGCACTCCTTCTCGCGTATGATGACGCTCAATACTACCGCGTGACCGGTGCTTCGATCGGCTGGCGCGGGCGCGGTCAGGTCCGTACCGAGCTCCGAGTGTTCGCGGAGGGACATCGGAACGCGCCGAAGGAAACAGACGTTTCGCTGCCCCACCTGCTGACCGACTACGAATTTCCGGAAAACGTGACCGCCGAGACCGTGACCCTGTTCGGGACCTCCGGCCGGGTCCGACTGCAGGCGGGCCGCGATCCCGACCGGGCGATATTCGCGGCGACTGTGTGGGCCGAGGCGGCGGTCGGGGATCGTGACTACGTTCGATTTGCCGGAACCGGGAGCACGCAGCTACCGCTCATGCGACGGGTCGAAGTCGCGCTCGAGGCCTCGGTCGGCAGTTCAGTCGGCACTCCTCCGCCTCAACGGTACTACTATCTCGGCGGCGTCGAGACGCTTCGCGCATTTCCGAACACCCCCGACGAGCATCGCGGGCCGGCGTTCTGGCTGGGTCGACTCGAGCTCGGCACACGAGATCCGCTGGTCCGGGTCATCGTATTCGGCGATATCGGCTGGGCCGGAGTCCGATCGGCCTTCACGTTCGACGATCCTGCGATCAGCGCTGGTCTGGGTGTCTCGGCGCTCGACGGGTTACTTCGTTTCGATGTCGCACGTTCGTTGCGGGGAAGAGACCCGGATGCGTGGCGTGTGTATCTGTCCGTAGACGGACTGATCTGACCGTTTTTCAGCCGTCTGAAGTTCCCCCCTCGTCGTGCGGCCCGAATCCTGCGATATTTGTCGGACTCCCAACCGCAGGTTGTGGCCTGGTCCGCATGGATCCCGGGTGGAGGCAGGATGAATTTCGTTCCGCCGGTCAAGGTAAAAGTCTGCTGCATAGAGTCTCCCGACGAGGCCAGGCTCGCAGTTTCCTTCGGCGTTGCAGCAGTGGGAATGGTGGACGATACCCCGTCGGGGGAAGGGCGCGTCCCGGTCGAGACGATCGCCGAGATCGTCCGGGCGGTTCCCAGGAAGACGGGCACGTTCGTGCTCACTGCGACCACGGACGTCGATCGACTCGAAGAGCTCTACCGGGTGACAGGTGTGAACACTGTGCAGCTGTGGGACCCGCTTCAGCCGGCGGACTACGAGCGGTTGCAGGAAAAGGCGCCGGGAATATTCATCGCCCAGTCCGTCCACGTAATGGATAGCGGAGCTATCGATTTCGCGCGCGAGATCGCACGGCATGTCAATGCGCTCGTTCTCGATTCCGGTGACTCCGAGCCCCCGTTCCGCTGGCAGAACCCGGCGGGCCAGACGCACGACTGGGAACTCAGTCGCCGGATCTCGGACGCGATCCACCTGCCGATTCTGCTCGCGGGCGGCCTGACGCCAGACAACGTGGGCCGGGCGATTCGCCTCGTCCGGCCGTACGGAGTGGACGTCGGCAGCGGCGTTCGCAAGGATGGCCGACTGGACCAGTCCTGTCTCGTGGCGTTCCTCGAGGCCGTCAGTCGGCCCTGGCGTCATTCCTGAGCCGTTTCCTGTCGTCGGGCTGGAGCAGGAATGGCAGTTCCACCGCTGCCGGGCCCCGCAGCACCACGTTCGCGATCTCCGAGATCGGCGTCTCCTCGGGATTCACCTCGATGACTTTCGCGCCCCTGCCGCGTGCGCCGTATGCGAAGGAAGCTGCCGGCTGCACGACGCCGGAGGTTCCGACCACCAGCATCGTGTCGCAGGACCGGATCGCTTCGTCGGCGGCCCGGAGCGCCGCAACCGGCAGCGCCTCTCCGAACCACACGACAGCCGGCCGCAGCGAGCCTCCACACACTTTGCATACCGGAATGTCTCCCGGGGTCCACCCGTGGAGCACCGTCTCGATACCGCATTCGCGTCGGCAGACCTGGCAGCGCGCGACGCGGATCGTCCCGTGCAGTTCGATCGGATTCCTGCTTCCGGCGTCGCAGTGCAGTCCGTCCACGTTCTGGGTCAGGAGCCAGAACCGCTCGCACCGGGCCTCGAGCGCGGCCAGCGCCCTGTGACCATCGTTGGGTTCGACTCCTCTCAGACCTACGAATCTGGCATGATAGAATTCCCATACTTCCGCCGGATTTCTGCTGAAAGCGCCGGGGGTGGCAAGTGACTCGGTAGCGTGGCCGCGCCACAAACCGCCCGCTCCCCGAAACGTCGGCACCCCGCTCTCGGCGGAAATGCCCGCGCCGGTGAGCACAGCCATGAAACGGGACGAGGCGATCAGCTCGCGAGCCTGGTCTCGGGCTTCCTGGGTAGACATCTGGTTGCTCTTCCGATCTGTTCCCGTGGTGAACGGCCCGCAGAGAACTAAATTAGCGGATCATGCGCACCTGTGTCATCCTGAACCCGGCAGCTGGCGGGGGCTCTTCGCCGAAGCGGATTCGAAGGACGGTGTCCTCGATCCCCGGGGCCGAGATGCGCGTCAGCCCGACGCCGGACTCGGTCGGTCACCTCGCCCTCGAAGCTGTCGCGGAAGGGTTCGAGAGAATCGTAGCCGCGGGCGGCGACGGCACCGTCAGCGTGCTTGCCTCTGCGCTGCTCGAATCGAATCCGGGTGTCGAGTGCGGCATGCTTCCGATCGGCACGGGAAACGACCTGGCCCAGTCGCTCGGGGTGCCCACGCGGCTCGACCGTGCCGCCGCGCTCCTGAGCGGAGGCGAGGCGACCCCGATCGACGCGATCCATGCTAGCGCAGACGGGGCGAGCGCTCCGGAATGCGCGGATCGACAGTCCGAGGTCGGCAAAGTCCGGGAGCTGCACGCGTGGAACGCCGTGGTCGGCGGGTTCGGCGGACGGATTTCCGACCGGTTGAGCCCCGGCATGAAGAGTCTCTGGCGGGGTTTCGCGTACCTGCGTGCAGCTGTCGCGGAGTTCGGTGAATTACGTCCCCGTCGTGTGCGACTCGATATCGACGGCCGGGTCACGGAGCAGGAGCTTCTGATGCTGGTGATCGCGAACGGCCGATACGCCGGTGGTGGAATTCCGTTCGTTCCGGGGGCCCGGGTCGATGACGGATGGCTGGACGTCGTGGCGATCCGGACCGTTCCGATCGGCCGTCTGGCCGTGCTCGTTCCCCGCGTGCTCGCCGGACGGCACATGACCGACTCGAGTGTGGAGCACACCCGGGCGCGAACGGTTGGCGTCGAGGCCGAACCTGGATTCTGGTTCAACGTCGATGGCGAGACGTGGGTCGACGGCAGCGCCACCTTCGACCTGCGACCGCGGGCACTCCCGTTCATCCGTCCCTGAGTATTGCATATCGGCATGCCGGGTTTTGAGCCGGGCAACCCCCGGGCGACCGTCCTCTGTCCAATTGGACGGAAGCGGAGAGCGGCTCCGCCAAACGAACAGCGAGGGACGATGATGCGGATTGGAAAACTGCGGGTTGCGGTTGCGGCACTCGGCACGCTGGCGCTGGTCATGGCCACGGCGCGGTGCGGCTCGGCCCAGGAAAAGGTCGAGGTAGAGGAGAAGACGTCGGATTCGGCTCCGTTCGTGGTACGGAGCGGCGGTTTCGGAGGTGGAAGCTACCTCGGCGTCTACATCTCGGAGGTAGATGCCGACGATGTGTCGAATCTCGGGCTCAAACAGGAGCGAGGGGCCCGGATCGAAAACGTGTCCGATGATGGGCCAGCGCAGAAAGCCGGGCTGCAGAAGGACGATGTTATCGTCGGGTGGAATGACAGCCAGGTCGAGAGCGCCGCACAGTTGAAACGCCAGGTGACCGAGACGCCCGCCGGTCGGGAGGTGAAGCTCGAGGTCATCCGGGACGGAAAAAAGCGGGACGTGACGGTCACGATTGCCGAGCGGGAATCGATGGTCCGCAGCTTCTCGTTTCGCGGGCCTGGCCCGGAGCAGATGGAGGGGCTGGTCGAACGACTCCGCTCAAGCGGCGAGAGGATGCGACTCCACGCTCCTGAATTCACCGGCAACGTTTTCGCGTTCATGGGCGGCGGTCGCATGGGCGTCGGGATCCAGTCGCTGTCAGACCAGCTCGGCGAGTACTTCGGGCTCGACGGACGCGACGGTGTCCTGGTTACCTCGGTGGAGGAAGACTCGCCGGCCGACAAGGCCGGTCTCAAGGCCGGTGACGTGATCCTGTCCGTGGGTGGGGAGCCGGTCGACGGTACCGGCGAGCTTGCCCTTGCCGTCCGCGAGGCGGAACAGGGCCCGATTGCGGTCGGAATCCTCAGGGACCGCAAGGAGCGAACTGTCACGGTCGAACTTCCGGAAGCGCCGGAATTCGAGTGGAAGAGTTGGGAAGGTTCGGACGGAGACGTCCGGATGCGGATTCCCGAAGCAGTCGAGGGCGCAATGATGGTCGTGCCCGAGATCCTGGGTGACGTGCACATCGAGTGGCACGGACCTGAGAGCGGCGTTCGGATCCGGGTTCCTGCTGCAGAACCGGTCGAATCCGCTTCGGCGAGTCGGGTCACGACCTGATTCCAGCGGGAGACCCGGCAGGCTGCCGGGTCTCCCGATCCGAACCTTCCCGTTGCCTCGCGGCGGACCGCCGCTGAACTTGGGGGATGGAAACCACCCAGGACCCGCGCCGAACGATCACGCCAGACGCGTTCTCCGTCGCGCCGGGGCTGCTGGGACTTCCCCTCGCCCACCCGTGGCGCCGACTCGCCGCGATTTTCATCGACCTCGCCCTGATCGGCCTGCTGGCCAACGCTCGGGCGGTGTTCTTCGCCCTTGCTGCTGGAGCGTTTTTCTTCTGGATCGCGCTCAAGGGCAGGAAGGACTCAACTGCAAGCAAGACGTCTCGCGTCGGATTCGGCTGCCTCGGTTCCACCGTTCTGTTCGTTGCCGTGCTCGTGATGTGGGGTCCGAGCCTCGTTCCCGACGACACGGTTCTATTCGAGACGGAGGGCCCCGGTGGGACTCCGGTGCCCGTGTCGATCGGCGCGATCGGGGACCTGCTGTCCCTTGTCACAGAATCGGATACGGCGGGGGCTGAGGAGGTGGCGGCGCGGCTCGTGGAGCGGTACCGGGAGTCCGGAATGGGCCGGGACGAGATGCTGGACGTGGTGGACGCGATCGAGCGGGACGGCCCCGACAACGAGGAACTCGCCGAACTGCTGCGTTCGGCCATCGGACCTGCCGAAGAGTCGGCGACAGCTGCTGGCGACGAGGGGAATTCGCTCGACGAGATGTTGACGGATTACGCCGCCGCACTGCGCGAGGGCGACTCGGTAACGATTGAAGAGCTGCGGCCACCGGTCGCGGCGGAAGTCGCCGCACCGGAGCTGGAGGCGCGCGATCGGCGGATCCGCTCACTCAGGCAGGAGCAGGAGAATCTCGAACAGGGGCTGAACGAAGCCAGGGCTGAGCTCGAGGCGGAACAGGAAAAGGGCATCCGGAACACGATAACGAACCTGCTCGATGAGTTCGGGCTCGGACTCGGGTGGTCCGGTCTGTACTTCACCTTCCTCACCGGGTTCTTCCGGGGACGGACACCCGGAAAGCGCTTGCTGAACGTCCGCATCGTGCGGTTAGACGGAAAACCGCTCGGATACTGGGTGTCGTTCGAGCGGTTCGGTGGCTACGCCGCCTCGCTTTTCACCGGATTCGAGGGATTCCTGCGGATCCTGTGGGACCCGAACCGCCAGGGCCTGGAGGACAAGCTGGCCGAAACCGTCGTGGTGATGGACACCGTCGAGACCCGTGGCCAGCTCGAAAAGGTGGCCGTGTGGGGACCGACCGGGCGACCGCCGGAGGGGTGATCCGCGGGAAGCACCGGGCGGTCGGTGAAGCTGGAAAAAGGGCCGGGAGCACATTGACGCCCCCGGCCCTTACTCCATCGGCTGAGAATCAGAGTTTCGTCAGCGCTTCTCGAACCGCACGTTGCCGGATCCCGTGTCGACTCTGATTCGTCCCGCCCCGTCGCCGATCGTTCCGCGCAGGACGTCGTCGTCGATCTCGGTCAGTTGCATGGGCAGATCCGAGTTGATGCCTCCCGAGCCCGTGTCAACGTCGATCTTCGCTCCAAACCCGTCGGGCAGCCGAAGCAGCACGTCGCCGCTCCCCACGTCCACCAGGATATCACTGGCCGCCGAGGCCAGATCCAGCGTCACATTCCCGGAGCCCGTGTCCGCGTTGATCCGATCCACGCTCACGTTGTGAAGCTCGACATCGCCCGAGCCGGTGTCTGCACGCAGCGACGTGCCCCGGATTCCCCGGCCGGTCACGTCACCGGAGCCAGTGTCGAAGTTCAGCTCGCCGCCGTTCACGTTCTCGACGAGCACGTCTCCGGAGCCCGTGTCGCACACCAGGCCGCCGTCGTGGCCCTTGACCTCGATGTCGCCGGAACCAGTGTCGAACACAAACTCACCGTTGCCGCCTGAGGACCAGATATCGGCGGACGCCACGTCCACGTACAGCCGACCGTTCACGTTCTCGACCCTTACCTCTCCGACCGCTAGCGCCACCAGGACGGCACGCCCTGACGGAACGGTGATCTCGAGATCCGCGTGCGCCTTCACGCCGGACCCGGTATCCCGGATCTTGATCTTCTTGCCACCGTCGGAGTCACCGAAGAACGTGCCGTCGTCCCTCACCCTGATCTCGGAGCTCCCGTTCCCTTCGGAGTACACGATCGTCTCCTGCGGGTACACGACCCGCAGGGAGTTGACCGACCCGAACCCCTTCTGGCGCGTGTCCACGTTGCCCGTCTGAACGGCCAGGCGACTGGCGTCGGAGCCTCCACGGCGAACGGAAACGGCGACATCGGATCCCGATCCACCCCGGACCTGGATCGTGCCCGCGAGGTTGTAAATCGCGACGGCATCTCCCTGAAGCCGAAACGTCTCCGCCTGCTGAGCGGTCGCGCACCCGGGAAGGGCGGCGAAACATACGAGAGCCGCGAGAAGTGCAGCGGGGCTCCCTGATCTCGAGCTGTCCAACATTCTCTCCTCCATGAGTCGCAGGAACACACCGGCTGCCCGTTAGACGCCGCCGCTGACCCAACGGTTGAAACGCCCATTCGAGCTTCCGGGTCGAGGGGGTGCGAAGTATCTTCGCACCCATGAATACGCGATCGAGCTCTCCCGGGATTCGGGGCAGGCGATGGACGCCCGAGGACAGTGCCGAACTGTACCAGGTCGGTGCGTGGGCGCAGGGGTATTTCGACATCTCCTCGGACGGGCACGTCGTGGTCCGGCCGCACGCTACCACCGATTCCGAGATCGATCTGCTCGAGATCGTTGAAGGGCTCCGGGACCGGGACCTGACGGCTCCCGTTCTGATCCGATTTTCCGAGGTTCTCGCGCATCGGTTGCGCACGCTCCGGGATGCCTTTCAAGCCGCGATCGACGAGAACGAGTTCGAGGGCCGGTACGTGGCCGTGTATCCGATCAAGGTTAATCAGCAGCGCCCGGTGGTGGAGGAAGTCTTCCGCTACGGAACGGACTACGACTTCGGTCTCGAAGTGGGATCCAAGCCGGAGCTGCTGGCGGTGATGGCGATGACCGAGGACTCGCCTGACCGCCTGATCGTGTGCAACGGGTTCAAGGACGACAGCTACATCGAGGCCGTCATTCTGTCCACGAAGCTGGGTCGGAACATCATCCCCGTCGTCGAGAATTTCAGTGAGCTCCGCCTCCTGTTGAAGCACGCCGATCGGTACGGCGTGAAGCCGAAGATCGGCGTGCGAGTGAAGCTGGCGAGCCAGGGAGCCGGACGCTGGCGGGACTCGGCGGGCGAAAAGTCGAAATTCGGGCTGTTCGTCAGCGAAGTGCTCGAGATGATCGAGCTGCTCACGGCGCACGGGATGGTGGATTGCCTGAAGCTCGTCCATTGCCACACGGGGAGCCAGATCCAGGACATCCGGCGGCTGAAAGAGGCAGTCGGAGAGCTCGGACACATCTACGCCGAGCTCGTGCGCCTCGGCGTGGGAATCGAGTACGTGGACGTGGGCGGTGGCCTCGGCGTGGACTACGATGGAAGTCGGACCAACTTCCCGTCATCGATGAACTACACGATCCAGGAGTACGCGAACGAGGTCGTGTACCGGATCGCCAGCGTGTGCAACGAACGGGACGTTCCACACCCCACGATCATCAGCGAGTCCGGTCGGGCAATGGCTGCCTACCAGAGCATTCTCGTGGTCAATGTCCTCGGAGCCGCGGGACCGAGGACCACCTACTCAGGGTCCGTCGACGTGACGGACCACGAGGATTTCCCACAGCCGATTCGTGACCTCGTGTACGCGTACGAGTCTGTGCACGAACGGACGCTGGTCGAAGCCTATCACGATGCGGTGCAGGCACGCGAGCAGGCCCTGAACCTGTTCAACCTGGGCTATCTGAGTCTCGAGCTCCGCGGCCTGGCCGAGCAGCTGTTCTGGGCCACCTGCGCCCGTGTCGCCGACGTGACGGCCCTGTTGGATGCGCCTCCCGAAGAGCTGGAGCCGCTGGAGGAGATTCTCAGCGAGACCTACTTCTGCAATTTCTCGCTGTTCCAGTCGTTGCCGGACAGCTGGGCGATCGGCCAGCTGTTCCCGATCATGCCGATTCACCGACTCGACGAGGAGCCGACGCACCGTGCCGTGCTGGCGGACATGACCTGTGACTCGGACGGCAAGATCGACCGGTTCGTCGATGTCCGGGACGTGCGAAGGTCGCTTGAGCTGCACGAGCTCCGGCCCGGCGAGGACTACTACCTCGCGGTGTTCCTGGTCGGCGCCTACCAGGAGACGCTCGGCGATCTTCACAACCTGTTCGGCGACACACACGTTGTGCATATCGGCCTTCAGGAGCAGAGCGGCTGGTCGATCGAGGAATTCGTCAAAGGGGACACCGCGCGGGAGGTGCTCGGATACATGCAGTACGATGTCGATCGGCTGTATCCGCGACTGGTTCGCGATTGCGAGACCGCCGTGCGCGCGGGGCGGATGACGTTGCCGGAGTCACGCACGCTGCTGCGGTTCTACGAGAGCGCGCTGGAGGGTTACACGTACCTGGAGTCGCTCCAGTGAGCCGGTATGTGTCGACTCCGGGAGACCTCGCCTATCCACCGTTTCTCGGCGACGACGGCGCCACCGCCGATCCTGCCACGGCAGCGGCCGCGATCATACCGGTGCCGTACGACCTTACGAGCACCTGGCGAAAGGGCGCCGATCGTGGGCCCGCAGCGCTGCTCGACGCATCCGGGACGATCGAGTTGTACGACATCGAAACGGACTCCGAGCCGTGGAAGCGGGGAATCGTCACGCTGCCCCCGATCCGGCACGACGGTGGCCCGGAGGAGCTGGCAGAGCTCGTTCGGACCTCCACGGCCGAAGTGCTGGACCGAGGGGCGGTGCCCGTGGTGATCGGGGGCGAGCACTCGGTCACGATCGGCGCGGTCGAGGCGGCGGCGGATGCGTATCCTGGCATCGGCGTGCTGCAGATCGACGCGCACGGTGACACGCGGGAGTCGTACGAGGGATCGACGCACAATCACGCCTGCGTGATGGCGCGTGCCCGCGAGCGCTGCCCGATCGTGCAGGTCGGGATCCGCGCCGTGGACGCAACTGAGATGCCCGGGCTGGATCCAGACCGGGTGTTCTGGGCGCACCAGATAGCCCCGCGCGGCGACACCGGCTGGATGGACGAGGTCGTGGAGCTTCTGCCAGAAACGGTCTACCTGACGATCGACCTGGACGCCTTCGACCCGTCGCTGCTGCCGGCGACAGGCACTCCGGAACCCGGTGGACTCGGCTGGTACGAGGTGAACGAGCTCGTGCGGCGGGTGGCGCGCAGCCGGCGGATCGTCGGATTCGACGTCGTGGAGCTGCTTCCGCTGCCGGGCGAGCACGCCAGTGACTTCATCGCGGCAAAGCTGGTACATCGCGTGCTGGCGGAGGTGTTCGCGGCGCGCAGATCCGACTGACCGCTACCAGTCCAGCAGGTACGCGAAGATCAGGGGTGCCACGATTGTCGCGTCCGACTCGATCACGAACATCGGGGTCGTGATGTCGAGCTTGCCCCAGGTGATCTTCTCGGTCGGGACCGCGCCGGAATAGGATCCGTAGCTCGTCGTCGAGTCGCTGATCTGGCAGAAGTAGCCCCAGTAGGGGCAGGGGAGTTCCAGATCCTGGTGAATCAGCGGCACGACGCAGATCGGAAAGTCCCCGGCGATTCCTCCCCCGATCTGGAAGAACCCGACGGTGTTCGCGGCCACTTCGGCCGTCACCGTGGCGCCGTGCTCGCCGGATCGGGACTTGGCGCAGGCTGACGCGATCGCGTCGCTCGCCGTCTCGCCCATCGTTGTCTCCAGGTACCAGTCTGCCAGCGCCAGCATGTAGTCGACCCCGCTTCCCACGATGCTGGTCCGTGACAGGTCACCACGGATCACGTTGGCCGCCAGGATGTTGCCCATCGTCGAATCTTCCCAGCCGGGCACGAACAGCGGCAGGTCTCGGCGCGCCGCCGCCACGAGCCATGAGTCCTCGGGATCTACCTGGTAGGCGTCGTCCAGCACTCCACTCCTGATCAGCTCGTAGAAGTACTCGTGCGGGAGACGGCTCTCGCCGGCGGCGTCCGCCTGTCTCCACACCTCGAGGATGTGTGTCTCGAGGGCGCGGAACGCCTTCTCCTCGGGGATGCATGTGTCGGTCACCCGGTTCAGCCCTCGGCTCTCGAGGTCCTTCTCCTGCTGCGGCGTGAGATTTCTCCACTCGGGGATCCGCACGTAGTGATCGTGCGCTACGAGATTGAACAGGTCCTCCTCGAGGTTCGCACCCGTGCAGGTGATCGCGTGCACCAGGTCGCGCCGGATCATCTCGGCCAGCGACAGGCCCAGCTCGGCGGTGCTCATCGCACCGGCCAGCGTGACCATCATCTTCCCGCCAGCGTCGACGTGGACCCGGTATGCCTCGGCAGCGTCCCGGAGCGTTGCCGCGTTGAAATGCTGGTAATGCCGACGGATGAAATCGCTCACATTCATGCCGGACCTCCGCACCTCGTGGGGGTGTTCCGTTGATCCGACGTGAGGTTAGCGTCCGGCGATCGTTCCGGGCAATCCAGTCCGTCTGGCTGACACGGTTGCGCGGGCGGGTACCGGGACCCGAGCATTCCCCTGAGGCCGGGCCGTCCGGGCCCGTCGTCGAACCGCATCGGGAGAGGTCATGCAGCTCGAGTTCTGGGGCGCGGCTCGCGAGGTCACCGGCTCAATGCACCTCCTGCGCATCGGCCGGAAAAGTCTCCTGATCGACTGTGGGCTCGCCCAGGGGCGTAGAAAGCATGCATTCGAACGGAACCGGAATCTTCCGTTCGAAGTCTCCTCGATCGACGCGGCGATCCTCACCCACGCGCACATAGATCACAGCGGCAATCTTCCGACGTTCGCCCGCAGCGGATTCCGCGGGAAGATCTTCACTACGTCGGCCACCGAAGACCTGTGCAACCACATGCTGGTCGACTCGGCACATATCCAGAAGTCCGATGTCCGGTACGTGAACCGGCGACGGAAGAAGGAGGGAAAGCACCCGTTCGAGCCGCTGTACCAGATCGGTGATGTGCGGAAGGCCCTCTCCCGGTTTCGGGCCATCGACTACCACACCTGGTTCACACCCGTGCCGGGCGTCCGCGCGCTGTTCCTCGACGCCGGCCACATACTCGGTTCGGCGAGCGTGGTCTTGGAAGTCACCGAGGGCAGCCGGACCCGCCGGATCGTGTTCAGCGGCGATATCGGCCGGAAGGGACTACCGATCCTGCGGGACCCGGAGATTCCCCGGGGGGCGGACTTCGTCGTCATGGAGAGCACTTACGGGAATCGGTTGCACGAGCCGGCCAGCGCCGCGAAGAAATACCTGCGCGAGTGTGCGGCCTCGACGGCCGAGAAGAAGGGAATGCTGCTGATCCCGGCGTTCGCCCTCGGCCGGACCCAGGAGGTCGTGTACCGGCTGAATCAGCTGTGGGAGGAAGGGGTCCTCCCGCCGATGGACGTGTTCGTGGACAGCCCGCTGGCCGTCAATGTGACAGAAGTGTTCGGGCGTCACCCGGAATGCTGGGACGAGGAGATGATCGAGACGACCCGCACCGACCGGGACGGGGACGCCCTCGGGTTCCGACGCTTGCGCTATGTCCAGAGCGTCGAGGAATCGAAGGCCCTCAACTCGCGTCCGGGTCCGACGATCATCATCAGTGCATCGGGCATGTGCGAAGGCGGGCGAATCCTGCATCACCTGTCGAATAACGTCGGTAAGCCCTCGACCACAGTCCTGTTCGTCGGGTACCAGGCGGAGCATACGCTCGGAAGGAAGATCCTCTCCGGTCGCAGCCCGGTGCCTATTCTCGGCTCACAGGTCGATGTGAAGGCCAGGGTCGAGCGCGCCGACAGCTACAGCGCTCATGCCGACAGGAATGAGCTCATCGCCTGGGCGGAGGGGGTGAGGGAGAAGGGAAACGTCCAGCGGTACTTCCTGGTGCATGGCGAGCCGGACTCGGCGGAGTCTCTGGCCACGGCGATCCGAGAACGCGGCACGGCCGATGTGCAGGTCCCGGAACGGGGACAGGCGTTCGATCTCTGACCGACAACGGGGCCGACGCCCGTTGGCCAGCCACGGCCGGAGTCAGACGGCTTCGCTCGCCCAATCTTCCAGGTTCTGGCGAATCACGTCGATCGCCTGGTCGACCGTGTCCACGCAGGTTGGAATCTCGAGGTCCTCCGGGTCGGCCAGGTTCGGGTTCCCGGCCAGCCAGTATGTGCGTCCCCACTCGAGAAACGCCCTCCACTGGTCACCGACGAAAACCAGTGGCCGACGGTGCAGGTGGCCCACCTGGATCAGCTGCCAGACCAGCATTGCCTCGAGCGTGGTCCCGATTCCACCCCCGACCACGACGAACGCGCTCGACAGCTGGACGAAGTGGTGCAGTCGTGAGAAGAACGTCCCGTGATGGTAGAGCTTCTCGACGTAGGGATTCGACTCCTGCTCATGCGGGAGTTCGACGTTGAGGCCTATGGAATAGGTTCGATCGAGAACGTCCCCTTCGTGCTCCCCCTCGTTGGCCGCCTGCATCAGGCCTGGACCCCCACCGGTTACGATGTCGCAGCCCATCGCCGCGAGCTCGCCAGCCAGCCGCTTCACATCCTCGTACAGCTGGTCGCCAGGGTTCATGCGCGACGAGCCGAAGATCGTGACCCGGTAGTACGTGGGACGCGGTGGGAGGATTGCCGAAAGATTGTCTACGACCTCCCACAGTTCGCGCAGTGAAGCCTCGACGACCTTGTATGTCTGCCGGGCATCCTCCGATGACAGGGCGGGCGTGCGAATCCTGATCGCGTCCGTCCCGTTGTCCACCAGCGTTTCCTCTGCCTTCTCGATGCCGTTGTCCTGTCGATCGTTCATCCGTCCTCCGGTTTGCTCACGGCGGGGTCGTCCCCGGGAGCGAGGATCGCCAGATACGTGCCGTTGGAGAACGGCCGAACCTCTTCCAGCAGGAGTCCGGCACGGAGACCGCGATCACGCAGTGTTTCCGGGTCGACGTACAGGAAAGGCACAGGTTCCCCTCGTATTCCAT
>JBDGUZ010000045.1:0-13729 GCA_039585915.1 Gemmatimonadota bacterium
AATCAGCCACCCAGCGGCACAACCGGAGGAGCTCGGGTGATAGAACCGGCTCGTCGTCGAGGACGGCATGCAGGTCCTTCAGCCTCGTCCCGTCCCTTTCCTGCGGCTCGACCAGCGCTTCGATAATGCCTGTTTCCCGCCTCTTTCCGAACGGGACCACGACGCGAACCCCGGGAATCGCAGTCAGAGCGAGGTCCGGGGGAATCCGGTAGTGGAAACTCTGCAGGACCGGACGCGGGAGGCTCACGCGGGCAACCGGTGCGGCGAGCCGCTCGAGTGGACGCTCCGAGTCTGGCGGTAGTTCAGTCATCTGTGAAATTCTTGACGATTCACTTGATCGTTCTCTAAACTCCGGCAACACGCTGGTCTACTCGCGAAGAGAATACATGGGTTGTCTGACACTTAACGCCTCATACGAGCCGCTGACGATTCTCCCGGTCCGCCGGGCCCTCCGGCTCGTCATCGACCGCAAGGCCGAAGCGCTGGAGGTGGACGAAAGCCGCCTCTTCCGTTCCGAGTCCGCGACGTGGCCCACGCCCGTCGTGATCCGCCTCGTCCGCTACATAAACGTGCCCCGGCGGTTCCGCCGGCAGGTCACGAACACGTTCCTGTTCGCTCGGGACAGCTACTGTTGCCAGTACTGCGGGCGGCACAGGAAGGACCTGGGATATCGCGAATCCCTCACCCGTGATCACGTGATTCCCATCTCCCGCGGTGGCGACAACGGTTGGCTTAACGTCGTCACCGCCTGCAGCCGGTGCAATCTCCGCAAGGCGAATCGACTGCCTTCTGAATGCGGGTACCGGCTTCTCAGCGAGCCGAGCGTGCCCGGCGGCGTAGAGCTCATCTGGGCCGTGCGCCGAGTAACCCCGATCCAGGCCCGCTACATCCGGATGTTCTACGGCGAAGAAGTTCTCCGGGCCCTCTCCGGCTGATCGAGATATTCAATGGGTTTCGGCAGCCTGGGAATTTCCGAGCTCCTCGTGATCTTCGTGGTCGTGCTGGTGTTCTTCGGACCCAAGCGCATGCCCGAGGTCGCCCGGTCGCTGGGGAGCGCGATGCGGGAATTCCGCCGCAGCTTGAACCAGATTCAGCGGGAACTCGAGGAAGCCGATCCGACAAGCGAGCTGCGGAAAGAGACGAAGTCGATTCTCTCACAGCTTCCCGAGCCGGTCCGACCCGCGATGGCAGATGATCAGTCGCCGCAGCGTACCACGGAGTCGCGTGGGGCGGCAGTGCAGGAGCAGGTGACGGCGTCCGAAGCGGAGCAGGCATCGGAGCCGACCGATGAGACCCGGGCTAGCGAGACTGGCAGCGAATCCGGCTGAGCTGCGGCGGACGGCCGCTCCGACCCTCGCTCGCCAGGTACAGTACCTCCCCGTCGGACCCCCACGTTACCGCCTCTCCCTGCGGCTCAAACGCGAGAAGCAGAAACGCCGAGTACGGAACGACAGTCGTGTCCTGGAGGGAAGCTCCCGACCACGGCAGCAGGTGAAGGCTCGCGTAGCTCCGCACTGCAAGCAGCTTCCCATCGGGAGAAAGGTCGGCCCCGGTGACGAGCTGAGATATGCTTCTCCCAACCGGAATCGCCAGGCGGCCGATCCTGTTGAGAGTCCTCATAGAATCGTCGCCCGGTTCGAATTCCCCCAGGTCGATCGAATAGAGAACGACTCCCTCGGCTTCCCGGCCCTTGGAAATGACCGACAGCTGGCCCCGGGCGTCGTCGATCACCAGCGCCTCCGCGTCCCGCGGTCCGTCCGGGTACTCAAGCTCCCACGTACCGAGCCCGGACAACTCTTGGTCGATCCTCCCGTTCAACTCCACGGCGTCAGCGTCCGGGTCGGGAAGAGCCGGAAGCGGGATGCGGTGGATCCGAATGCTATTCCGCCTTGCCCGGTTGTCCCCGATGTCCCCGAGATAGACGCACCAGTCGGAACCGCACCGACCGATCGCGACGTCCTCCATGTCTCTATTCGTCAGACCCGATACCCGAGCCGTAGTAAGTACGACCCCCGTCGCATCGACGCCGAACAGCAGAGTTTCTTTCCCACCGTCGTTATGCAGCCAGAACAGGTTGTCCCGGCGGGGGTCCCGAGCGATCCCCGATGCTTCGCCGAGCGATTCGGGGAGTGTCGCCACTACCGTGGCCGGACCGCATGCGAGCTCCGTCGAGAACGCTGAGTCCCCACGCGCCGATCCTTCGGAGCAGCCGTACAAAGAGACTCCGAGCACGAAAACGACCCCCAGGGCCCGCACCGACACTGGGACGATCACCGGACCCGACTCACGGAACGACCCCGGAAAGAGGATCTTCGACGACTACCGGGAGCGTATCCCACGGACCACGGGACCGGGCGAGGATCTCTATTTTCTGACCTTTCCGACAATTCGTACACAGCGGAATCACCTCTGACTCGCCGAACGCACGCTCGTCCAGCCGGTAGTCTCCTGGTGCGCCGTCGGTGCGCAGATACAGGTTACGCCCGGCCAGAGATTGAGGCACCTTCCACTCGCCGGACATCATCCATCCCACGTCATCCGGAAGCGGGCCCGCGGGACCGATCCTGTCCGGTTTCGATCCCGCCGGAACCGATTTGACCTGCCACCCGGCGAGCAGGATCGCCCGAGGATCGGCGGTCGCGGCGATGGACTCGGTCGGTCCAGGTAGACGCTGCTTCACCTCCTCATCGAACCACTTCAGCTCGACCTCGACTCCGTCTGTCGAGCGCCGCACGCGCTCGAGACTCTCGAACGGCAACCACAGACCTACTGGAGCCGGCGTTCCAGGAGTCAGCCAGCGGGCGCCCCCCCGAGCGTCCGCGCCGTCGGCGCGCAGCCTTACTTCCACAGTGTCGATCGGAGTACGACTCCAGGCGGTCACGTCGAGCGTCAGCTCGCCAGACAGCTCGTCCTCGCTCCATGCAACGTCGCCGGTCGGCCGGAGCGTCGGCTCCGCCAGGATCCACGGCGCGGGCCCCGTACGAATGTCTCCAGGGGGACGGGAAGCCTGGACCCGGATTGGAGTGCCACCGTCCGGTGCGGACAGCGCGGCCGAGAACCCGAATGCGCCTCCTGCTTCCTCGGATCGAAACAGCAGCGTGTTCCAGCCCCCTCCGAGCCGCACGGTGATCGTGACATCGTCGAGAGCCTCGATCGGTTCACCGTGTCGGTCCCTGAGCAATCGCCCGTTGACCCACGCGCGGACGCCCGTATCGCCGAGGCCGCTCCACGACAACCGCATCGTCTGGTCCACCGGCAGACGTACATAGGAGTGGGCGTAGACAAACACCGGGGATTCACGTTCCGGAAGCAACGAATCCAGCCGGACGTCGCCCCGACCGTCCCGTCTGATGAGCATCCAGCCGGCGCCGGCCTGCTCTCGACCGCGATCCGGCAGCACACCTTCCTCACCCGGGCCGGTGAGGGGTGAATCACCGGTGCCACCGTCGGTCGGGAATGAGGATGATACGAGCCAGCGGTCGAGCGGTACCCCGTTGATCGCTGCTCGAGATCCTGACTGCTGCGCGTTCGCCGCACCAGGTAGCAGAATGACCGCGGCGCAGATGCCAGCCGTAGTGATTGCAATTCGCCGTATGACGGCAGGTGCTCGGTATGTCATATGATGTCGCATGGTCTCCCGTCGTCCTTGACCCATGAAAGAGCCCGAGTCTAACCTCACTGACGCCATACCGCACCGGACCGCCCGGAGATCCGCTCCCGGCGACCGGTGCGCGGTATCGGCAGCGCACGGCGGAGGTGTCGGATGAAGCGGATCGTGACCCTGACGGTGAACGGCGAGCTCCACGAAGTGGGAGTTCCAGTTCATTACACCCTTCTGGAGACGCTTCGCTACGCGCTCGGCCTGACCGGGTCCAAGCAGGGATGCGACAAAGGAGACTGTGGCGCCTGCACGATTCTTCTGGACGGCGATGCCGTTCTGTCCTGCATTCTTCCGGTGTGGGAAGCGGAGCAGAGGGACGTTTGGACCGTAGAGGGTCTGGCCGGCGCCGATGGACTCCACCCACTGCAGGAATCATTCGATCTGACCGGGGCCGCACAATGCGGGTTCTGCACGCCGGGCATGCTGTGCAGCGGTGCAGACCTCCTGTTGAGGAACGACGATCCGACGCGCGAGGAGGTTGCCGAAGCGTTGTCAGGGAATCTCTGCCGGTGCACCGGATACACGAAGATTTTCGAGGCAGTGGAACTGGCGGCCGCCTCGATCCGCGCCGGACGGCGGCCAGATGCATCCCGATGAGCTGAACGCCATCCAGGCGGTCTCGGCGGACGACCCGGAGACGGTCGCCGCGCTCGAGGACGGGGAGCACTCCGTGCTCGGACATCGTAACCGGCGGTACGAGGGACATGCCAAGTCCACCGGGCTCGAGGTGTACACGGATGACCTCGCGCTGCCCGGGATGCTGCACGGGAAGATCCTGCGGAGCCCGCACCCGCACGCCCGAATCCTCGCGATAGACACCACAGCGGCCGAAGCGCTCGACGGGGTTCATGCCGTGTTGACCGGGAAGGACATGCCCGAGCCGTACGGCATTATTCCCTGGACTCGCGACGAACACGCGCTCGCGCTGGACAGAGTCCGCTATATCGGCGACGCGGTCGCGGCAGTGGCGGCGGTGGATGAGGAGACCGCCAGTCGTGCCCTCGACGTGATTCGCGTGGAGTACGAGGTGCTCGCGGCGGTCCTGGAGCCGCGAGAGGCCCTGGAGTCGTCGGCCGTCCAGGTGCACAAGCCGAAGAAGGAGGGGCGGAACGGGAATGTCACGAAGCACGTCCTCCTGGAGTTCGGGCCGGTGGACGAGGCGATGGACGCGGCGGACGTCGTGGTGGAGGGTGAGTACTTCTTCCACGGCACGAGTCACGCGCCGATCGAGCCGCACTGCGCGATCGCACGGGCCGACGCGAACGGCATGCTGACCATCTGGTCTTCGACCCAGGTTCCGCACTACCTGCAGCGTGAGATTGCCCGGGTCCTGGCGCTCGATGTTGCCCGGATCAGGGTCATCCAGCCTGCCGTGGGTGGAGCGTTCGGCGGCAAGTCAGAACCATTCGATCTCGAATTCTGCGTCGCGTTGCTGGCGCTGCGGACGGGCCGGCCGGTGAAGATCCTTTACACGCGGGAGGAGCTGTTCTACTCCCACAGGGGTCGCCATCCGATCGACATGTGGTATCGGGTCGGAACGACGAAGGACGGCGAGATCAAGGCCGTCGATGCCAGGTCCCTGCTCGACGGCGGAGCGTACGCCTCGTTCGGGCTCGTGACCACTTACTACAGCGGACAGCTCCTCACCGCCCCGTACACAATCGGCTCATACCGGTTCGAGTCCACTCGAGTCTACACGAATAAACCAGCCTGCGGACCAAAGCGCGGGCACGGGTCGGTACAGCCCCGGTTCGCGTTCGAGATCTCGTTGGACAAGGTCGCTGAACGGATCGGAATGGACCCGATCGAGCTCCGCCGCAAAAACTTCATGGGCACCGGTAAGACGATAAACGAGTTCACCGTCAAGTCGAACGGATTTCTGCAGTGCCTGGATGCGGTCGAGCGGGCGAGCGATTGGAAGCAGAAGTTCGGGAGGATGCCATTCGGCAGGGGGGTCGGAGTCGCCGGCTCCTGCTACATCAGCGGGACGAACTATCCGATCTATCCGAATCGAATGCCGCAGGCGGCCGCCCAGGTCCAGATCGAGCGCTCGGGCAGAGTGACGGTGTTCCACGGAGCGAGCGAGATTGGACAGGGCTCGGACTCGACAATGGCGGCGATCGCAGCCGAGGAGCTCGGCGTGCCCCTCGGCTACGTGCGGGTCGTTTCGGCAGACACGGACCTCGTGCCGGTCGACCTCGGAGCTTACTCGTCCCGGGAGACGCTGATGGTCGGCAACGCTACCCGGATGGCCTGTGAAAACCTGGGCGCGATCGTTCGTGCGGCCGTTTCCGGAGAGTGGGGCATCGCGGCGGATGACGTCCGACTCTCTGGTGGATGGGCGCTGGAGAAAGGGGGGGCGACGCCGGCCAACCGGCGGATACCGATCGCCGAAGCGTTCCAGCTCGCCGAGGCAGTGAACGGGACGCTCGGCGCGGTGGGGCACTACGACACGCCGAAAGACGTGCACGGCGAGTACCGTGGAGGCACGATCGGATCCTCTCCGGCCTACTCGTTCACCGCGCACGTCGCAGAGGTCGAGGTGGACCCGGAAACCGGATTGGTCGGTGTGAAGACGATCTGGGCGGCACACGACTGCGGAAAGGCGCTGAACCCGATGCTCGTGGAGGGGCAGATAGAAGGCTCGGCCTACATGGGATTCGGTGAAGCCATGATGGAACGGCAGCTCGTGAAGCGGGGCGATCCCGAGTCTGGACTCCACGACTCGCCGTCATTGCTCGATTACAGGATCCCGACCTCTGTCGACTGTCCGGAATTCGTGGCACTGATCGTGGAATCGAACGATCCTGAGGGACCCTACGGGGCGAAAGAGGCCGGGGAGGGCCCGCTGCACCCCTCACTTCCCGCGATCGCCAACGCCATCCACGACGCGGTCGGTGTTCGAATGGACCGCCTCCCATTCACGCCAGACAGGGTGTGGAAGGCCCTGCAGGAGAGCAGGACGACGGGCTGAAGTTCCGGGAAACCGTCAGAACCTCTCGCCCTTTTCCTCCCGGAGATGGCTCCCCACAGACCTGATGCGGGGCCACATCGTATGGAAGTACAGGGCGAGCCCCGCGATCTGCGCCATGCCCGCGGCGACAATCGTCCATCCCAACCATCCGCCGGGCGCTCCAGGCCCAGCCGCCTCCGCGACGAAGCGAATCGCGGTCGCCGGAGCGACAATCCACCATGCGAGTTCGATCCGCTCCGGTCGATACCGGTCGTCGTCCTTCGCTGGTCGCGGGAACAGCCACAGAGCGACCCCGAGGATGAGGAACATCACGAATCCGACTCCGACCAGGTGTGCGTGCGCAGACACCTGGTGCGGTGAAGGCCAGAGGCCGAGGATCTCCCGCCGATACAACAGGGATCCCCCGTAGGCCAGTCCGACGAACAGGAACAGGATCGCTGTCTTGATGAACCGCCGCACCAACGAGAACACGGCGTCAGGACTCCGGCCGTCTGAGCATCACGAGCATCATCTTGAATGATGACAAAGCTTTGACTGCGTGAGGAACATTGGCCGGCAGGTGCAGCGCCTGTCCGGAGCCCACGACGTGAGGGATAGCCGCGATCATGATCTCGGCCTCCCCGTCGAGTCCGTAAATCAACGCCTGGTGGGAGGTAGTGTGCTCGGACAGCCCCTCTCCCGCGTCGAACGCGAACAGGGTAACGCTGCCCGATGGCTGCTTGAGTACGGTCCGACTCACCACTGCTCCCGCCTGCGGCTCGACCAGAAGACCTGGCTCTGTCGGTCGCTCGAGACCCGTATCCGGAATTTCGCTGTCCATCATCGTCTCCCGTTGGTTCCTGGCTCCTGCTTCGCTCTCCGGCCTCGCCCGGTGGCGATCAGCCGGCGACCGCTCGCCGCTGTGCATCGAACAAGGTACGGATTCCCTGTTCACCGAGTACCAGCAGCTCACTCAACTCGTCGCGGGAGAACGGACTCTGTTCTGCTGTTCCCTGCACTTCCACGAATCTGCCGTCCTCCAGCGCGACCAGGTTGAAGTCTGAGTCCGCCCTGGAGTCTTCCGGGTAGTCGAGGTCCAGACAGGCGACTCCGCCTACGATTCCAACGCTCACGGCCGCGACGAACGAATGGAGGGCACTTCGCTCGACACTTCCCTCGCGCAGCAGCCAGTCGCACGCCTCGTGCAGCGCCACGCAGGCGCCCGTGATCGACGCGGTGCGGGTGCCGCCATCCGCTCCGAGCACGTCGCAATCGATGAGCACCGTGTGTTCGCCGAGCGCCTCGAGGTCCGTGGCCGCGCGCAGGGAGCGGCCGATCAGCCTCTGAATCTCCTGAGTACGCCCGCGAGGTCCGCGACGCTCGCGGTCCGTCCTCGTATGGGTCGAACGGGGAAGCATCGCGTATTCCGCCGTGACCCACCCGCCCCTGCCGTCTCGGAACGGCGGGACGCCGTCGACCACCGATGCGGTACACAGCACGCGAGTCTTCCCGAAGGCGATGAGGCACGATCCCTCCGCATTTGGTGCAGCGCCGAGCTCGAACGATACGGGGCGGAGTTCGTCGGGGGCTCGACCGTCGTGCCGTCGGTGTATCATGTTGCTCCTCGTTTCGGACGTGCAATTGGTTCTTCGCCAGCTGTCGGGGCCGAAACTGCGCCATCAGCCGCCGGCCCGCGAGCGAGCCGACGGAATCAGGCAGGATGCTCGACGTGGAGCCCGGCTGACAAATGGGGATCGAGAGGACGATACGATGGAGAAAGCCACGTTCGGTGGAGGGTGTTTCTGGTGCACGGAGGCGGTGTTCGACCGGATCGAGGGAGTCGAATCGGTCGAATCCGGCTACGCGGGCGGGCACGTGCCCAGTCCCACCTACGACCAGGTCTGCGGCGGAGACACGGGACACGCCGAAGTCGTCCAGTTGACGTTTGATCCCACCGTGACCGCGTATCGGGAGATCCTCGAGATCTTCTTCGCCACCCATGACCCGACGACTCAGGACCGCCAGGGAAACGATGTAGGAGCGCAGTACCGGTCGATCATTTTCGCTCACGATGACGAGCAGGAGCTCATCGCCCGCGAGGTAATCGCCTCGCTGAATTCCGAAGAAGTGTTCGAAGCGCCCATCGTTACTCAGGTGGATCGCCTGCACACGTTCTGGCGTGCCGAAGACGGCCACCAGGAGTTCTTCGCAAGAAACGCAGAGCAGCCGTATTGCGTGTTCGTGATCGCCCCGAAAGTGACGAAGCTCCGGGAGCAGTACGCCCACAAGCTGAAGAGCTGATCCGACAGGAAGGAGTCGAAGTTGCAGATCCCGCCGTTCGAAATGGAACGCTGGCAGTCGTTGTGGGAGAACCAGGTCAGGCACAATCTGTCGGAGAGCGGGGTCGCGCCGTTCACGCTGGCGGAGTTGTGTGACCTGACCGGCCAAGATCCCTCGGACACGAGTCTCGGATACGGCCATACGGAAGGCTCACCGCTCCTGCGGGAACGGATCGCGGCGCTCTACCCGGGAGCCGGGGCGGATGATGTGCTGGTCACCTGTGGCAGCGCCGAGGCTAACTTCGTTGCCTGCTGGCGCCTCGTGGAACCGGGTGATCGGGTCGTGATCGTGACGCCGACCTATGGCCAGACTCCGGGCCTCGCCGCAGGACTCGGCGCTGAAGTGGTCGAACTTCAGCTCGAAGAGCAGCGCGGCTGGCAGCCCGCGCCAGGCGCAGCGGCGGAGGCGATTCGGGCCGGCACGCAGCTCGTCGTCGTCACGAATCCGAACAACCCCACCGGCGCCGTGCTGTTTCGCGCCTCGATGAATGAAATCCTCGAGGCGACGGAGCGTGTCGGCGCATGGGTCCTGGCGGACGAGGTATATGCGGGAGCCGAGCTGTCCGGTCCGGTGACTCCCACCACGTGGGGCCAGTCGAGTCGAGTCGTGGTCGCGGCGTCCCTGTCGAAGGCATACGGACTGCCGGGACTCCGTATCGGCTGGCTCGTGGCCGACTCCGACTGGCGGGATGAAATGTGGGCCCGGAAGGACTACACGACGATCGCGCCGTCCGTGCTGTGCGACCGGCTCGCGGCGGCCGCGATGGAGCCGACCGCCCGGCAGCAGATTCTCGCCCGCGCTCGAGGAATTCTCACCACCCATCTCGCGATTCTGTCCGACTGGATCGCCGCCCACGATGGGATTCTCCGATTCCGCCCGCCTGACGCGGGTGCGATCGCACTGATCGGCTACGACCTCGAGATCGACTCCGCGACCCTGGCGGAGCGTCTGCGGGTGGAGCACAGCACGCTCATCGTGCCGGGATCCCAGTTCGGTCTCGAGGGGTTCTTCCGGATCGGTTTTGGCTACTCCGAGGCGCATCTGACCGGGGGGCTGGCGAGACTCTCCTCTCTCTTCGAGGAACTCGCCGAAACACGGCCGGCCCTGACTCCGTAAGGAGATTGGAGACGGCCCGACGACGGGCCGCCGGATGCACGCAAGGAGCTGAATAATGCGCAATCCCGGAACCGCTGCGGTTCTGAGTGTTCTTATCCCCGGTGTGGGGCAGTTGTACAACGGGAAGATCTGGCGGGGGCTGTTCTGGCTGATCATCACGCCTGGCCTATGGATCGGATCGGGTGGAATGCTGGGGTGGATCTGCCACGGGATCTCGGGGATCACGGCTTACAACTTCGCCCGCGACAACCCGCACCGCTGACCCATCCGCGGAGGCGCCGGACGCGATCCGGCGCTTCCGTCTGTTAGGCCTGGAACCTCTCGCGGCCCGGGTGCCCGTTGGTGCCGTGCCGCGCGCCGATTATCTTGGCGCCCATGCTGCGACTTCATCCCTACGAGTATCATCGGCCCGAGCGTCTGGACGACGCCCTCGCTCTCCTGTCGGAGCACGGCACGGCGGCGATGCCGATCGCCGGCGGTACAGATCTCGTTCCGAATATGAAGCACCGCCTGTTTACCCCTGAGCACCTGGTATCGCTGCGGCGGGTAGTCGAGCTCCAGGGCTTCGAGGAGAAGGGTGATGGGTCATTGCGCATCGGAGCCGGAGAGAGCTTGGATTCGGTGAGTCGTCATCCCGCCGTGCTGGCACGCTGGCCGATGCTGGCCGACGCGTGCTCCAGGATCTCGGGTCCCCAGCTCCGGCGGGCAGGCACGATCGGCGGCAATGTCTGCCTGGACACCCGCTGCACCTACTACAACCAGACCTGGTTCTGGCGGAAGTCACTCGGGTTCTGTCTCAAGAAGGACGGCGACACGTGCCACGTCGTGAAACGCGGTACTCGCTGCGTGGCGGCCCATTCGGCCGATGGCGCCACCGCTTTGTGCGCGCTCGGAGCCGAGCTTGAAATCGCCGGACCGGACGGACAGAGGCGGAAGGTGCCGATCGATGAGTTCTTCACCTCTGACGGAGTGTGGAACCGGCGGATGGAGCCCGGAGAGATCCTGGTCACGATTCGACTCCCCAAGCCGGCGCCCGGTACGCGCGGAGCCTTCCACAAGCTCAGGGTGAGGAACTCGATCGACTTTCCACTCGCGAACATTGCCGCAGTGGCAGAACTCGATGGCGAGCGCCGGGTCAAGGCCCTGCGCCTGTACGTTTCCGGCATGGGATCGTATCCGCGCAAGGTCGGCAAAGTGGAAGAGATCGCGCGTGGGGAAGAGCTCACACAAGAGGTGATCGAGTCGGTTTCGGACCAGGCGTACCGCCAATGTCACCCGCTGACGAACATCACGGTCGATGCCGAATGGCGACGGGCGATGGTTCCGGTGATGACGGGTAGGGTGCTGCGCGAGATCGCCGGGCCCTGAACACGACGGGGGCGCGAAGCCTCGCGGCCCCGCGCCCCCATCTCCCGGCGCTTTCCGAACCGGCGGGTCGCGATCTCGCTCGCCGCCTGCCGGACTCGTGTTACAGGGACACTCCCGATGAGCCGAACGGCTCGAACACGGCTTCCACGAAGTCGAACACGTCGTCTACGACGTCGAACACCTCGGTCAGGGCCGCGGCTTCGGCCGACGAAAGCGGATCACCGTTCCCGTTGGTGAACACCGGCGCCGACGTCGATCCGTCCATCAGGGCGACCGTCAGGCCATTGTGCACGATCGATCCTGTCAGATTATCGGTCGCGTCGACGGTGACGTCGAGCACCGTGACGTTGCCGCCGTCGGTAACCGTCAGCATGACGTCGAGCGAAATGTCGGTCTGGCTGAGATCGATGTCGCTCCCGACGTCGACCACGACCCGCACGTCTTCGTCGTCCATTCGAAGGTCGTACAGCATGTCGACGCGCATCGTCTCGGTCACGGTGTTGAACGCCACAGTCTGCACGAGGTTAAATACGAGCGACACGGTTCCATCGGAGATGAATCCGGCTCCCGTGGCCGTGGCCTCGACATTGTCGCCGAGCAGCGCGTAACTCGCGGTCACGTCGTAGTCGAGACGGGAAATCTCGCTGGTCTCCGCATACACACCAAGGCGGGTGGCGGAGGCGCTGCCCTCGTCGGTGAGATCCAGGAACCCGATCTCATTCAACGGCGTCACGGGCTCTCCAGTAAACGGATCGACGGCATACAGGATGAACCGGACCCCGGTCGGCGGTGCTCCGGCGCGCTCGGTCATCGCATAGCGCCCGAGTAAGTCGTCCCACTCGAATGTGGTGCCGAGGAAGTTGGTCGGGAAAATCGGCTCCATCGAAAACGATGGATTCACCAACATCTGCGCGTTCAACGGTTGCGCGGGCCGCACAAGGCCGCCCGGTAGCAGCTGAACGATGGCACCGCCCTCGGCCTCGAGCGCCGGACTGACGAGCGCGAGTGACAGCATCACGTCACTGTCGACGTCCAGCCGGCTTTCCAGTTCCGCCGCGGCCCGGGCGGTGGCATCCGGATCAAACGGCGTGACGGGACCCGAGGGCCCATCGTCGCCGCTGCATCCAGCGAGGCCGAACGCGACCACGGCGGTCGCGAGCATTAGTGACTGTGAATAAGCACGATACCGCATTTGAGCCCCCCTCGGTTTCCCTACTCTACGCCCCAGGCGGGCGTGACAGGTCACCCGCCACACTTGCAAGCGGCATGCCCGGGCCACGCTGGAGTCCAACGCACTGGGTGGCAATACGTTAGGCGACATACAGACCTGGTCCGAACCGTCCCCCGGCCTGACGAAAATGCAGTCTGCGATCTTCGGTTGCGCTCCGCCTGCCAGCTTGACGGATCAGGGATTCCTTGACGGATCGAGGGCCGACCGGGAAGTTGTGGCGCCCGCCATCAAGACGGGACTCGAATTTCCTGGCCAGAGCCGGGTAGAAAGTCCCGCCGGACGGCCGATATCGACGCAACGACGACACGTGGAGCGCCCGTGGCACGAATAGGTATCCTGGTCGGGGGTGGACCTGCCCCCGGTATCAACAGCGCGATCAGTTCCGCCGCCCTCAAGGTGATAGACGAGGGCCACGAAGTGATCGGGATCCTCGACGGATTCGAACATCTCATCGAGGGCCGGACGGACATGATCCTGCCGCTCTCCGCTGACGAAATATCGCGTATTCACGGGACGGGAGGGTCGATCCTCCGGACATCCCGCGCGAACCCGACAAAATCGCAGGAGATGCTGGACCTGGCAGTCGGGGCTCTGGAGAAAATCGACGTCTCCCGTCTCGTGACGATCGGCGGTGACGACACCGCGTTCGGGGCCAGGGAGGTCGCGGCCGCGGCGAAGGGGTCGATCCGGGTCGCGCATGTTCCGAAGACGATCGACAACGATCTTCCGCTGCCGGGTGACATGCCGACGTTCGGCTATGAGACGGCCCGCGACCTCGGGTCGCGAATCGCCCAGAACCTGATGGAAGACTCCCGCGCCACCAGTCGCTGGTTCTTCGTCACGGTGATGGGTCGGAAAGCCGGGCACCTCGCCCTCGGCATCGGCAAGTCCGCCGGCGCGACCCTCACCGTGATTCCCGAGGAATTTTCCACGGAGCCGATCACCGTGGACCGGGTCTGCACGATCCTCGAGGGTGCGATTCTCAAGCGGCGCGCGCTCGGTCGCCCGGACGGACTCGTAATTCTCGCCGAGGGGCTCGGGGAGAAGATGGATCCGGACG
>JBDGUZ010000046.1:0-13682 GCA_039585915.1 Gemmatimonadota bacterium
TCCGAGCTCGAGCCACTGCTCTGGCGAGCGAGTCCCGGATTCCAGCGTCTCCGGGAGTAACAACCGTGCTCACCGGTCCTTCTCGAGGCCAGTAGCAGTCTCAAGCGATCACGATCCGGGAGCACTCGGACGTCCCTCAGGAGTCACGAGCGATTCATATGTCTGAACACGTCAATCTCTTTCACGTCGCTGAAGGCCCGCCGGATTCCTCAATCTCGTCGGCTCTTCCTCCAGACCTTCTGGAGCAGGTCCGCAAACGGGTTCGAATCCTGGCCCTGCTTCTTCTCGCCGCGTTCGCCTTGGATCTCGTCTTTGCCGTCGGGACGGCAATCTCGCTGTTACTGACCGATGGATCAGTGCCGGCGGTTCTGGTCGAACGCGGGGCCCTTCTCTTTGGCAATGTCATCGGCGTCACTGCCTCCCTGGTACTGTGGTGGGCAGCCGGCAGCCGCCGGGTATCATCGTCCCGACTGCTCACGCTGGGACTGGGGTACGAAATCCTGGTGTGCTTCATTATCGCGATTGCCACCTTGTGGGGGCATTATCTCGAGACCGGGTTCCTTCCAAACCTGACATGGGTTCCGGTGGTCGTCATCCTTTTCCCGATGCTGCTTCCGGGACCGCCCCGGAAGATGCTGATGGGCTCGATCGCAGCCGCGTCCACCGTGCCCATAGTCCTCGCGCTGCTTGACATATCGGGGCAAATCGTCGCCGATCCGAGTAGCTATCGGACTGCCGTGATGGACTCCGCGTTCGCGGTCGTGTTCGCGTACGTCAGTGCCAGGGTTATCTACGGACTGGGGCGCGAGGTGGCTGCCGCGCGCAGGGCGGGGAGCTATCAGTTGGAAGAATTGCTGGGGCAGGGCGGGATGGGCGAAGTATGGCGCGCCCGACACCGTTTGCTGGCCCGTCCCGCTGCCATCAAGCTCATAGAGCAAGATGTGACCGGAGGCAACGACCAGAGGATCGCGACAGACGCAGCGCAACGATTCGAGCGCGAGGCCCAGGCGATCGCCAGTCTCCGCTCGCCCCACACCGTCGAGCTGTTCGATTTCGGTACCGCAGACAACGGAGCCTTCTACTTCGCAATGGAACTGCTCGACGGACTCGACGCCGACACCCTGGTGCGGCGGTTCGGTCCAATTCCAGCCGAGCGAGCCATTCACCTTCTCAGCCAGGTTTGCCACTCTCTGTCCGAAGCTCACTCCCGCGGACTGGTTCACCGGGACGTCAAACCGGCCAACGTGTTTGTCTGTCGCTACGGTGAGGAGGTGGACTTCGTGAAGGTCCTGGACTTCGGAATCGTGAAGGAATTGCAGGGAGAGACTGGCGACCCAGGGCTCACCAACGCGGATGCAATACAAGGCACCCCCGCATTCTTGGCTCCCGAGCAAGCGCTGGGAACCGCGGACCTCGATGGGCGGTGCGACATCTACTCCGCGGGCTGTCTGGCCTATTGGCTCCTGACCGGGCAGCACGTGTTCACTGCCGACACGCCCGTTGCGCTTCTCGTGCATCACGTCCAGACCGATCCCGTCCCGCCTTCGGCCCGAACCGAGCTGGCCATCCCGTCGGCGCTCGACGAGATCGTTCTGGCGTGCCTGGCAAAGGACCCGACCGAGCGGCCGCAGACGGCTCGCGAGTTGGCACGTCGGCTGGGTGACGTAGAACTGATAGCGGAGTGGACTGAGGAAAGGGCGCGAGAGTGGTGGGCGCTGCATCAAGAGGCAGAGGTGTGACGTCGCCCTGTCTCAAAGACAACCGATCCATGCACCGTCAGTTCAGCATATCGATACCCCGGTTCGTCTACCGCCGGTACGCGTCGAGCCTGTCCTGCACCGAGCCGGCCTCGCGCAGCCGATCGAGCCACGCGGTCGACTCCAGCCAGTCGTCGAAGATCCGCTGCGCGACGGGCCCTCCCTCGTCGACGAATGCCCGTACCATGTCATCGGTACGCGTGCCGGAGGCCTGGCTCGCCTGGAAGTGCTCGTGCAGCGCGCTGTCGAACGCCTCCTCCCCGAGCGACTCGTACAGGGCGGCGAACATCAGACGGCCTACCGAATACGAGTAGTCCGTCATCTGCTCGGTGCCGTAATGACGCAAGGCGACGCGACTGCAGGGGTGGTCGTTCACGCACCGCTCGAGCAGTCGGATCGCCGTCCGGTCAAGGGATGCCGACTCGCCGTCCCAGCCATCGATCTCACGCGCGAGCCGGCCCTGCAGGAACATCGCCAGGCCCTCGTTCCAGCGCGGGCTGGGTGCGTCGAGGTCCACCGCGTTCCACAGGTGCGACAGTTCATGGTAGAGCTCCTGCCTCCGATCGCTGTCGCGGAAGGCGCCGGCCTCCTGGATGATCCCGCCGGCGAGGCTCGCCTGCGATCCCCAACCGTCCGGGATCTCCATGATCGTCAGCGCGAGCGGCCGATCGAGCCGGCCGAAGATCTCCTGGTAGCGGGCCGCGGCCTGCCGGGACGCACCGAGCATCGCCCGGGCGCCGGCGCTGTCCTCCGGGAAGTGGAAGATCCGAAGCCCGTCTTCGCTGGCGACTTGATACGGCGCGATCGTCACGATCAGGTACGGTGCCGGCTCGCGGCTGCGATACTGCCACGTGATCTGGCCGTCGCTGACCGTGCGCCCGATCTCCTCGCCGCCGGTGGCGACTACCAGGTCCGCCGACACCGTCGCCCATACCTCGAACTCGAACGGCGCGCGCGGCGCGGCACGGTTGGCCTCATGCGATGGAACGCCCACGACCGGAAAAGCCCGCGCATCTTCGCGCAGCATTGTGAAGTCCCTACTGATGTGATCCCTGACATACAGCATGCCGGTCTCGGCGTACCCGACGAGGTGGCCTTCGTAATCGACGGCGAGCCGGATGGACTCGCCCGCCGGAAGCGACTCCGCCAGGTCGACTTCAATCGCGTTGATCTGGAACGTCTCCCAGTCCTCGTACGACATAACCCTCTGGCGGAACGTCAGATCCTGTCCATCGTCCGTTCGGACATCACCCACGCGCATCAGCCGGTTCAGCAGGAGCGGCACGCGCGAGAGTGGGGCGTCAGATGTGTTCTTCAGGGTCAGGGTCGCCGTTCCGACGATACGCTCGGCCTCGTAGTCCAGTTCGAGAACGAGCTCCATGCGAGTCAACTGGGGCAGTACCACCTCGGACGGCGCCTGCTGCGCAACCGCCGGAGTCGCCATCACGCCCGCCAGGATCAGCGCGAGCAGCCAGTACGACAGGCAGGAAATGTTGGAAGCGGCGAACCCTGGCGAGCAATCACTGAAGTTCATCTGGTCCCCCTCTCGGGCCGCAGTGCCGCGGAACGTGGATCAGTCTAGCGAGGCGCTTCGAGAAACTCCATGACTCTCGGCAGCTTGTCCCGGCACCCACACGCGCGGTCCACGCCCAGGCACTAGATTCACTGCACCCCCCAAGTACTCCCTGGCGGAGTCGCCACATGTCGGACCTGCTCAAATGCCCGCGGGCGCCAGTCCGCGCGGAAGAAAAGCCAGCGAGATGAACCATACCGATCCGTCGCGACGGGATTTCGTGAAGACGGGCGTCGGCGCCGCCCTGGGTGCCGCGGTCGTGCCGATGCACCTCGGACCGTCCTGGTGGCCGGGCCCGAGCCCGGTCGTCAGCATCACCAGTGTCCGGAACGGAAAGGTGGACTACGCTGTCGAGGAGGCGATCGATCTGCTCGGCGGGATCGACATGGCGACGAAGGGCAAGGAGCGCATCATGCTCAAGCCCAACCTCGTGGCCGAGGGCCGGGAGTTCACGACCAAGCCGGAAGTCATCGAGGCGCTCGCGCGGCTGATGAAGGGGGCGGGAAAGGACGTGCTGATCGGCGAGGGCTCGGCGGCGGCCGACGGGTTCAACGTCCTGGACGGCGAGGCCTACCGGACCACGAACTGCGAGATCCTCGACGGTATGCAGCAGCACGTGTTCGACCGGCTGGGTTACAGCGAGCTGGCGAAGTCGCTGCGCGTCCCGCTCGTCAACCTCCATACGGGGGAAATGTCCGAGGTCCGGCTCCCGAACGGCCTCGCTTACGACAGCATCCAGCTCCACCATTCGCTTACCGAGATCGACCTGCTATGCTCGGTACCGATGATGAAGACCCACGTCCTGGCCACGGTGACGCTGGGTATGAAGAACCTGATCGGTCTGTACCCGGGCGCCGCCTACTGTTCGGTCCGGGCCTGCGTGCACGATCACGCGTCGGCGGCCGGATCCCCGGGCGTCGCGTTCGAGACGCTCGACATGGTGCGAGCGAACCGGATGGGGTTGTGCGTGGTGGACGCCACGACGGCGATGGAGGGCGATGGCCCGACCGACGGAGATCTCGTGGACATGGGCCTGATCATCGCCGGCACCGATCCCCTGGCGACGGACATGGTCGCCACCCACCTGATGGGGATCGACACGGCCGAGGTCCCCACGTTCACCTGGGCCCATGAGACCGGGATGACGCCGACGAGCCTGGACGAGATCGAAATCCGCGGCGCGGCGCCGGCCAGCGTCCGGCGCCCGTTCAGGAAGCCGAACGTCATCCCGTGGACCAGCATCAACGAGGTCTGGGGAGTGAAGGAGATGGGCTGAGGACGTTTCCGCGGAGACGTTTTCTTGCAGCCTGACTTGCGTTGGAGCCGATCACGGCGCCCGCCCGAAACCGGGCGCCGTGTCGTGCTGAATGCCGGCGTGCTGGAGATCAGTACAGTTCTCCGCACGCCATGTCATCGAGGGTTCCCAGATCGCGTCCTGCGATGAATTCGACCTCGCCGGTGTCGATGTTGAACACCATGTGGCCTACGTTCACCTCATCGCGGCCGGGACCTGACGCGGTCGAGGTTCCCGTTACCGTGATGATCAGATCGCCGTTTTCGTCGTAGTAGAAGCGATCCGGGCCCGTGTCGATCCACCGGAACGTGCCACCGGCTGCGTTCGTGTACAGCCAGGTATTGTGCCAGATGTTGAGCTCGATGTTCCTCTTCCCGTTCTTGAGCATGAACTGGCCGGTCCCCGAGAAGTCCACGTCCAGGATCTGGCCGCCTCCGCAGTCGACGTCCCAGTAGAACTGGAACGGCCAGACGACCTTGTTGTCGTTGCCGTGGGGGGCGAAGAGTGGTGACTCCGCGACCTGGTCGGTGGCGGGTGCGACGGGCTGCTGATCGCAGCCGACGGCCGCGAGCAGCGCGATCAATGCCGGGAGTGGGATTCGCGATCGCATGATGGGTCTCCTCGGTAAGGTTGCCGGGTGCTGTAGTAGCCTGACGGATGAAGCGCCCGATGTGACTCGGGCGCTCCACATTTCATTCCCACATCTCATACGGGCACTCGGTGATCAGTGGACCACTATGTCCTCGTGCGTCCAGACCTCACCAGACGTATACACCACCTTCTGGTGCTCCCGGTAGCGGTACTGATTGCCGTCAGGATCATACACGAAGCCGTTGCCCTTCATCTGTGAGTAAGCGCTGTTATCCTGGAATCGGTCGTGCGCGATCATGTCGTGCGTGCCTTGGTACAGCCAACCGGTCGCGAGAAACGTGCAGCACGGCTCCGGGAAGGTGGCGCATGCGGTGAAGAGTGCATCCGCATCGTAGATGAAGATTGGCTGGTCAGATGTCTGGTCGAGAAAGTGAAGTCCGCCTTCGTTGACCCCTCCCTGATCGTCCCAGGGCGTATTGGAGTCCGAGGTTCCACCGCAGAAATTGACATCATCGGCCTGGTAGTGCAGAGCGTACAGGTTACTGCCGGACGGGTCCCACGTCTCACACCAGTGGCACACAGCGTTCCAGCCCGCCTCGCGGGCAATCCACGAGTTTCCGGGGTTCTCCGGCCCGTTGGTGAAGTTCATCATTGGAGCTTCGGCGACTTGCTCGGCCGCCGGCTCGACAGGCTGCTGATCGCAGCTCACGGCCACGAAAGCGGCGAGAGCTAGAAGAAGGGGAATTCGCCAGCGCATGACACACCTCCTGCTTTGCGGGATTCACTCTGGCCAGGAGGTAGGGACGGCAGTCCCGACTGTTGGAAGACGCATGATTCCCTCCTCGCGCAGGTTGCCGGGTGCGACAATCCGCCCGACCGGCCCGGCGGTTCCCCCGGCAACCGGAGGAGACACCGGACCTGCCGAGCGGTTGTCACCTTCGCGAGAGCGCTCTCACGCGCTTAAGTTAGGGTTCGAGGTTTATTCAACTCTTATTCAGGTCTTACCTGGCGGCCGGCCAATGCCGCGGACGTGCCCGTGAACGAGCTGCGCCTGCTCGGCGACATCGGATTGAGCGGGGCGGACGGCGATCGAGTGGACTCGATCCTCGCCCAGCCGAAGCGCCTCGCCCTCCTAGCATACCTCGCGCTGGCCGAACCGGGCGGAACGCAGCGGCGCAATAGCCTCGTCGCCGTGTTCTGGCCGGAATCGGCCGAGTCTAACGCGCGTAACTCACTCAGCCAGTCGCTGCATCACCTCCGGCAGGCACTCGGTACCGGTGCGGTTGTCAGCTACGGCACCGACGAGGTCGGGATCGACCGCAGTGGGCTCTCCTGTGATGCGCTCGAATTCCTCGACGCGCTCGATGCGGGGGATCTCGAAACCGCACTGGACCTCTATCGCGGCGACCTGCTGCCGGGACTGTTCGTTTCCGGTTCGCCGGCCTTCGAGCGCTGGCTCGAAGGGGAGCGTGCGACCCTCCGCCGCAAGGCGTTTGACGCTGCGCTCGAGCTCGGGCGGGATGCGGAGGACTCGGGCGACCTCGTGTCCGCGGCCCGCTGGTTCCGTCACGCGACGGCGATCATACCCGAGCGGGGGACCGCCGTCAGACACCTCATGACGGCCCTTGCCGGCGCCGGGATGCCGCTGGACGCGGTGCTGGAATTCAAGCGCTATGCAGCCCTGCTGGACGAAGACTACGGCCTCCAGCCGTCCGACGAGACCCGAACAGTGGTGGAGTCAATCAGGTCTTCGCTGAACGGAGGCGAAGCCTTGCCGGGTGCGAGCGGGGCGTTGCGCGAACGGACCGGAATCGCCGAGGACTCGCCTGCCGAAGACTCCAGGCCGGCCAGTCGGGTAGTCGTAACGGCTGCGGGACCGGAAGTGAACGGGTCATCCCGCGGACGTAACCGATGGTCAGGGAGAATCGCGATCGGGGCCGTCGCTCTCATGGTTATCGGCGCCGGAATCTGGATCGTGGCCATGAGGGGATACGCGGTCCTGGAGACCAGGGACCCCGAAGCCGTGCCGCTGGACTCCACTGCCATCGCGGTACTGCCATTCGAGGTAATCGGCGCCGACAACGAGAGCTCCGTACGGGAACTGGCACGGTCGATGGGGCGCCTGTTCGAGCTCAAGGTGACGGGAGAATTCGGACGGCGGATCGCGCACCCCGGCACGGTGGTTGGGAGCTGGTGGCGGGCCGGTGGGGGCAGGGACACAGCGCTCACGGAGGCGGTGGAGCTGCAGCTGGGCCGGGATCTCGGAGTGGGTGCGCTGGTGCGCGGAACGGTGGTGAAATCAGACACCGACATCGTACTCGCGGCCAGCATGGTCGATGTGGCGACCGGTTCAATTCGTGTTCGCACGGTCCGCGCCGAGGGCTCTCTCGAGGAGCGCTACGCCCTCGTCGATCAGCTCATCGTTCTGCTGCTGTCGCGTGACCAGGGTTATTCAACAGCGGACGCGCCGAGGTTGGCTCAATACGAGCCCGAGGCGGTGCAGGCATTTCTGGCAGAGGACTACGAGAGAGCGCTCGAGGCCGATTCGAGCCTCGTTGACGCAGCGCTGTGGCAGTATTCCGACGGCGAATGGGACACGGTCGCATTGCGCCATGCGTGGAAGCATCAGGACCAACTCACGGAGCGAGGCCGTGCTTACCTTCAGGTGCTCGCCGCCGGCGACTTCGACGACAGCATCACCACCCTGGCTCAACAGATCGCGGGCTTCGAGGCACTCACTCGAATGTGGCCGGAGTGGGGAACGCCGTGGGAGGAATTCGGGGGTCGCATGGCCGTAGACGGGGCGCTGGCGAGCATGCCGGACTGGCGCCGACGGGCCCGGGAAGCCCTGGACGGCCAACCGACGGAGTGGTACGCGCTCTGGAATCTCCTCGAACTCGCGTTCATGGAGGAGGACACAGCCCGGGCCAGTGAGTTGACCGACCGTCTCGAGGCTGCGACAGCCGATAGCAGCGGTTTCGACTTCATCCCTCCACGGCTTCCGTCGTACCGGTGGCGACTCGCGGTCCTGAAAGGCGACATGGAGACCGCGACGAGGGCACTGGCAGCCACTCCGGAGAGCACGTGGGTCCCCGGCTTCGCGCTCGTCGACGGCAGAGGCGTGGCCGATGCCGATCGGGTCATCGCCGCGGGCGCCTTCGCATGGTGGTCCCCCGACAACTGGGCCTGGGCACGCGGCCGCGACCCGGAATGGCGGGACGTGCACCAGCGCGCCGTGCCGATCAGGGGCGATGTCAGGCGTCATTCGATCCGTGTCTTCCGGGCACTTCTTCTCGGCACGCCTGAGGACAGCTTGGCCGTCGAGGCTATCAGGAGGCTTGAGCGAATCGCTAGCGGAGCCGACGACCAGCCGTCAGGCGTGAGCGAGGAGGATCAAACCCGCGCGCGCTGCTGGATCGCGCTGTGGCGCCTCGAGCAAGGTGATGCTGCAGGGGCGCGCGAGACCCTGCGGCACATCGCCGGGACGGAGCGACCCGGTCGTTTTGCGAGTTGGGCCGTAATGTTCGACGTGTTGCTGACGCGGATCGAAGAGGGCGACGTTCACGAAGCTCTCCTGCGAGCGGACTCAGAGGTGCGGGAGTATCCGCTCGGCACCCGCAGGAACGAGGCAGAGGCTCATAACCTGATCCTGGCGCGCCTGCTCAGGGAGTACGGGGAGCCGGAGCGGGCCCTGGCAGCGATCCGGCGCCGCGCCTACTCGGCGCCGTACGTGATGCAGTACGACTTCACCAGCCTGCCCGAATATCTGCGGGAGGAAGCGAGACTCGCCGGAGAGGTGGGAGACACGGCGAGCGCAATCGATGCCTACCGGCACTATTTTGCGCTGCGGGATCCGCGTCCCGATCACCCGATCTGGGCCGCACAGTGGGACTCGATGCGGGTCGAATATTCGGTCCTGACGGGGGTCGAGGGTCGGTGAATAACGCCTTCCTAATCTCGAGATGCGTCGATGCTGGAGGAGATCCTTGGTGGATGGCCGGGGGAAGGTCGCTGGCAGGAGGTGCGCGTCGGCCTGGATCGCCTGGATCGCGACTACCAGAAGGTGCTGGGCCGGTAGGATCCGCTGCGCGACCGTCCGCGATTCCGGGCACTCGTTGCCGGGAAGGGTCGGTAGGCTGAAGACGTTTCCGCGGAAACGTCTTGCGACTCGCGTTCAAGACTCGGATTCGCGCACCGCCTCGTGACGTCCCAACTTACAACCGGCAGCTTCCCCTCGATCGAAGGAGTAAGCCGATGACACATCGCAAGCGAGCGTTCGGTCCCATGCTGGCACTGTTCCTGGCGGCCTGCGCGACCGAACCGGCGGCCGAGACCGCGGAACCGGTGCCGGTGGATCCCGCCACAATCCGCGCGCAGGTCGACGAATTCGTGTCCGTCTGGAACGCGGGGGAAGTTGCCAGCCTGGGTTCGATGGTCGCGGAAGACGCGGTCCTGCTGCAGCCGGACGGCCCTCCCCTGGTCGGTCGAGAGGCGATCCTCGGGGCGATCTCACAGAACTACGACGGCAGGATCCTGCGGCAGAGCGCCACCGTAGATGAGGTCGCTTCGATCGGGAAACTGGCCTATGCACGAGGCACCTGGACGCTGGAGCCGACGTCGGAGGGCGGCCTGGACGTGCCGACGATGAACGGAAAGTGGTCTGCGATTTATCAGCCCCGGTCCGACGGTGGATGGTCAACCTGGCGCTGGATGTGGAATCAGCCCTCGGGGCAGACGGCAGCCGCAGCTCCGGAGTAGTCCAGGCCGGGCAGGGCGGTCTGTGAGGCGGACGCCGACCGCGCAGACGAAGAGGTGGATCGAATGTCAGGCCAGGTGCTCGGATACTACAGCTCCCGTAAAGGGAAGCTCCTGACGGACTTCGACGAGACCGCCGCGTTGGTGAGAGACTCGGTCGTCGCACGCTACGGCGAGGCGCTCGCCAACACGTTGCACCGAGAGATCCGCCATGAATACGAGATGCTGATTCCCGAGATTCCCTGCATCAAAGGACCGCGGGGCAGGGCGTTGAACACCTTTCTGCTCATCACCGCCCAGGAGCTCGCGGTCTGGAGGGCGATGAAAGGACGGGGGAAGCCCGCCGCGGAGGCCTGGGAGCTATGTCACCAGGCGATACGTGCGAAAGCCGGGAGGATTCCTCGGTGGAAGCGGTGGCTTTCGAGACGCCTCATGTTCTCGAGACTCGTGAGGAGAATCTTCGCGAGACGGGAGAAGCTAGGCCAGACGCACAGACTCGGTGACTTCCAGATCCAGTATCTCCTGGGCGACGGAAGCGAATTCGATCTCGGTGTCAACTACCTTCAGTGCGGGAACCACCGATTCGCTCTGGAGCACGGCGGAGAGGAGTTCACTCCTTACATCTGCATGTCAGACATCGCGTTGAGCGATGCCATGGGGTGGGGCCTCATTCGAACCCGGACGCTCGCGGACGGCTGTGACCATTGCGACTTCCGATTCAAGAGCGAAGCCCCAACGCGGATTTCCTCGCAGACTCCGGCGGTGCAGCAGGCCATCGAGAGAATACACGACGAGGAGGCAGGATTGGCTGCGGCAGGGGAAGGTCAGGCGCCGTAGCTGAGCCGGACCGCCCTTCGCTCGGACGCGGCGAGTCACACGGAGCGCTTTCGCTCAGCACCCGATGTCGTCTGAAGCTATATTCTCAGCGCGGCTCCACTTCCCCCTCGCTTCGTCCGTGGCGAACAGAGAGCCAATGTTGGACTTTCTGAAACGGTTCTACGACCGGAAGCTCGGTCACTGGGTAGTGGTTTACCTGGCGGGCGCGTGGGTCGTGTTCCAGGGCATTGAAGTCCTGGCCGAGCCCTGGAACCTTTCCGCGGCATTGCAGAGGGCGCTCCACCTCCTCATAGCCATCGGCTTCCTGGTCACCCTGGTGCTCGGGTGGTACCACGGAGAGAAGGGTCGCCAGCGGGTCAGTGGAGCGGAGATCCTCATCATCGCGATGCTTCTTGCCATCGGGGCAGTACTCCTTCGTCACTACTGGCCCACACATGAGGCTCCCCAGGGATCGCGGCCTGCCGAGGCGGCTCAGGCTGGCGGGGGGGGAGACATCCGATCTCTGGCGGTCCTTCCGCTCGCCAACCTCTCAGGCGATCCGGAGCAGGAATACTTCGTCGATGGTCTGCACGACCTCCTGATAGGAGAACTGGCCGGGATCGCCGGGCTGAAGGTCATCTCGCGTACATCGGTTCTCCGGTACGGAGACGGCGCCCAGTCGGTGGGCCAGATCGCCGATGAGCTGGGCGTGGAAGCTCTCGTGGAGGGTAGCGTCTACAGAGTCGGCGACACCGTGCGCATCAACGTGCAGCTCATCCGCGGATCGCCGGAGGAACACCTCTGGCAGGACCGGTACGAGGGCAACCTGAGCGAGGCGCTCAACCTCCAGACGAGGGTGGCCGAGGCCATCGCCCGGGAGATCCACCTGACCCTGTCGCCGCGGGAGGCCCAACGACTCGCGAGGCGCACGGAGGTGGACCCGGCGGCGCAGGAGGCGTATCTGCGAGGGCGTGCCCTTTGGCGGACGCGGCTGACGGACAGGTTTCCCGCCGCCAGGACCCACATGGAAGAGGCGGTGGCGCTGGACTCCAGCTTCGCACTGGCGTGGGCCGGTCTCGCCGATGTCCACACCATTGGCGCGCTCTACTACACACTGAGAATCGTGCCAGTCGACGAGAAGGAGTTGCTGACGGGAGCGGAATACAGTCGTGGGCGTGAGCACGCCCTGCGGGCCCTGGAACTGGATCCGGATCTCGCCGAGGCCCACGCCGCGCTGGCCGCTGCCTCCTTCTACGGATACCGGGACGTGGAGACGGCGGAGCGCGAGTTGCGTCTCGCCCTCGAGCTCAATCCGAGTCTCGCCCAGGCCTACAACTGGATGGGAGAGGTTCTCCTCGCACGAGGACGAGCCGGGGAGGCGGTCGAGTCATTCCGCATGGCCAGGGACCTCGACCCGTTTTCGCCTCTCATGAACCGCGACTACGGTCGCAGCCTGCGGTACGCCGGTCGGTGCGGCGAGGCGTTGGAGGCGGCGCGCACAGCCGTGGAGCTCGACCCGGCTCACTGGGTCACCTACGACGTAATCCGAAACTGTAACTGGGCAACCGGGCGCTTCGAAGAGGCCGTCGAGGCGGCGGCGCGCTGGTTCGAGATGGGAGGCCTGGAGGACGCCGTGGCGCCGTTGCGCCAGGCCTGGAGAACGGGGGGTGCTCGCGGGGTTCTCGAGTTCGAGGCGGATCTCTTCAGGGCCAACGGCAGACACTACCTCGCAGCTATGACGTACGCTGAACTCGGTCGGTTGGACGACGCCTTCGACGAGCTGTTTGCCGCCATCGATGCCAGGGACCCGAGGGCACTGGAGTTCAAGGTCGATCCTCCGCTGGAGCCGCTGCGGGCGGATCCACGCTGGCAGGAGGCACAGCGCCGCATGGGCTCGTGAGACGGAGGCAGGCCCCGCCGCACGCCGATCGGGTGTGAACTGTAGCTCCACGATACCAGCGTGCGCTTCCAGTCTGAACCGTTAGATTGAACTTGGTTCTCCGGCGAGCCAGGCCGTACCCCTCCCGACGTGACTCTGCCCTATGCCCATCGTTCCAGGCGGGGGTATTCCCCCGCAGGAGGTCGGCCACGATGAATTTCCGCCGGATGTCTCCCTTTCTCCTGCTCCTCGCGCTCTCGCCGCTGCTCTGTGCCGGCTGTTCCGAGTCACATCCAGCCGTCGAATGGGACGGCAGCGTGCGCGACAGCGCCGGCGTGACGATCGTCGACAACTACGGCACTCCCCTGTGGACCGAGGAGGACCGCTGGACGCTGTCCGAGGTGCTTCGTATCGGGTTAGTCGAAGGGGACCCGGACTACCAGTTCGGCAGCCTCAGCGGCTTCTCGATTCTGTCGGACGGACAGATCGTGGTCGCGGACCAGATGGCCCAGCGCGTCCGGTTCTACTCTCCCGAGGGCGAACACCTGAAGACCGTGGGGACGAGCGGTTCGGGCCCGAAGGACTTCGGAGAGGGGTGGCTCTCAATCATCGTGGTTCCGGGCGACACGATCCTCGTCCGGGACACCCGGAACGAACGGATTCACCGCCTGGCCCCGGACGGTACCTGGCTGGGCCAGTTTTCGACTCTGCCGGAGGACGGGCGCTTCGTCATGGGCTGGGACGTGACCCCCTCGGGCACTCTCATCAGTGGCCACAGCCCGATGATCCTGCCGGACACACCGGCCGTCGATTCCATGGATCTCATCCTCGTCCGGGACATCCGCGGAGCGGTCCTGGACACGCTGGGACGGGTGCCGTCGCAGCAGGTGTTCAGGATGGCCGGTGACGCTCCCGAGCGGCACTACTATGCCGGTCGCCCCGACTTCGATCTGCGGTGGGACGGTGGAATCGTGACCGGCCGAAGCGATCGCTACGAGCTGCACTGGTACGACGAGA
>JBDGUZ010000047.1:0-13562 GCA_039585915.1 Gemmatimonadota bacterium
ATCCATTCGCAGTCGAGCCTTGATGTCGGGCACGTCCGCCAGCGGATACGGCGGGAGATCGAGGAGTCTCCCGGGCGAAGCGGATCCCGATCGCCCGCTGGTTTCGCCTGGCTGTCTCGCGTTCATGTCTTCAACGCCTTCTTCTTTGCCGCCGGATACAGAACATTGTTCAGGATGAGTCGATACCCCGGAGAGTTCCGACGGAGCGACAGGTCCGTGGGCAGGTCTCCGATCAGGTGCTGCGGGTCTTCGGGATCGTGCCCACCGAGGAACGTGAAACTTCCTTCTCCCAGCGACCCGTGCAAGTATTTGACAACCCCCGCGGACCGGTCATTCCCGAGGATCGTGACGCCCGGCTTGATCCGTTCCGGGTTGAAGCTCGTCGTCAGTCCATAGAAGTCGGGGACGACGCGCTCGTGGCCCTGCGTGAGCATCGCCGGGACGGGGTCAATCTTCGCGCTGAAATCGAATAGTGCGAAGCTCCCGAGCGGAAGCCGCCACGGAGTGTTTACCTGGTGCCCGTCGATATCCGAGAACACGCTCAGGCTGGCATCCAGGACCACCTCTGCGCCCGTGAAGGCCAGCGTCGCATCCCAGCGGAGCCGGCTCGTGGCATCCGCGGCCGGTGGAGTCCCATCCGCGAACGCCGCAGCGATATCCGTGTCAACGGCCGCAAGCGCCAGGTCGAGAGTCTCCGTCGCGGTGCACATCGCGAACAGGAGTCCCCCGACCTCCACGTAGGAGCGGATGGATCGGGCCACGGCCTTCTTGAGGGCTGGGACGTCCGGAAGACCGAACTCCGCGGCAACCGCCGAGTTGCGCTCCACCTCGTCCTGCAGCCACGCGGTGCCAGCGTAGTTGAGATAGAATTTCGAATACTGCCCGGTAAAGTCTTCGTGGTGCAGATGCAGCCAGTCGTATTCCGGTAGATCACCTCGAAGGACCTCCCTGTCCCATACCCGCTCGTAGGAGATTCCCGCGTATTCCAGCGCCAGGGTCACGGCATCGTCCCACGGTGAGCTGTTGGGAGGCGTGTACACCGCAATCCGGGGCGCTTTCTCGAGTGGAACGGACTCCATGTTCGCCGACTCGATATCAGATCGAATCCTCGCCAGCTCCGATCCCGTGAGTCGCTCTACGCTGACACCCAGGAGTGCCGCCCGCTCTTCTACCCTCCTGAGCGCCGGGAGGAGAAACGACCCGGCCCGGTAATTCAGCAGCCATTCGGCAGGCTCTCCGGCATCGATCGTCTCGTACACCAGACCGTACGCCCGGAGGTGATCCGATTGCGACCCGTCCATCGGCACGAGCAGGCTCTGGCCGGCCAACTCTCGGCCGGGCCCGACAGCGAACGCGACCGAGAGGGCGGCCACAAACAAGTGCCGCCGACCGTAGCCCGACAGGCTGCACCTCTTCACATCCCGGAGCCCGTGGTTCACGGAGTCGCCATCAGCAATTCGAGTTCCTGGCGAGCCACGGGTGAGAGGGCATGGTCCGGATGCTCCAGCACAAGCCGTTCGAACCAGACCCGAGCCTCGGCAGGATCCCGCGACAACGCTTCCCGTCCAAGAGCCAGCATCGCTGCCGGCGCCTCGGCCGAAGCAGGGTACGTAGAGACAAGATCCACACGAACCTGCCGGGCCTCCGAGGGGAATCCGGCCTGTTCCAGCGCCCCTGCTGCGAGGAAGAGTAGGGTCGGCGCGGCCTCCGGAGCACCGCTGCTCGTCCAGGCGTCCGCAGATTTCAGGATCGGCTGGGGATCACCATCTGACAGCAGAATCAGCATCCCGCTGCCGAGCGCTGACGCCGAGACGGAATCCGATCGATCCAGCGCGTCGGCAAGCAGCAGAGCGTCAGTCCGTCTCACCGGATCTCCTCCGGGGATGAACGCCGCCGTCTCGAGGTGCGCCAGGGCGACGGACGGACGGCCTTCCAACAGGGCCAGAACGCCTCGCTGCCCTTCGACACGCGAAGCCAGGGATGGATCGGTCGGAGCAGGTAGCAGATCGAGCGCCGACTTCGCTCCTTCCACGTCTCCGGCCGTTACCCGCGCGATCGACAATTCGACCGCCATCTCTACCGCCTCGGCACCGTCATCCGGATATTCCGCCGCGTAAGCCTGGAGAAGCGATTCGGCCTCCGGCGAACCTTGCGCCGCGCGAATGGAGAACAGGCGGCGTAATGAACGCCGGTGCGTTTCGGTTCCCGGCTCTGCAGTCCTAGCCAATGCGGAAAAGGCCCGCTCGGCCTCATTCGAATCTCCGGCCAAGAAAGCGACATCTGCACGCATTGCCCGCCAGAGTCGTCGCTCGGCGTCGCTGATGGAATCTTCCTCCAGGCGACGCGCCGCCCAGGACGCATCGTCCGACCAGGAGCGATTGCGGGCCTGGACGTAGTAGTCGCGAAGAACAAGTCTCCGCGTTTCCGCGGGTATCGATTCCACCAGCTGCTCGGCGATGATCCGCGACCACTCCCTGTCCTCCAGCTGCAGGGCCAGAGACAGGGCTCCCCGACGCACGTGGACCGGATACTCCCGTTGGGCGAGAACTTCTTTCAGAGCGTCGATCGCCGCAACAGGCTCGACATCCGGGCTCTCGAGCCGATCGACCACGGCCGAGACTCCGGCCTCGCCCCACCCGAGGAGTGCGATCCACTCCTCGGCAGCGCCGGCATAGTCACCCGCACTTGCATAAAGGGCAGACAACTCCTGGGCGAATGCAGTCGCATTCCCCGTCGCTGCTCGTCCCGCTACGAGAACGCTGGCAGCCTCATCGTCCCGCCCGGCGGACGAAAGGACCTGGGCCCACTCGCTGTACGTCGTGGGCTTTCCAGGTCGTTCCACGGCCCACCGCTCGGCCGACGAGAGGGCGCTGTCCGGCAGTCCCACGGCGCCAAGGGTTCGAATCCAGACCACCATCGCGACCATGTCGTCAGGGCCGTTGACTTCGACTGCACGTTCCGCACGAGGCAGGACCTCCATCGCCCGACCCCTGGGAGTCAGCAACTGCGCCAACATTGCGAGAGCGGTCGACGATCCGGGGTTCGCTTCGAGGACTGCCTCGAGTTCCCCGCGCGCATCCTCTATCCGTCCCGCCCCCTCGGCGCTCGCCGCCCGGGACAGAGCCCGGCTCTCGCTCGAAGTCGACGGGACTGCCTGCGCCATGAGCGTGCCCCCGCCGAGACACACGGCGGCCACTGCAGTCGACCCGGCGAACCGCGCTACGACGGCCGGACCTGTGCGGACAAAATTCCTCACGGACTCTTGCTCCCGCTTCGGTTCAGCCGGTCGAAGTAGTCGAGAATGAGCCTGCGATTCGCCGGGGACACCCTGCGCAGCGCCGCCTCATCCGGATACGGGTAACGAGGCCCGGCAAGGGCTCCCGCCGGCGGCTCCGGTGGAATCGCGGAATCACGCGCGGCCGCCGTTCTAGACTCCCGGCGGTTCGGGTCCGGATCGCGCTCCAACGTTCGGCCAGCATCGAGGAGGCGCCGGAACAGTCGTTCCTGGCGCTCGAGGGTCTCGCGATCGATTCCGGTTTCCCTCAGTGACCGTGTGATCTCCTCGGCTTCTTCAGCCAGCGCCTCGGGTCGGGCGGGCAGCGCCTCCGCGCCGCTCCCCTCGGACAAGTTGCGCAACTGCTCCGCTATTCGCTGCTGACGAGTGGCGATCGCCTGCATGTCCGCCGGAATCGGCGAGCCGGTGCCGGACAACATCATCAGCCCTCCCGCATCCCGGTTCAGCCCTGCCTGCGCCTCGCTCAATCGAGATAAATTCTCCAGCGCTTCCTCCATTCCCGTCCCGGACTCGGCTCCTTCCATGGCCTTGCGGCTCGCCCGAAGGCGTCCGGCCAGCTCGTTCAATTCCTCAGCCAGTTGACGGCCCTCGGCGGACGCCGCTCCCGGTGCTGCCACGCCGTCGGACAGGTCTCGCCCGAGAGTCTGCATTCTGTCTCGAGCTCGCGCAGCGGTCGGTCCTATTCTTCGGTCTACGAGGGCGGACTTCCGGGAGGCGTCGGAGAGAGCGGACAGCACCTGGTCCAGTCCCCGGGCTATCGCATCCTGTCGGCCCGCCATCTCACGCCCAATGCTGCCGGACTTCATTTGCTCCGCCAGCTCCGCCTGCTCCCTCGCGAGATCCAGTGCCTGCCGCGACGCCCCGTCAAGCGCATCGACAGCTTCCTGTTTCCAGTCCGTGCTGAGAGAGCGAGCCGCTTCATCCATCTGGCGCGCCGCGTCCTCCATCGCGGAGGCGGCGTCCTGCGCGGCTCGATTTCCGTCCCGAGACAGCTCTCCCTGAGGAGTCCGCCTCCCCGGCGGAGTCTGCGCCCCATCCGGGGCCTGCTCTCCCTGTGGGGTACCCGCCGCCTCGCGCATCGCTTCCACCGCGTCGCGGATTCCCGATTCCGCGGCACCGACGGAATCCGCCGATCGGTCCGCGCCATTCGCCTCGAGGCGGTCTTTCACTTCCTCCAGGCGCTCCGCCAATTCTTCGGCCTCGGCGGCCAGATCGGCCTCGGCTTCCGCCCAACTTTCCGAGTCTGCATAGGTCTCTGTGGCGCGCGCCTGCCGTTCGGACAGGTCCGCCGCCTCGAGAGCAGCATCCCGCGTCGCCTGCTCGGTGGCCACTCGCTCCATCAGGTCAGCCGCCTCGTCGACCCGACGTTCAAGATCCGTGGACTGCTCTGACACGTCGTCCAGGGCGTCTCTCACGGCACCGGGATCGAGACCCTGCAGGGCTTCTTCGAGCGCCCGCATCCGTTCGGCCAGACCTGACTCACGAAGCTCCTGGAGCAGAGATCCCAACTCCTCGAGCCGCTGCCGTAGCGACGGCTCGCTCACGGGAGACGACTCAAGCCCCCGCCTGAACTCAGCGATCTCCTGCTCGAGTTCTTGCATGTGACGCTCGACATCCCGTCCGAGTTGCTGGACCGCTCGTGCCTCCTCGGTCGACTCGAATCCTGTCGCACCAGCTTCCCCCGCAGAAGCCATGCTTGCCGATGCTTCCCGGGCCCGCTCACCCAGGTCCCGGACCTCGTCGGAAAGGGCGTCCGCCTCGTCGGCCAGTTCACCTGTCCGCTCGGTCGCGCTACGGCGCAGCTCGTCGATCGACGGCATCACCACACGCCAGATCCGCGACGAGCCGGCCGACGTCGCTGGATTCCCGTCCCGAGCATGGACCTGGTAGAACAGCGTGTCACCCGGCGCGAGAGACAGTCCGGCCAGCGGAATCTCCGACCGAACAATTCGCCTGGGCTCACCGGAACCGTCGGCCAGCTTCGAGTGCACCGGATCGTCCCTGAGGCCGGCGGCCGAGATGCGCCACGTCGCCATGTCGAGTCGTTGGATCCCCACGTCGTCAGAGGCGTCTACCATCAGCGGCAGGGTCGGCTCGATCGTGACTTCGACATCCCGACCCGGCCGGATGACACGCACCACCGGCGATCTGTCCCTGATGACGTGAATCTCGAGAGGCGGCGGGGAACGTGCTCCGGGCACGGCAACCGCTGGAATGAGATCAAAGCTCCAGGAGCCGTCCTCGACCGGCCGCAGCTCGCCGACGAACCGGTCCCCGGAAATACTCATTGCGACAGCCGAATCCCCTGGTGTGGAGACCAGTGACCCGGCACGGAGGGGGTGGTTCGTCCGACCGGACACCTGCAACGTCGTTCCCGGCTCGAGCGTCAGCGAGGGAATCGGACTGTCGAGAGTGTCAGATCGCCCTCCTGCCCACGCCGGCGCGACAATCACGACCTGCAGCTGTGCGGCGAGAAGTGGATCGATGGGCCGCACCACGAGGGTGTCCGAGCCTCGACCATCCAGATCCTCTACCCATACCGCCATCGGGACGTGGACCGGACCCGTCTCGCCTTCCGCCGAGCCGCGGCTCTCGTCTACGGAAACGCCTGCGCTTCGGACCGGCTCCCCTTCGACGCGCCAGTGCAACCTCACGATCTGACGTTCCGGGGCATGCACCCGGACTCTGGCGCGCTCCCCTCTCAACACGGGTCCACCGACCCTCTCGATGCGCATGGGCGGCGGGGGAGGAGGAAACGCCAGCCGCCACGGACGGACAAGGGCCACGGCCGCTGCACGCGAATCGGCCGGTTTGAGAGCAATCGTCGCGAAGAGACAGAGAAAGGCCAGCACGGAGGTGCCCGAAGAAAGCCACAATCGCCGCCGGGACTCGCGGAGGCGGATCGGGACCAGGTCGGAATCCGGCCTTCCAATGAGCGTTCCCGCCACGCGCGCGCGGTGCCGCGAGGCGAGCGATCCGGAGGTGCCGGGTGGGACCGATACAAGCTCGCGCGCGCCTTCCAACTCTCCTCGGCGCAGACCCGCGCTGGTTTCGATCTCGGGAATCAGCTCCCGGGCACTCAGGCGCCGGTGAGCCCGCGCGGCCCTGAGCGCCAGCCACGAGATTCCCATGAAAAGAGTGACAGCTGCGAGCAACGGTACAGGGGATCCCGGAACGCTCCACCACCCGCGTGGAAGCCAGGAAAGCGCCGCCGGAACGAGGAGCACAGCCGCCAGTGCCACAGCTGCAAACACGAACCCGGCCCGCCTCCTGAGCCGCGCAGCGAGCTCGTCTACCCGTTCAAGCTGTCGTTCCGCATCCGCATCGGTCACGAGCTCCGCCCCTCCTCCTCCCCTGCGCTCACGGCAATAGCGTACGCCTCGTTTCGAGCCAGACCGAAATCAGACCGGAGCCGGTCAACGATCTCCCTGGTACTCAGTCCTTCCCGGGTCAGGCTCACCGCCAGATCCCGCACCACCGCCGGGTCTGCCCGCGGGGCTCCGCTATCAGGACACCCTTCGAGAACGAGCGTAACTTCGCCTCGCACTTCGTTCGACAGGTAATAGTCCGACAGGGATGCTACCGTTCCCCTGCGGGACTCTTCGTGCAGCTTGGTAAGCTCGCGGCAGACACAGCAGGAGCGGTCTCCAAGTCCCAGAGCAAGCCAGTCGGACAACAGGGCAGAGACCCTTCCCGGCGCCTCGAACGCGACGACGGTGATCGGAGAAGAAGCGCACTGGTCCATCCATCCAGCCCGCTCCCGACCCTTGCGCGGGGGGAATCCGAGAAACGCAAAGCGGTCAGCCGGGAGACCGGAAAGTCCGACGGCTGCAGTGACTGCAGAAGGCCCGGGAACTGCGAACACCTGGTACCCTGCCTCCGCCACGGCTCGCACGAGGCGCGCGCCCGGATCTGACACGACCGGTGCTCCCGCGTCCGTTACAAGCGCGCAACTCTGCCCCGAGTGAAGTCTTTCGACGATTTCCTCGGTACGAGCAGCCTCATTGTGCTCATGTAGAGAGCGGAGAGGCGTCGAAATCCCGAAGCGACGGAACAGACCCACCGTGCGGCGGGTGTCCTCCGCGTACACGACATCAACCGCCCCCAGCGTTTCAACTGCGCGGGGCGAAAGGTCATCGAGGTGGCCGATGGGCGTGCCGACCAGAAATACCGTTGCTTCGCGCATCATATGACCGCGCCCTCCGTCACCCTAAGGCGCGGAGGGCGCGAACAGGGGCCGGTGGCGACCCCGGCCGAATTCCGGTACCTCAGACGTACTCCAGGAGCTTCTCCTCAAGGTATTTCTTCGGGTATGCCCCGATCACGGTATCGACGTGTTCGCCGTCCTTGAAGTACAGGACGCTCGGGATCGAACGGATGCTGAAGCGCCCTGCGGTCACCCGGTTCGCGTCCACGTCCAGCTTGCCGACCTTGACTTTGCCCGCGTACTCCTCGGCGAGCTCTGCGATAATCGGTCCAACAATTCGACACGGACCACACCAATCGGCCCAGAAATCCACGATCGCGAGGCCCTCGGAAGACTCGATCTCGGCCCCGAAATTTTCATCCGTGATCTGCTTGATCTCGGCACTTGCCACGTCACACTCTCCGCTTTCGTGTTGAACCTGCACCTGCTTCAGACCTAGATTCGACTCCGACGCAGGCGTCGAACTGAACGCCCTACCGTTACTGATCCGCTCATGGAGCGAATTCGCTTGGACAAGATCGACCACATTGGAATCGCGGTCAATTCCCTGTCCGAGGCCATCCCGATCTGGACGGCCATTCTCGGACGAAACGTCTCCGGCGAAGAGGAAGTTCCCGCCGAAATGGTCCGGGTCGCGTTCTTCGGCGACGGCCCCGGGCGAGTCGAACTGCTCGAGCCGACTGAGCCCGACTCCCCGATCGCCCGGCACCTGGAGAAACGGGGAGCTGGCATCCATCATATCTGCCTGAGCGTTCCCGATCTCGACATCGCTCTCGTACGGGCCGAAGGCGCGGGGCTCGAAGCGCTTCCACCCCGAATCCGGACGGGGGCCGGCGGAAACCGCGTGGCCTTCTTCCATCCTCGCGCAGCCGGTGGCGTGCTGATCGAGCTGATCGAGACAGCCGACGCCCCGCAGAGCTCACCACCTGGATCCGGGCACCGCTAGCAGGGCGCGGAGTTCAGATCCCCGCGGTCAGCGCATCCACGTTCAGTCGCTCCACGTACCAGCGACCGGTTCCATCGGGAATCGCAATCACTGGAACCGTCACGGCTCCCTTCCGGGTGCCTGACATCTGCACCTCGTACCGTACCCTGTCGGGTCCGAGCATCGCGAGATTGACCTGGCTGAGAGTGTAGCTCTCGTGCTTCAGAAGTTGCGACAGGAAGATCATGCGCGCCTCGACGTCCTGGACTCCGAATTCGTCAACGGCAAGTCCGTCCGCCGTGCCGAAGAGGTTCATCATGCGCGAGTAATCCTCGGAGTTGGCTGCGTCCAGGAAGCTCCGAACCGCCATCTCGGACGTCGCCGCCCCGGGTGCCGCGTTCGACCCTCCGCCCCCCCCGCTTCCTGACGATGCGCAGCTCGACAGGCTCGACGCAGCGAATGCAAGCGGAACGAGCCAGGCGGTACGAGCACGGGCGAGTCGGATCACAAGACCTCCAGAAACTGAGAACACGGGCTCGAGCCTGTTCGCGCGCAGCGCGCCGGCCTGAATCTCGGGCAATCGTAGTTTATCCAGGCCAGTACGGTCGTCAAGCCTCGAGCCGCTCGAACTCCAGATCGGAACCGGACCCCACATCCACCCGGATCGTATCACCGTCCGAAAAACTGCCGTCGAGGAACGCCATGGCCAGCGGATCCGACACCATGTGCTGGATCGCTCGCTTCATCGGTCGCGCGCCGAAGGCCGGATCGTAACCCTCCTCGGCGATCAGCCGTCTTGCCTCCGGAGTGACCTCCAGAGTCACTTCCCGCTCCTTCAGATACTTCTCCAACCGATCGAGCTGGAACTTCACAACTTGCTCGAGATGTTCTTTCGTAAGGGGTTGAAATACAATCGTTTCATCGATTCGATTCAGGAATTCGGGTTTGAATGCCTGTCGCAGGGCTTCGCGCACCTTCACTTCGACCAGTTCCCAGTCATCGCCCGCGTGCTCGAGAATCCAGGCACTCCCGATGTTGCTCGTCAGGATGATCACCGTATTCCGGAAATCAACTGTCCGCCCCTGCCCGTCCGTCAGCCGTCCGTCATCGAGGATCTGCAGCAGGACGTTGAACACATCCGGGTGCGCCTTTTCGATCTCGTCGAACAGAACCACGCTGTACGGCCGGCGGCGAATCGCTTCCGTGAGCTGGCCGCCCTCCTCGTATCCCACGTATCCCGGTGGTGCCCCGATCATCCTGGCGACCGCGTGCCGCTCACCGTATTCGGACATATCGAGTCGGACCAGCGCACTCTCGTCATCGAACAGGAACTCCGCCAGCGCCCGCGCCGTCTCTGTCTTCCCCACCCCGGTCGGCCCGAGGAAGATGAAACTTCCGACAGGTCGATTCGGGTCCTGAAGTCCGGCCCGGCTCCTGCGTACGGCGTTCGAGATGGCCGTGATCGCCTCGTCCTGGCTCACGACCCGCTCGTGCAGGTGGTCCTCCAGATTCGTCAACCGCTCCCGTTCGTCATCCAACATCCGGGATACCGGAATCCCTGTCCAGCTCGCGACCACTTCGGCCACGTCCTCCGGACCTACTTCCTCGGTCAGGAAACTCTCGTCCTCCTGCATGCGCGTAAGCTCCGCTTCCGCCGCCCCGAGGTCCTCCTGAGCCTTCGGGATCTGACCGTAGGAAATCTCGGCCGCCCGCTGCAGATCACCCGTCCGCGTCGCCTGCTCGGCCTGGACGCCGAGCTCCTCGATCAGGCGCTTCTGCCCCCGGACCTGCTCGATCGCTTCTTTCTCGAGCGTCCAGCGCGCCTTCATCCCCGACAATTCCTCGCGAATACCCGCGAGCTCAGCCTCCAGTCCGGCCAGCCGTTCGGCACTCTTTGGATCACTCTCCTCCTTCAATGCCTCCCGCTCGATCTCCAGCTGAGTATGGCGCCTCTGGAGCATGTCGATCTCCTCCGGCATCGAATCGATCTCGATGCGGAGTCGAGACCCGGCTTCGTCCACCAGGTCGATCGCCTTGTCGGGCAGGAACCGATCCCCGATGTATCGATCCGACAGACGGGCGGCCGCGACAATCGCCGGATCTGTGATCCGAACTCCGTGGTGCACTTCGTACTTCTGCTTCAGTCCACGGAGGATGGCGATCGTCTCCTCTACCCCGGGCTCACCCACGAATACAGGCTGAAACCGACGCTCCAGCGCGGGATCTTTCTCGATGTGTTTGCGATACTCATCGAGCGTAGTGGCGCCGACCATTCGCAGCTCTCCACGTGCCAGCGGAGGCTTGAGCATGTTGCCCGCGTCCACGGCCCCCTCGGCCGCACCTGCACCGACGATCGTGTGCAGTTCGTCCAGGAAGACGATGTACTTTCCTTTCGCTTCCGTGATCTCCTTCAACGCGGCCTTCAGGCGTTCCTCGAATTCTCCCCGGAACTTCGCCCCGGCGAGCATTGCCGCGATGTCGAGCTGAATAAGCTTCTTGTCCTTCAGGCTCTCCGGTACGTCGCCCTCGACTATGCGCTGGGCGAGTCCTTCGGCGATCGCGGTCTTCCCCACACCCGGCTCTCCGATGAGCACCGGGTTGTTCTTCGTCCGCCGCGACAGGACCTGCATCACCCGGCGAATCTCCGGATCCCGGCCGATCACGGGGTCCAGCTCACCGCGTCGGGCACGCTCGGAGAGATCCGCCCCGAAACGCTCCAGGGCCTGGTACTTTCCTTCTGCTTCCTGGTCCGTGACCCGGTGCGGGCCTCGCACCGCGCTGAGCGCTTCTCTCAACGGCTCCTGCGTCGCCCCGGCCGCTGCCAGGACTTCACTCGTGGAGCTGGCGGCCTTACCTGCCAGCGCGACGAGGAGATGCTCGGTGGACACGAACTGGTCCGACAAAGAGCGTGCCTCCGAGTCCGCATCGTCCAGTACCCTAGCGAGTTCCCGGCTCGCCGCCGGCGCCGCCCCCGATTGTCTGGGCAGTCGTTCGAGCCCGGCTCGGACACGGTCGGCCACCACAGACGGGTCTGCGCCCACCTTGCGGAGAATCGGATCTATGATTCCCTCGTCCTGCTCGAGCAGTGCCGCAAGCAGGTGAAGGTCCTCGACGGCAGGATTACCTTCCTGTCTCGCCAGTTCGGCGGCGGTGTTCAGAGCCTCGGCCGCCCGGATGGTAAGTCGTTCGGCTGGTATCATGCTCTATCCATATCCTCACGTTGAACAGACGGGTTGTGTTCATGCGCGAAGTCACTCGTACTCTTGCCTGCTCAGTCGATTGAGACTTTCCGGCCGTCTCCATCCCCGCGTCGTGGCAGGCGCAGCTCGAGGATCCCGTGCTCCAGCTTCGCGCGGATCCCATCCGCGTCCACATCGCCGGGAATTCGAAACGTCCTCTGGAAGCGACCGTAGGTTCTCTCGGTTCGCTGCACGACGGCCCCGTCCGGGTACTCGGAGCGCGCACGACGCCCGCTCAGCCGCAGCTCGTCTCCGACCGTTTCCAGCTCGAGAGAGTCCCGTGTGACGCCCGGCAGGTCCAGCTGGAAATAGTAGGCGTCGGAGGACTCGGCCATCTCCATCCGCGGATGTCGGCCCGGAACCGTTGGGCCGAACGTCCGGATATTCTCGACCATATCCTCAACGAATCCCTGGATCTCGCTGAGCGGACCCGGCCGATCCACGCGGTCCGCCCGCTCCGTGGTCTGTTCCTCGTTCTTTTCTTCCGGAGATTCGTCCGCCCCGGCCGATCCTGCTCCCGCATCCTGTTCGTCGATCATCCCCGAATCCTCCTGTCAGAGTTGTCGCACAACGGGGCAAGAGGCATGCCCCCAACACCTGCCGAAACGGCAGAAAGCCCGCCGGGACGGCTGCCCCCCGGCCTGTTTGTCACCGCATGACCGGCCCGAGGAGCAGAGCGTTGGCAAACAGGATGAACTGTGACGGCCACATCAGTCGGAACAGGGGATCGTCGGCGAACAGGATCACCCGGCCGTCACCAACCCGGGCAGAGGCGAGCCAGGACGAAGACGAGAGTTCCTCCAGCTTCGCGTCGCTCATCACACCCGACACGGCACTCAGCTCCTCCTCGAAGGAAATCACAGTCTCGAACTCCTCGGCGGGCTCGAACGACAGGTCCGCGATGTGGAGCACGAACTTCCTTCCCGCCACATTTCCAAGGCCGGCTCCCCATCCCAGCGGGTGGGAAGGGTCGGACTGTACCGGCAGAATGACGCCGGTCACGGCCCGATCCCATCGCTCAGATCGCCTCTCAGTTCGGGTGAACAGCGCGCGCCGACGCCTCTCCTCCGGGGGCAGTGAGTCCACCTCCGCCGATCGGGCCTCGATTTCAGTGAACTCGCCGCTCGCCCACCTTGCAGATCCGGCCGAGGCGACGAGTGTGCCGCCTGCTTCGAGCCAGGTCTCGAGCTCCCGGGTGGCGCGCTCGTCCAGGTAACGACCGGGCGATCCATCCGGCAGAACGAGAACATCCCACTCTGAAAGATCCAGACCGGAAACGGCGGACAGATCGAGAGCATCGAAAGGAATCTCCACCGTTTGCTCCAGGAAGTACCAGGCGGCTCCAAAGCTCGTGGGCCAGACGCCGCGTCCGCGAAATACCCCTACGCGCTGCGGTCGCATGGTCACCGACCAGGGAGTACCGAGATCCCTCCCCTCCTCAGTCAGCGCCGAGTGGACCGGAACCGCGAACGAGGAAAGCCCGGACTCGACGAGTCGGCCCGCGCCTCCCGAGTCCGCCGGCACGAATCGCGTCCCCGGAGGCCACCGACGGCCGTCGAGAACAAACTCGCTTTCCAAAGCCACAGCCCGGCCTTCAGCCGACAGCCAGCGGTACAATGGCCCTACGCTCTCGAGTACAGGAGGTACCAGCCAGCCGAACGGGCTCGCCTCCGTGGCCAGCGACCCCTCGTCCACCGCAGCCGTCTGCCCTGTCGCGCGCTCGAATGACGAATCGTTGATGGACGCTCTCGTAGTGTGAGCTTCGACGCCGAACGCATACGGAAGGGACCATGCGGTAATGTCGTAGGTACGGTTGGAGTCCGACTCCGGATGAAGGGTCTCCGGCTGCAGCAGCGTCAATGCGAGCCGGCCCCTTGGCTGGGCCGACCGGACCCG
>JBDGUZ010000048.1:0-14138 GCA_039585915.1 Gemmatimonadota bacterium
ACCCGGGTATGCGTCCGAGTGCCCTGCTCGGTCGTGACCGTGACGGTCATTTCACGCGTGATCGTGCCCGACAGCGGGTACGGATTATCCTCGAACGGAACCGTGTGAACCACGTCTTCCATCGTGCGACTGCCGGTCATCTCACGCTCCCGCGGGCCCTCGGTATCCGAGTGGCGACTGCGGGTAATGGCTTCTGAGCCGGTGCCGTTCATCGTGCGGGTCGTCTCGACTCCTTCCAGCCCGGTAACGGTCATCTCCCGCGTGCGGCTGACACTGGCCGACCAGCCGTCGCGCTCGATTTCCCGGCTCATCTCCATCGTCATGTAGATCGAGGCTGTCGTGATCTCGTCATACGCACCCTGCTCGACTCCGGCTGCATCGAAGAACTGCACCGATCGGAATCCGGACCGGCCGTCCATGAAGAAGCCGCCGTGCTGCGCATCCCGCAGGGCCTGGACATCCTCGATTGTCCCGTCGTCCGCTACAACCGGCCAGGGTCGTGGCGCCGACGGCGACGAGGGCGATCAGCCCGGTTCTGGTTCGTGTTTTCACAGTCTTCCCTCTCGCTCAAACGGTGGTAGTCGATTAGTTGTTCCGGACCGAGGGCCCCTCTGATTCCGACTTTCACAACCCAAGACGACGGAAACGGGCCAGAGGTCACATCCCCGTCTCAGGGTCCGGCCGAGAGCCGTCGATCGGCGGTCCGACGAGACCCGATTGGCCCTTCGACCAGATCGCTGTATTTTCCTGTCCACCGGATCGCGGCTGGTCGCATCCGTTTTGACGCAAAAGACGACGTACGTCCACCCGGTCGTTCCGCACGTGATCTACGTCCCTCTCATCATCTTCCTGCTGTGGACGAGTCCGCTGTCCGTGGGCGCATCGGCGATGTGGTTCTTCGTCGGCCTGCTGGCGTGGACTCTGATCGAATACTTGCTGCACCGGTACGCATTCCACGCTCCCGATCCGGTGATGGAAAAGGTGCACGAGATCGTGGCGGGGCTCGAACCGGGCGAAGCCGTGGTTCCGAACATGCCGACGCTGCGCCACACCATCTACTTCCTGTTCCACGGCGTGCATCACGAATACCCGAGCGATGCCCGACGGCTGGTAATGCCCCCGGTAGCGAGCATCCCGATGGCGTTCGTCGTGTGGCTGGTTTTCATGCTCGTGTTCGGCACGGCGGCGAGGCCGGCGTTCGCGGGCATGATGGTGGGGTACCTGATTTATGACACGACCCATTTCGTGGTGCACCATTATTCGATGCCCACGAAGTTCGGTAAGCTCGTGAAACGGCACCACATGCGGCACCATTTTAAGGACCCGGACAAGGACTACGGAGTGAGTTCGCCGTTATGGGACCTGGTATTCCGAACGTTCAGCAGTGACAGGCAGCGGACGACTCCGAAGGCGGAGGCCGGCGCGGCGAGCTGAGTCCACCGGGCCAATTCTTCCCCGGTATCGATGCCGGGAGCCTCGTCTGACGGGGCTCCCGGTCTTTCTTGTCACACCCACCCGCCCCTTCACGCATCCACCAATACTGACGATGATAGGACATCGGCGGCGGAGACCCGGAATCAGAGGTCCGGTTCGCACAGCCGCTCCAGGTACGGGAGATACTGATGAAGCGAATCGCTGCAGCGTGTATTGCCATGCTTGTCCTCACCGCGTGCGGTGGAGATGACGGTGTTCCGGAGCAGGAAGCACAGACCGGGACCGCAACTTCCGTCGCCGGTGCGGTCGATACGGACGGTGCGCGACTCGGCACCGTAGTCATAGCCGCCGAGTGTTCTTCCTCCGCGGAGCCGTACCTCGAACGGGGTCTCGCGCTCCTCCACAACATGACGTACGAGGACTCCGAGGCCGCGTTCGCGCTGGCCGTCGATGCCGACAGCGATTGCTGGATGGGATACTGGGGGCAGGCGATGACGTACGTCCACCCGCTGTGGTCCGATCCTCCTCCCGGGGAGAAATTCGATCGCGGGCAAGCGCTGCTGGAGGAAGCGCGAGAGCGGGCAGGTGACCCGCGAGCCGTCGCATACGTGGACGCGCTCGCCGCTTACTACGACGCCGGGCGGTCTGAAAGCGAGAAACCGAATCTCGAGGGATTCGAGGCGGGATGGCGGTCTGCCCGCAACGCATATGATCAGGACCCGGAGATAGCTGCGTTCTACGCCCTGGCCCAGCTCGGGACCGTCGATACCGGTGACAAGTCGTACGGCGCGCAGAGGAAGGCCGGTGCCCTGGCGGAAGGCATCCTGGAGTATGTCCCGGATCATCCGGGCGCTCACCATTACGTGATTCACGCATATGACAACCCCGTGCTGGCACCAATGGCCGTCGAAGTGGCTCGCAGCTACGGCCGCGTCGCGCCCGAAAATCCGCATGCTCTTCACATGCCGACGCACACCTTCACCCGGCTCGGCCTGTGGGATGAGTCGATCGACTGGAACGTCCGGTCCGCGAAATCCGCGATCGCGCGGCCGGTCGACGGCCACACCACGATGCACTACTTCCACGCGCTCGACTACCTGGCCTACGCCTATCTGCAGCAGTCGAGGGATCTCATGGCAGACGAGGTCCTGATCGAGCTGCGCGACGTGAAGCCCCCGTATCAGGCGCATATCGGCAGCGCGTACGCGTTCGCCGCGGTACCGGCGCGACTCGCGCTCGAGCGGCATGACTGGGGAGCCGCCGCCGACCTCCCGGTGCGGATTCCCGCTGACTACCCCTGGGACTCGTCACCCGCAACGGAAGCGATCACCTACTTCGGTCGTGCACTCGGGGCCGCTCGGTCCGGACGTGCCGCCGAGGCACGGTCGAGCCTCACAGCACTCGCAGATCTGAAGAAACGCGCGGACACAGTGAGTCCCTACTGGGGCACGCAGGTGGAAATCCAGCGATTGTCAGCCCTCGCCTGGTTCGAGCTGGCGGAAGGAAGCCCCGAGCAGTCCCTGCGGACTATGCGCACTGCCGCCGAACTCGAATCGAGCACCGAGAAACACCCGGTGACGCCGGGAGAAGTCCTTCCCGCGAATGAGTTGCTGGGCGACATGCTGCTGGAACTCGGATACCCCGCCGAGGCCAGGCTTGCTTACGAGTCGGCGCTGGAGCGAGGTCCGAACCGGTTCAACAGCCTGTTCGGAGCAGGTCGGGCGGCCGAGCTGAAGGGCGATTCGGATGCGGCGGCCCGGTACTACGGCCTGCTTCTGGAGCTCACGAAGGACGCCGACACGGAGCGGGACGCTCTGCGGCATGCGCGACAGTACAGATCCGGGTCGGATTCAGCCGTTTCGAGTTCGTGAAGATACCTTCATGAACTAAGAACGGCCGTACAGTACATTGGACGTCGCGACCGGGTGCCGGCCGTTGCCGGATACCTGAATCGGAAACGAATGCGAAGACCGCGACTTGGGACAAACAGCCATTCAGACCCGGGCGCTGACCCGGGACTTCGAGTCGGTCCGAGCCCTGGATTCTCTGACACTCGAGATTCAGGCTGGATCGATCTTCGGCTTCCTCGGACCGAACGGGGCGGGAAAGACGACCACGATCCGTCTGCTCCTCGGTCTCCTGAGTCCGACGAGCGGCACCGCACGCGTTCTCGGCTCGGATACGGCCGAGGATCCGGCTGCGATCCGCCAGCGCACGGGTGCCCTGCTCGATCACACGGGCCTGTATGAACGGCTGACGGCCGAAGAGAACCTCGAGTTCTACGGCAGAGTGTGGCAGCTCGACGCCGGCGCGAGACGCAAGCGGAGCCAGGAGCTTCTCGAGCGGATCGGCCTGTGGGAGCGGCGCACGGAGCGGCCGATCGAGTGGAGCCGCGGCATGCGTCAGCAGCTGGCCCTCGCCCGGGCCCTGATCCACTCTCCCGACCTCTTGATCCTCGACGAGCCGACTGCCGGACTCGACGTCCTGGCGGCAGAGGCCGTGCGCGAGCGCCTGGCCGCTCTCGTGGCCGACCGGGGCATGACGGTTTTCCTGACGACGCACAACATGGTCGAGGCCGAGCGGCTGTGTGACGAGGTCGCTGTGATCAACAGCGGCTGCCTGGTCGCCCACGGAAGTCCGGAGCAGGTTCGCGGACAGCACGACGATCTCGAGGCGGCGTTCCTGGCGCTGGTGCGAACGGCGAGGGCCGAGTCATGAGCCGCGACACGCGAACGGTCATGTGGAAGGAGTGGAGGAGCATTCTCCGATCGCAGAGCCGGCGGTGGAGGGTCGTCGCGATGCTGGGCGCCCCGCTGATCCTGTTCGGCGTCTACGTACCGTGGGACGCCGGGGAGTACTGGCTGATCGGCCCCCCTCCCATCATCGGCGCGGTTGCACTCGCCATTCTCACCGTGGTGCTCACGATCCCGGACTCGATCGCGGGCGAGCGGGAACGACACACTCTCGAGACGCTGCTGGCCAGCCGTCTGCCGGACCAGGCGATCGTGCTCGGCAAGCTCGGATTCTCGTTCGGGCTTGCTTCGATGATCGCGATTTCGATGCTCGCCCTCGGACTCGTCACCTTCAACCTGGCTCACTGGAACGGCAGCGTTACCACGTACGAACTGTGGACCGGACTCGCGGCACTGACGTTCAGCATCCTCATGGCGTTGCTGGGGGCCGGGGTGGGGGTCTCCGTATCCCTGCGAGCTGCGTCCGCCCAGGAAGCGCAACAAACCCTCACCATGCTCATGTTCCTGCCACCGACCTTCGTGGGAATCACCATGATGATGCTCGGCCGTCGGGCGTCGGAGGGTGGCGGAATCGCCGAGCTGATGAGCCGGTGGGATCCGGTGCACGTCGGACTCGTGCTCGCCGGGATCCTGTTGATCGTCGATGTGATCGTGATCGCGTCGGCAGTCAAGCGATTTGAACGAGCCAGGCTGATCCAGGTGGTGTGATTGTGATTAAGCCGACGTCCGCTGCGACCCTCGTGTTCGGGCTGTTGATCGTCTCCACCGCCTGTCGCGGACAGGCGCAGAGCCCGAACGAACACACCTGGCAGACCGCGTCTCCCGCCGACGTCGGACTTGATCCCGCTCCGCTCGACCGCCTGAGGGACGATGCAGCCGCGGGTCGTTTCAACAACGTGCATGCCATCCTGGTCGCCAAACATGGGAAGCTGGTGTTCGAGGAGTACTACGCGGACTTCGACGCCGGGACGCTCCAGTACACGGCATCAGTCTCGAAGAGCGTAGGCTCGATTCTGCTCGGAGTCGCCATGGAACAGGGGCTCATCGCGGGCGTCGAGCAGGGATTTCTGGACATGACTCTCGGTGAACTGCTGCCCGAACAGCGTGCGGTGCTGGCCGAGGATTCGAGGAAATCTCAGATCCGGCTCGATCATGTCCTGTCCATGAGCGGAGGACTGGCGTGGGACGAGACCAGCCTTCCCTACAGCGACGCCGACAACGACTGGATCCGGGCCAGTCAGGAGGACGATCCGATCGGATTCGCCCTCGCCCGTCCGGTGGTGGCGGACCCGGGAACGCAGTTCAACTACCACGGCGTGTACTCGATCTTCCCATCCTACCTGATCCAGAGAGCGGTCGGTGTGTCGGCCGAGGAATTCGCGGCCGGAAACCTGTTCGCCCCGCTGGGAATCACGGCGTGGGAGTGGGAGAGCATCGCCAGCGGACTGACCGATACGGACGGCGGTCTCCATCTCCGACCGCGTGACATGCTGAAGCTGGGTCAGTTGTACCTGGATGGCGGCGCGTGGTCTGGTGACCGAATCGTCTCCGACGCCTGGGTCGAAGAATCGACGAAGAGGCGGATCGTGAACGAGGGGATGCCGGACTACTGCCTCCTGTGGTGGTGCGATGATTTTCACTACGGGGACCGCTCCGCCTACACCTACTTCGCTTCCGGGCACGGAGGGCAGAAGATCTTCGTGTTTCCGAGCCTCGATCTCGTGGTAGTCCTCACGCACCAGGTGTTCGACAACGGGTACGGGGAGGTAAACAACATCGGGATTCTGTCGCGCTACGTTCTGCCTGCCGTGGACCCGGCTCCTACGCCGCAGCCGATCACACTCGGTCCCGAAGCGCTGGCCAGGTTCGTGGGCGAGTACGGCGAACCCGATGAGCCTGAATCGATGATTTCGATCACGGCTGGACACGGACACCTGGTGGCGACTGCCGAGGGACAGCCGGCGATCGATCTATTTCCAAGCGACAGCACGAAGTTTACAGGCTCGGTCCTCGATCTGTTCGATGTGACCTTCGAGTTCGAGACCGGCGTGGAGGGAGAAGTCGAAGATATGACTGCCACGTGGGGATTCACGAGGTCGGAGGGGCGGAAGGTAGGTCCGTGATCCGCTGGAAAGCTGTCGCGCGGTATCCGGCGGTGCTTCTCGTAGCGCTCTCGTGCTCGGGCGCGCAGGAGCCGGTGGGGCTGCAGCAGGACGTCGAGGAACTGTCGGAGCTACGCGTCCGGCTGGAGCGAGCGGAGTCCGGCGGCGACCTCGAAGCGCTGTCCGAAATTTACGCGGCCGAGGTCCTGTTCCAGACGCCGGAGACGGCGCTCGTGGCGGGATCCGACGCCGTCCTGGCTCTGTGGGAGGTGCTGCTTTCAAATGCGACTCTCACGGCCACATTTTCCAGCGCGGAACTGCTGGTTCACGGCGACTCGGCTACCGACCGGGGAACCGTCGTGCATCTCGTGAAGCCGCGTGAAGAAGGTGCGACGAGCTCGGATACCCTGCACTACCTGCTTGCCTACCACAGATCGGACAGCGGACCGTGGGAACTCCGTTCGGAACTCTATTCGCGGGAGCCGGAGCCGGAGTTGAGGATTCCGGAGCTTTTGCCGCCATCGGGTCCGTACCGAATCGGAACGCTTGATCTGCTGTACCTCGACAGTGCACGCTCCGAGTTCCTCACTGCTGATCCCGGTGACTTTAGAGCCGTTTCGGCGCAGGTGTGGTATCCGGCCCGACCGGCCGACGGCAGCTTCCCCAAGAAATACCGGAGCTCTGAAGCGACGCGCGCAGTCGCCGGATTCCTGGGCTGGCCGATATTCGTCAACAGCGTGTTCGCGCTGGTGAACACCTATTCGGTCGAGGGAGCCGTTCCGGATCTATCCGAGGCCCCTTATCCGCTGATCGTCTACCACCACGGCTACGGTGGCCATACGGGCGTTCACCTGGCTCTTGTCGAGGAATTGGCGAGCCACGGATTCGTCGTAGCCAGCGTGGCTCACGGCTACGAATCGGCCTTCCTGCAGGGTCCGGATGGTGAGCTGGTTTCGTTCTCGCCCGAGAATCCGGCTTACGTGGGTCGGCTCGAAGAGGCGCACGGTGACCGGCAGGAGGCATTGAAGGACGCGATCATCGGTGCGGAGAGCGTCGAAGAGCAGGCGCGTGCTTACCGAAACCTGCTGGACGCGAGCCCGAGGCACCAGGAGAGCACCCGGATGTGGGCGGCCGACGGGAGCTTCATCGTCGACCGTCTCGCCGAGCTGAGCGACAGAGAAGGCGTGCTGGCAGGCGTGATCGATGACGAACGGGTCGGAGTCATAGGCCACTCGCTCGGCGGTGCCGCAGCAGGCCAGTCTGCTGCGACCGACTCACGTGTCCTGGCGGCAGCTGACATGGACGGCTTCATGTTCGGAGATCTCCTCGAGCAGCCCACGGACGCAGCGCTCATGCTGCTCTCCGCTCGTCGGCCCGGGACGGGCGTGGGTGGGTCGGCTCTGACGGTGTTCCGCGACCGGTCGGAAGGGCCCGCGTACCTCCTCGTCATCGATGGATTCGAGCACGCGAGCTTCACGGACCTCCCGCTCTTCTCATCCGTATGGCCCGGAGAGGGAGGTGACGGCGACGGTGCTAGAGCGGTGGAGATCCAGCGCGATTATGTGAGGGAGTTCTTCGGCCGGTACCTTAAGGGCACCAATGCACCGCTTCTCGACGGACCGTCATCTCGATACCCGGAGGTTTCGATCACTTCCCGGCACCACTCCTGACGACGGTCGGGCCGTGATCCGTCACTCCTGAATTGGGCCGGGCGGCAGCGCTCTTCGCGACACGGAATCCGCCAGCTGGTCCGCCAGCTTTTCGACCCGGGGGATAGAGCGGTCCCTGAACCTCGCCCACATGGCGTGGGCGGTCGTCATCGCGCTGCCAACCGCGAATGTGGCCCCCGTCACGACCAGGGCGATTCCGCCCGCAACTGCTCCGGTGTCGCCCCCGAACAGAAGGGCAATCAAGCTAATGCCAACGGCTCCGCCTCCGGCTGCGGCCAACGGAGGCGCGATGTATTTGGTCAGATCGTTGCCCCGGCTCTGTTCCACCAGGATCTGTGACCGGCCGTCCTCGGACGTGATCGTCACCAGTACGCGAGGATCACCGGAGCTCTGTGAGGTGGAAGTCCAGGTCAGCGATCGACCGAGGCTGGTAACGTGTCCCGCCTGCCGGAGCGTGCGCTGGATCTCCGTCGCGAGCGCTTCGTGCTCGGATCGGGGGATTTCTCCGTCCACGAATCTCTGGGCGGATATTCTCTCGGCTTTGCTGTCGATCTCACTACTCGTCACGACGATCGCGCCTGGCCTGACGGGGCTCGAGAGGCTTCCAGCGGCCGGACCTGCCTGCTGGATCGCCGCACGGACGTGATCCGGCGCGATCCCCGCCTCCGCCGCGACCTGCTCGATCGTGCCGATGGACAGGGCCTGCTGAACGGCGTCCGGCCCGCTCGACGCCCCTTGCTCGTACTCGATCTCCGATGCGCGCTCCAGCACTTCCTGCACGGTATCGGGTCCGAGCTTCGCCGTCCCGGACGCGGCCAGCGCGAGCGCGGCAGCGAATTCTCCGGGTGACGCGAACCGGTCCTCCGGACGCACCGCGAGGGCCTTCACCAGCGTTTGCTCGACTCTTCCCGGGAGTCGATCGAGGCGTTCCCGGTGTTCGGTCGATGCGTCGGGGAATCGGCCGAGGCGAAGCACATCCTCCGTGGGCCATCGCTCGGGTGTCTCACCGACCAGGGCTTCGTAGACCAGGCACCCGAGGCCGAACACGTCAGTCCGTGGGCTGATGTTCGTACTGCCCGCCGCCTGCTCGGGGCTCATGTAGCCGGGCGTTCCGACCGGGACTCCGCCGCGAGTGATCCGCGAGGCCCCGGCCGAAGCGATGGCTCCCGCGACCCCGAAGTCGGCCACTATGGCATGCCCTTCTGACAGGAGAACGTTCTCCGGCTTCACGTCCCGGTGGATTACCCCCTGCCGGTGCGCGTAGTCGAGCGCGGACGCCACCTGGCCCGTGATGAAGAGGATCTCATCAACCGCTGGAGGTCGGTCATCCGACAGACGGTCGCGAAGTGACGGCCCGGAAACGAACGGCATCACGTAGTACAGGTGGCCGGCCACCTCCCCGGAGTCGAGCAGAGGGAGGATGAGGGGGTGGCTCAGGCGAGCGGTGATCTCAATCTCGCGCAGGAAACGTTCGGCCCCGAGCGTGGCTGCCAGGTCGGGGTGCAGGACCTTGATCGCCACCTGGCGGTGGTGCTTCAGATCCTCGGCGAGGAACACGGTCGCCATTCCACCGCGACCGATCTCCGACTCGATCCTGTAGCGGTCGGCAAGCGCCGAACTGACCTGCTCAAGCAATTCGGACATGGTACCCGGCCGTTTGCGCAGAAGATACGTGGATTACGACCCTAACCGAAGGTGAAAACATAGAGTCTGCAACGGGCCGCGTCGAACCTGGTGGCGGAACGTGCATTGGACGTGTCCGTCGAGTGAGATGTGAGTTCGTGAAGGTACCTTCACGAACTCACATCGGTCGGGAAGCCGAAGCCAGACAGAATCTGGCGGCCGCAGCGCAAATCGCGTCGAAAGACCAGGACGTGCATGTCTTTTCCGGCCCGGAAGTGCAACTGCTGTCAGCCCAGGCATACACCGTACTGGGTGACGGCGCGCGGGCTATGTCGATACTGGAGTCAGTGGAAGGTTCGATGAACGAGGCGGATGCGGACACCACGGCCGACCTTCTAGCCGGAACTCATGCCATCCTCGGGCACAATGACGAGGCGATGCACTGGCTTACCAGGGTCCAGGAGATCCACAACATCTACATCCTGTTCCTCGACGGCGCGGAATACGACAGCCTGCGCGATGACCCGCGTTTCGGGACATTAATCAGAGAACTCAAGCTCCCCGAGGACGTCTACCTGCAGACGAAGAGTTGAGCGCTGGCTTCACAGTCAGGATCACCCGATCCAGTCGGCCACACCCGATCTCGGATACGGCTTCCTGCGCTACGCTTCTCGTCTCTCGAGCTTTCCAAGCTCGACATACGCCCACGCGAACAACGCCAGAAACGCCAGGTCCATGAACGCGAACGGCTTCCAGATGTCGGTGATTCCGCCCGTGGACCAGTGATAGAACACGACGGAACAGTAGGACACCTTCAGGAGCATCCCGTAGGGGATGAGGATCCGGTTCGCCAGCGGGGCCCGGGCGATCGCCAGGAACATCAGGGCGAACACGATCAGCAGCGCCGCGGCGAAGTGAATATACCCGTAATGCTCGAGCAACGGGATTCCGAGCCAATCGAACAACCCGGGCGCGGCGAGGAGGAACCCTACGCCGAGCACCCCATCGTAAAGGGCGGAAACGTAGAAGAGAATCGAGAACTTCGATGTCCTGTTCACGACACGGCTCCATTCTGCGGGGGCTTGCTCCCGGGCCTTGGCGGGGGCTTCTGACGGGACCTCTCGGCGGTCTTCCCTCCCTGAGTCCTCCAGTAGTTGTCTCTTCTCCACTGCGTGAACTGCTCGCCGTATACCCGTTGAATGAGACCCCGAAAGCCGTCCGCGAGCTCGGACGGGCTCATATGGGATGGCTGGAAGTTCACGTCGAACAGGGTGCAGCGGTCCCACGCGCCCGGCTCGAGAATCCGGCCTTCGCGCTCGAGACGCTCGTACAGCGGCGTACCCGGGAACGGCGTGAGGATCGTGACCTGCACTTCGTACAGGCCCGAGTCCCGCACGAAATCGAACACCTGGTCGAAGATCGCGGTCGTTTGGCCGTCCAGTCCGATGACGAAGCACCCGTTTACGGTGATCCCGTGTGACTGAATTGTATCGATCGCCGCGCGGTGCTCTGCGAAATGTCGGAGCTTCCAATCGTTGTGCAGGTCGAGGCCAGCCAGCCCCTCCTCGACCGGGCTCTCGAATCCAACGAGGACCTGTGCGCAACCGCTGACCCTCATCATTTCAAGCAATTCGGCGTCTCCGGCAACTGACAGATCGGTCTCGGCGAACCACCGGAACCGCCGATCACCCAGCTCGGACAGCAGCTGTTTCCAGTACGTCTTGTTCACGAACGCGTTGTCGTCCGCGAATTCGATGAACGGTTCGTCCCAGATCTCGAGGATCCGGTCGATCTCACCGACCACATTCGACACGGGTTTCTGCTTGTAGTGATCAGTAAGGATCACCGAACTGGCACAGAATTCACACCGGTGCGGACAGCCGCGGCTCGCCTGCACGGTCAGCCGGTTGTACGCCGGAATGTCGAGCAGCTCGTAAGCCGGAACGGGAGCGTCTCCGAGATCGAAGTCGTGCGGACGGCCATCGTACACGCGTTCCGGCTTGCCCGTCTCGAAATCGGCCAGAAGCTGACCCCAGCAAGGTTCTCCCTCCCCCATCACCACCGCGTGGCAGTGCAGCGCTGCCTCTCCTGGCAACACGGTGGCGTGCGGCCCGCCGATCACGACCGACGTGCCCAGCGCCCGGTACCGGTCAGCGAGCTCGTACGCTTCCAGGATCTGGGCGCTGTACGAGGAAATGGCTACGAGATCGAAGCCGTTCGGTAGCTCCTCCATGGATCGCGGATCGGGAACCTCGAGATACTCGACCTCGTGTTCGGGCGGGGTCAGCGCGGCCAGGGTCAGCAGTCCGAGGCTCGGGAGCGAAGCGATCACCTCGCTCCGCTCCACGAATCCCGGCAGGGTGAGGCCGAGACTCACGAGTTCCTCGTCGACGACCCGGATTCCGCTCAGCGCCAGTAGTCCGATCTTCATGGGTTCACGAGCCTCCACAGAAATGCGACGATCGCCACGGTGACGGCGCCCGCCGGGATGAAGAACAGGTGCCGGAAGGCATCACGAAATGCCGACAGGTAACACACGGCGGGCATGGCCACCGCCCCGAGGATCAGCAGGTATGCAGGCAGTTCCAGTCCGGACGTCAGCCCCAAGGACTCGGCCGTGAGTGCGAAGGCGAGGTTCAACAGGCCGATGCCGAAGAACGATATGTGCCCGAGTCGCACCATTCGCCGGCGCCAGTGCATGTACCCGCCGAGCCAGTCCTCACCATGGAAGAACAGGCCCGTGGTCGCTCCGGCTAGGGCACCGAACAGGAAGCAGATCCATGCGGCGTACAGGTTGATCGTCATCGCACGGGCTTTCCGGGCGTTTGTCAGCCCTGGTGTCGCGCGAGGAGGGTTATGATCGCGACACTTGAATGTAGGCTGCGCAGGGATCAACGGCGACTTCCGTCCGTTCCCTATGCGAGTGCGGGACATTCCATGTAGTATGCCCCCCCATGATCTCGATCTCATCACTCGGCAAGTGGTACGGCGACCAGACGCTGTTCACAGACGCCTCGTTCCAGCTCAACCGGGGCGAGCGCTACGGGCTCGTGGGAGCGAACGGCTCGGGCAAGACGACGCTGCTCAATATCCTCAGCGGCGAACTCGATCCTTCCGAAGGCTCCGTGTCGATCCCGAAGAACGTGAGGCTTGGAATCCTGCGGCAGGACCAGTACCTGTACGGAGACGAGGAAATCCTCGGTGTCACGATGATGGGAAACCCCGAGCTGTGGCAGGCGATGGTCGAGAAGGAGGCGCTGCTCGAAGCCGACGAGGCCGAGTTCGACGCCGATCGGTTCTACGTGCTCGAGGAGACGATCCAGCGACACGACGGCTATGCCGCCGAGGCCCGGGCCGCAGAGATTCTGGAGGGGCTGGGGCTCCCGACGGAAGTCCATCGCCAGCCCCTGTCCACGCTCTCCGGCGGATTCAAGCTGCGCGTGCTGCTGGCCCAGGCGCTGGCCGGCTCGCCGGACATCCTGCTGCTCGATGAGCCGACGAACCACCTGGATATCCTGTCGATCCGATGGCTGGAGAAGTTCCTGCGGGATTTCTCGGGCCCGGCTGTGATCATCTCTCACGACCACCGGTTCCTCGACAACATTTCCACGCACATCGTCGACGTGGACTACCAGACAGTCACCCTGTACGGGGGGAACTACGACGACTTCCTGCGCGGGAAGCGGGAGGAACGCGACCGACGTGAGAAGGACATCTCGAATCGCGAGCGTGAAATCGCGCATCACAGGCAGTTCGTGGACCGGTTCCGTGCCAAAGCGAGCAAGGCCCGCCAGGCGCAGAGCAAGCTGCGGCTGATCGAGAAGAAGTCCGACTCCCTCCAGTCACTGCCCACGAGCTCCCGGCGTTATCCGAAATTTCGGTTCGAGCAGAAGCGGCACAGCGGCCGCGAGGTGCTCGAGATCAAGGATATCCGAAAGGCATTCGAAGACAACGAGGTTCTGCACGGCGTCGATCTCACCGTGAACCGGGGCGACCGGATCGCGATCATGGGCCCGAACGGGATCGGAAAATCGACGTTGCTCAAGATCGTCATGGGAGACCTCGAGTCTGATGCCGGAAGCGTGAAATGGGGTTACGAGACGCACCCCGGGTACTTTGCGCAGGATCACCAGGAGCAGTTCGAGAGCCCGAACCACACGGCGCAGGACTGGATCTCCGGCTTCTGTCCCGGCAAGACGATCGGGTTCATTCGGGGCGAGATGGGGCGCGTTCTGTTCTCGGGCGACGAGGCGGAGAAGAAGCTCGAAGCGCTGTCCGGCGGCGAGGCCGCCCGGCTCGTATTCTGCAAACTCGTGATCGAACGGCCGAATGTGCTGGTGCTCGACGAGCCGACGAACCACCTCGATCTCGAGTCGATCGAGGCGCTGGTCGAGAGCCTGAATCAGTTCGACGGAACGCTCATCTTCGTATCGCACGACCGGTGGTTCGTTTCGCAGCTCGCCAACAGGATCTTGGAGATCACGCCGGACGGGATCCGCGACTACCAGGGCACGTACGAGGCGTACGTCCACGATTGCGGAGACGACCATCTGGAC
>JBDGUZ010000049.1:0-20501 GCA_039585915.1 Gemmatimonadota bacterium
ACGGTCAAGTTCGTGTTCCAGCCGGCCGAGGAGGGCGCGCCGGCCGGCGAAGAAGGGGGCGCCGAGTTGATGGTGCGGGAAGGCCTGCTCTCAGGACCGGACGTGGACGTGGCGTTCGCGTTGCACGTGGACTCGAGGGTGACCGCGGGTGAAATCAACTATCGCCCGGGAGGGATGTATGCGAGTTCCGACGATTTCCAGATCCTAGTTCGGGGAAGGCAGACACACGGCGCCTTTCCGTGGGACGGGGTGGATCCGATCGTCGCCGCTGCCCAGATCGTGACGGCACTCCAGACGATCGTGAGTCGCGAAGTGAACCTGACCGAAACCGCCGCCGTCGTGTCGATCGGGAAGATCGAGGGCGGTGTTCGCTCGAACATCATCCCCGAGGAGGTCGAACTCGTGGGGACGATCCGGGCGCTCGATCCGGAGGTTCGCTCGGTGATCGACGAGCGTGTGCGTGCGATCGCGACGAACATCGCGCAGGCACACGGCGCGACCGTCGAGGTGCAGATCCCGGCCACGCATGGATACCCGGCCACGATCAACGATCCTGAGCTCACCGCCCGGATGGTGCCGGTGCTCGAGGGCACCGTGGGAGCGGATCGTGTGCACCTGCGTCCACCACTTATGGCCGGCGAGGACTTCGCGTTCATCGCTGAACAGGTGCCGGGCCTGTACATCCGTCTCGGGGGGCGCTCGCCTGACGTCGCCGAGGCGGACGCTCCCGCGCACCACACGCCTGACTTCTCCATCGACGAGACCGGTTTCGTGAACGGCGTCCGTGCGCTGACCGCGATGACGCTGAGCTATCTGAAAGATGACGGATGATCCTCGGGTTGACATATTTTCCGATCGGGTCGTCAGTGGGGGACTGCGTGGCACACTCGACCACAGGATCGCGCATCTCTGGTGGGATCGGGTTGGACGCGTAACCAGCGAATGAGGGGTGTCGATTGAACTCAGCGGAGAACCAGGCATCGCTGGAGGCGGTGCTGAAGGACGAGATCATCCGCATGTACGAGGAAGTGGCGGACCATCCCGAGGGGGAATTCCATTTCTTCCACGGACGGGACGCGGCAGAGCGATTCGGATACGACGCCGAGTGGCTGGACGCGGCACCCGCCGGAGCGGTGGCATCGTTTGCGGGCGTCGGTAATCCGCACGAACGGTCGAATCTTCAGCCTGGCGAGACGGTTCTCGACCTCGGAAGTGGAGCCGGGCTGGATGCGATTGTCGCCTCCCGGCTCGTCGGCCCGACCGGACGGGTGATCGGAATCGATCTGAATCCGTCCATGTGCCTCAAGGCGCAGGCTCACGCCGCAGCTACCGGTACCACGATGGAGTGCCACGAGGGACGGATGGAGGACATCCCGCTGTCCGACGCATCCGCGGATGTCGTAATCTCCAACGGAGTGATCAACCTGTCGTTCCGAAAGCGCAAAGTCGTCGAAGAGATGTTCCGGGTGCTCAAGCCGGGCGGACGGATCTCGATCACGGACATCGTGAGTGCCAAGCAGCTCTCCCAGTCGATCGTCAACGACCCCAAGCTGTGGGCCGCGTGAATCGGAGGAGCTCTCCTGGAAGGAGAGATGTTCGGGTTGCTCGAGGACGCCGGGTTCAAGCGCGTAAAGTCGGCCGTGGTGCCGGGATTCCAGTTCAGACAGGAGTCGACCCGGAACTCCGCCGAGGCCTACGGCGTGAAGGCCGTGATGATGACGGCGGAGAAGCCGGATTAGAACGGAGTCGCGGCGCGTGCGGAATAACGGGAGTGGGAAGATGATGGGTGGAATCGGAATTCGGGTCGCGCTGTTCCCGCTGCTGTTGCTCTTGTTTCCCGACCGGGCCGTGGGGCAGTCTCCAGACGCCGCCGATCTGCAGGCGGCCGTGGACAGCCGCCTGGCTGAGACGCACGACGAACTCATCGAAGTGAGAAGGGACATTCATCGCCATCCCGAGGTTTCGGGCCGCGAGGAACGGACCGCCGGAGTCGTGGCGGACCGCCTGCTGACGCTCGGTCTGGAGGTCCGCACGAGCGTCGGCGGTCACGGAATCGTCGCCGTGCTGCGTGGCGGCCGGCCGGGCCCAACCGTGGCATTCCGGGCCGACATGGACGCCGTAGCTTCCCGGGATCCTGATCCCGTCGAGTTCGCCTCCACCGTTGAGGGAGTCCGCCACATCTGCGGCCACGACGTTCACACTACGGTCGGGCTCGCTCTCGCCGAGGGAATGGCGGCGGTTCGGGAGGAGCTGCCCGGCTCGGTGATGTTCATCTTCCAGCCCGCCGAAGAGAGCGCTACGGGGGCCCGAGCGATGCTCGAGGACGGCGTGTTCGACGAGCTGCGTCCGAATGCGATCTTCGCCTACCACACCGCGCCGCTGGAAGTCGGCCAGGTGGGCACCAAGAGCGGCGTGCTGCTGGCGGGTCGGGACCGCTTCACGGTGACGCTTTCCGGTCGGTCGGATCTGTCGCGGCCCGCGGAGCAGGCCGTCGGACTGATTCGCGGGACGAGCACGATCGATCCGTCCACCCCTTCGTCGCCCGGCGACTTTGCAGTCACGAACGTGTTCGGATCACGGACCCGGGCTGACGATGACTCCTGGGTGATCCGGGGCCAGGCGACCACGTCGAGCCTTGATGCCAGCGCGCGCGTCGAGCGCTCGATCCGAGACGGGCTCGCGGAGTTTGAGCGACACGGCATCAGCTGGTCGCTCGAGTACGAGGAGAGGTGGATTGCCGGGGCTACGAACGATACTGCGCTGGAAGGCGCTTCCCGCGATCCGCTGCGTGCGATCCTCGGGATGGAAGGAGTGATCGTCCTCGAAGACGTCCCCACGCAGTTCAGCGAAGACTTCGGCTCCTTTCAGGAGCAGGTCCCCGGCGTCATGTACTACCTGGGTGTCTCCAACTCCGAAATGGGCTGGGTCGGACTTCCGCACTCGCCGGGATATGTAGCCGACGAGGAGGCGATTACGGTCGGCGCCCGGGCGATGGCGGCGGTAATGCTCGACTTCCTGTACTCACGTTCCTCCTGAGCTTCACGACGGACCGGAGCCCGATACGAGCCAACGGCCACTGGAACCCTCATGAACAGAGCATCGATCCTCTGCAGTCCAGCCTTAGCGATCGCCGTCTGCGGTTCCTGCACGGTCGCGACGGAGCCGCTCGCCGAAACCGGGGGTGATTCCGCGCGACATTCGTGGCCTCCGCCGGCTGTGCGTGCGGTGGACGCGATGTTCGAGTTGCTTCCGGAGGTGCGCTGGGATGAATCCGGTGCACTTTTCGTATCGAACGGAGACGGATCGGAGACCACCGCCCTGGACCCGGGCACGGGCGAGGAGATCGCGTATCGGGCGCGGCCGGAAACCCCGCGCGACGAGGCGCGAGTGGTGCGTCCGGGCCTGTTCGCGCACAGGAGACCGGTGCTGGAGCTCCCGGCGCCCGACTACGAGAGCTTCGCCGGGACCTCCGACGGCGACGTGTGGCTGAGGGCAGCCGGATCCGACGAGCAGACGCGCCTGGGCAGGGCCGCGGGTCCGGACGAGGGGTTCGACATCGAGGGCGCGAAATGGTCGCCGGACGGAAGCCGGCTGGCGATCAAGAAGCTCGACTCCCGCGGTGTTCCGATGATTCCGTTGATCCGGTACGGGGAACCCGGTGAGCCGGTCGACCGGATCCAGTACAGCCGCGTCGGAGAGAGGATTCCGAGCGCCGGGCTGTTCATCGTACCTCGTGACGGGGGCGACCCGGTTCGCGTGGAGCTCGGCGACATGGAGGCGCCCTACCTGTACATCGTCGGCTGGAGCGCTTCGTCCGATTCGCTGTTCTTCCTGCGTTCGAGCCGGTTCACGCGGCGGGTGGAGCTCCGCGTCGCCGACGCCGCGACCGGGAGTTCGCGGCTGATCCTGGCCGAGGAATCGGACACCTACATCGTTGGATTGCCGCTGCTGCACGCGAACGACGCGCAGCTCGATGACGGCGCCGGTCCGGTCCGCCGGCTGGAAGATGGCCGCTTCCTGTGGACCTCCGAGCGGGACGGCTGGCGTCGAGTGTACCTGTACGGTCCCGATGGAGAGCTGCTCCGAGCGCTGAGCCCGGAGGGAACAGAAATCGGATTCGTGGCCGGCGTGGACCTCGACGGACAGTGGCTGTACTACACCGCTCGGATCGACCCCCATCGTCCCTACGACGAGACGCTCATGCGCGTATCGTTCGGCGGCGGTGAGCCGAAGGCACTCGTCGCCGGACCGTTCTTCGATGTGATCGAGTTCGACTCGGAATTCGAGTACTTGTGGACGATGCGCATGGCCGCCGACATGCCGCCGGTCCTGGAGCTGTATCACAGAGACGGATCCCGGATCCGCGAATTGTGGTCCGCGGCGGAGATCGCGCGTGAGGCAGGGTGGCGCCCGCCGGAAATGTTCACGGCGAAAGCGGCCGACGGCGTCACGGAGTTGCATGGAGCTTTGTTTACGCCGGCCGATTTCGATCTCTCGCGCCGCTATCCTGTGATCGAGGAGGTCTACCTCGGCCCCTTCACCTCCAGCGTGTCGAGGTGGCCGGACGGAAATCTGCAAGCGCTGGCCGATCTAGGGTTCGTGGTAGTGACCGTCGACGCGAGGAATACGCGAGGCCGGGGCCGGGAATTCGGCGACGCCTTCTACGGCGAATACGGCCAGCACGAGATCGCGGACCATGCGACCGTTCTGCGTCAACTCGGGCGCGATCGTCCATACATGGATCTCGAGCGCGTCGGGGTGCAGGGGTTCTCCTGGGGCGGGTACGGAGTGCTCCGCGCTATGCTCCTTGAACCCGACCTGTACCGCGTCGGGGTCGCGGGCGCACCGGCCGTGGACCTCGAGCATTTCAGGGTATCGATCGAACCGTACATCGGTTGTTTTCCGTCCGAGTGCCCGGAAGTGTTCGAGCGCGGTTCGAGCACCGCCCTGGCGGACCGGCTGGACGGGAGGCTGCTGGTGATGCACGGCACCAGCGACGACGACGTTCCGTTCGCCGAGACGATCCGGCTGCTCACCGCGCTCACTGAGGCCGGGAAGACGTACGACCTGGCCGTGTACCCGGAGGCCAACCACGGGCTCGGCTGGCAGACGAACCAGCGTTATTACTGGGAGCGCGTGACGGGGTACTTCCTGGAGCACCTCTCGGCGCCGGACTACGATTCGGGACGCTAGGGGAATCCGACTTCGAGCGTCCGACTCGAGTCCGTTGTCGCCTCGAGCCCGGGATACAGCAGGAGCGACTCTGTGTCCGCCTCGATCACACGCACCGTATATCGCCCGGGCTCGAACACGCGGGGGGTGAAACGGTCGCCATTGATCCTCAGTGTGTAAACGATCTCACCGCCCGCATCCACGACCTGGACTACCGGATCGATAGTGCCCTTCACCACTAGAGTCGGCAGGAAACCCCACGCCTGTCTGCCGTAGCCCTGATCCTGCCGGAATTGCACGGGCCAGCCTGGATAGGGCCGATCCCCGGCCGCCGGGTCCGCCCAGCGCGGCCACGCCTCGAGCGACACCTCCCGGGTGGACCGACGGAACCGCGCGATCCCGTAGCCGGGAGCCCGGTCGTGCAGCGCTGTCGGCTCTCGCTCCCAGCGGGCAGGATTCGAGACGGCGAGAACCGTCATACGATTCCCGAATCCGTCCAGGAAGTCGCCCGTGCCGGGGAGCAGGCCGTCGAACCGGTCCGGCCCCCCACCGGGCGGATACCAGCGGCGCGGCCAGAAATTGGCCACGGAGGGAACGCACAGGGCGTAGCCTGCGTCGCCGAACTCATCGACGCCGTAGCGAATCGTGCTCGCCAGGTGCTGGTCGCCGGCCAGGTGGACGGCAAACCCCTTCCGGATCGATCGCAACGCCCGGTCCCGTCCCGAACGAGGCCAACCGTTCGAGTCCATGTCGGCCGCCTGCTTGTCCCCGTCCACCCACGCGCCGGGTTCCGGGATCGGGAGGCCCGGGATCACGGAGCCCGTCATCGCCTCCGCCGGAATCGTGGCGACATTGGCGAAGATGGTTTGCGACAGGAGGACCTTCATCCACGCGCCACTACTCCAGTCGGCCGCCCATTCGTCGAGGTACTTCTCCTGGCGTTCCCCCAGCAGCTCGGCGCCCGGTGGATTACCCTGCTTCGGCGGGTCCCAGTCGGGACTTTGAGCCCAGCCGTTCCACACGTCCGCGGCAGGTAGAAACGTTGCCGGCGGCGACTTGAACTTCCGGTCCTCGATGACTCCGAAGCTCACCCCCCCGTACAGGACGTCCGTGAAGTAGACGCCGATTCCCTGCTCCACAGGCTCGGGGTCGGACGGACGCGGCAGGTGGGAGGTCTGGGTGCGCTGAACCATGTTCACCCACGCCGCCGGAAGCTTGTAGCCACCCGCGTCCTGCGCCGCAGCGCCTGTCAGCCCGGCCGGTGTGGCCCTGCCCCCGGCGCCCCACACGTTTCCGTGGAACACGTCGTGGTCGTCGGGAATCGTGACTGCCGGGATCACCGCCGTCAGGTCCCGAAATGCCCACACCCACAGGTACCATTTGTACAGGTAGTCCAGGTACGGCTGGTCGAAGTCCGCGGCCGTCGGGCTCGCTCCTTCGTACACCTGGTCACCGCTGAAGAACAGCAGGTCCGGGTCGTGCGCGTGGACGGCGGCCACGACCTCCTGGTGGGGAAACCACACGCCGCGGACCCAGTCAAACTCGCCCCGGTCCGCGCCGGGCATGGCGACGTTGTGGTTTCCGGTGAATGCGGCGACGACAATCTCGTCCTCGTCGATCGGCTCTGCGCGGATGTGACCCTCGAACGGCAGGGCGGCTTCTTCACCCGGGAGCCCCTCCGTGGTAAGCAGCGACAGTCGGTAGGGAACATCGCGGTCGTCAGGCCAGTTTTCGACGCGGAAAGTAGCCGTGAAACCCGGAATCACCACGGGGGAGAGGCCCAGGGCGTACCACCGACCTTCTTCCGAGCTGACCTCGAGTTGGACGGTGTCGGACCGAGCGCCCGTTCCTCGTGATTCTCGAGCCCGCGGCCGCTGGCCTGCAGGTGCGAAAACCAGACCGCCCCGGAGTCCGCGCCCGGCGCGTCGGCGACGAGCGCGAGCCCGCCGGTGAGTCGGTTGAGCTCGAACGGGCCGGCGTCCAGCTTCACCTGGTCTGAACTGGTTCCAGCCGCTGATGCGTCCAGCTTCAGCTCCACTTGCCCGCGCTGCGGTGTGATCTGGATTCGAAGGTCGATCGAGTCCACCGCCACGACGGCCGTTTCGCTGCGGCCGAGCAGCTCATTCTCGCTGGAGAAGTCCCGGACGAATAGTCGACCCTCGTCGTCGATCCCGGCGAACAGTCCCCCTCCGGGCCCGGGACTATGATGGATCAGCGCCGCCCTCCTCCAGTCGAGTTCCGGGCCACCCGCCCCGAGCAGAACCCCTGCTCCGGCTGGCCACTCCACTGCGGCGTCCATGTCTGCAATCCCGAGTCGAGTGACCAGTTCGACCCCGCCCCGTGCCGGCTCCAGCCGCGCCGTGAGTATGTGCGCCGTCCGCATGGGCAGTCCGGGCTGAGATTCAAGGCGACCGCCACGGACACTCCAGTCCTGCAGACGGTTGGCCCAGAGGTCCGGCCCGGACCAGGCGCGGTCGGGAACTCGCTCCCACGAGAGCTCCAGTTCCTGACCACCCGGCGCGTCGCATGCGGCTATCGTCAGCGGAAGCAGCAACGCCGTAATCCGGAGTCGAGATCGCGTCGAGTCTGCCATATCGTTCTCGCAAACGTGAATGGTCGGCGGCCGGATCGGGATACCGTTCCGATACTATGCACGAACAGCACGGACATGTCACGGCGGGTATCCTGTTCGATCGCCGTGGCTCAGCCTTGACGCTACCGTGTTCCTCCGCTCATGCTGCTGACTCGGCTCGACCACCATCGCGGGAAGAGGGGGAGGCAATGACTGTCCTGCATATCATCACCGGCTTGTCGGTGGGCGGAGCCGAGGCGATGCTGGTTAAACTTCTGGGCAGCATGGACCGCACCCGGTTCGACCCGGTCGTGGTGTCTCTGACGTCAGGCGGACCGAACCGCGACGTAATTGCCCAAATGGGGATTCCCGTCCACGAACTGGGAATGAGACCGGGACTTCCGGACCCCGTCGTCCTGACCCGGCTGGCACGGCTGGCACGGCAGCTGCGCCCCGACGTCGTTCAGGGTTGGATGTACCACGGCAACCTCGCTGCCTCGTGGATCCGAGCCTGGGCACCGAAGGCGCCTGCGATGGTGTGGAACATCCAGCACTCGCTGGACGACATCAGGAACGAGAAGACCCTCACCCAGGCCGTCATCCGCCTGGGGTCGCATCTGGACTGGCAGGCTCAGGCCGTGGTGTGCAACTCGCAGGTCAGTCTCGAGCAGCACGCGGGGATCGGCTACCGGCGTGACCGGCTGGTCATGCTCCCCAACGGATATGACCTCGACCGTTACCGACCCGACCTGGAAGCCCGCCAGGCAGTGCGCAAAGAACTGGGGATCCCGCCGGACGTGCCGTTGGTCGGCACTCTGGCGCGCCGCCACCCGATGAAGGGCCACGAAGACTTCCTTCGCATGGCCGCCTTCGTAAAGGAGGCAGATCAGGACGCTCGATTTCTAATGGCGGGCAGAGGCGTGGAACCCGGCGACGACGCGTTGGACACCCTGGCGAATGCCGAGCCGCTCTCGGGCGCCGTGAGCATGATAGGACAGCGGCGGGATCCCCATCGGGTCATGGCGTCCCTGGATGTCCTGGTGGTGCCGTCGACCTTCGGGGAGGGATCCCCCAACGTCCTGGGCGAGGCCATGGCCTGCGGTGTCCCGTGCGTGACGACCGACGTGGGCGATTCGGCCGCGGGGGTGGGGCAGCTGGGCCGGGTGGTGGCTCCGGGCAGACCCGAGGATCTCGCGCGCGAGGTCCTCTCAATCCTGGGCCTTCGTCCCGAGGAGAGAGCGGAGCTTGGAAGCCGTTGCCGGGAATGGGTCCAGGACCACTTCACCCTGGACGTGATCGCGCGCCAGTACGAGGACCTTTACGACTCGATTACCTGAACCAGACTCTCACCCGTCGACGATCGCCGCGGTAAGCGGCTTGACACGCCCCACCACGCCCTGCTTGACACCATCTCCTCTTTCTTATTATGGTAACCATATGGTTACCAATGATCGGCACCTCGACTCCGTGTTCGGGGCCCTCTCCGACGGTACGCGCCGCGCGATTCTCGAGATACTCGCGGACGGTGACCGTACGGTTGGAGAGCTTGCCCGGCCATTCGAGATCTCCCGTCCGGCGATCTCCAAGCACCTGAGGGTGCTGGAGCGGGCGGGACTCGTTCGGCGAACACCCGAGGGACGCATCAGCAGGTGCGCACTCGACGCGGAGCCCTTGAGAGATGCAGCCGACTGGGTAGACCGCTACCGCGACTTCTGGGAGGGACGGCTCGACGCGCTCAGCCGGTACCTGGAGGCGCCGAACCCCGAGGTGGAGGAAGAATGATGACGACTCGGACCGCAGGAACGCTGAAAGTCGCCAGGACGATAAGAGCGGAGCCCGATGCCGTGTTCGCAGCCTGGACCCAGCCGGAGCACATGAAGCTCTGGTCGGCGCCGGAAGGAATGGATGTGGCGATCGCCGAAGTCGACCTGACCACGGGCGGCCGGTTCCATATCCAGATGAAGAACGCGGAAGGCGGAGAACACAACGCGCGAGGAGTGTATCACGAGATCGAGCGCCCCTCTCGCCTCGTCTACACCTGGAGCTGGGATGAATACCCGGACGCCGGAGAGTCTCTCATCGTTGTGGAGTTCAAGGCGGTAGACGGGGGCACCGAGGTGACGATGGTTCACTCGGGTCTGCCGACGGAAGAGCTGGTCAAGGAACACGAGGGCGGCTGGACGAGCTGCCTGAACCGGCTCGAGAAGATCTACGCCTGAGTCGGCGAGGCGGGTTCAGGGCGCCGCCAGCGCGGCCAGCTCCGCGGCGGTGACGCCCTTGAACTCGTCGAACTCCACCGGCTCACGATCGGCGATCTCGGCCGGTATCCGCTCGAGCAAACGCCGGAATCCTTCGCGCGACATCGATTCGATCAGCGCCGCGAAGGTATCTGCCGCAGGATCGCGCGGCAGGATGTCCCGGTAGAACCCCACGACACTGAGCAACATGGGCAGGTATGGCTCGAGAGCAGTGGTCGTGGAGGCGGCGTCGCTGTCGATCCACGCCACCGGAACGATGGAGATGGTCCCGGGATCTGCCCGTTCCGTGCGTAGCAGAAACTCGATGTCGAACGCAAAGCCGTTCTCCGTCACGTCTTCGATCCAACCAGCCAGTTGATTGGCGCGGAACGCCTTGAACCCGCACTGGGTGTCCGTGATTCCCTGTAACTGCGGAATGAGCCGCTTCCACAGGTAGATGAACAGCTTCCCACGGTTGTTCCGGGAGCCCTCCTTGAGTACGACGGATGCAGGGTGGCGGCGTGATCCGATCGCCGCGTTCCGGCCCTCGCGGAGGATCGGATCCATCAGCAGGCCGGCCTGCGCCAGGTGGGTGGACAGGTCGGCGTCGGTGAACAGGATCACGTGGTTTGGCCTGTCGTGCCTCGATGCCTCCCACATTCCGTAACGGATCGAACCACCCTTCCGGCTGTCGTCCGTCGACGTGAGGCCGTTGATGATCGGCAGGCCTTCTTCGATCGCGTCAGCGAGAAACAGGACGCGGGCAGGCAACTCCGGCGATTCTCCCAATACGGCCTGCGCGAGATCGCCACTCCGCTCGGGACAGCCGTCGTCCACTACCGTCAGATCCCACGTGTGCCATGGGGTTCGCTCGAACAGCCACTCGAGCTGGCTCAGTTTGCGGCGCAGGAAGTCCTCTCCGTGCTCGTGCTCATCCGGCCTGAGAATTCGCGTGTGCTCCTTGTAGACGGCGAACACGACCGACAGGTGGGACGGCTCCTCGATCTCCTGCAGCGCTGCCCTGCTCGCGGCCAGCTTGAGCGCGAGGCGCACCGCGATCGGGACATCCGGGCCGGCGCCGGCATCGAGCGCCACGAGCTCGGCACGGCTGGCCCCCGTAGCCTCGATGGTCTCGGCGGCGTTCTGCACCCAGTCGAGGTGATCGCCGTCGGACAGAGTAATCGGCTCGATCGCTTCCGCGCCCAGGGCCTCGAGTGTGGTCGAATCGATCAGAATTGGTGCCTTTCCTGTTCGGGGCCCTAAAACACCTTCCCAACAGATTACGGGGGCCGGCGGCCCCGGAGATCACGCCTCCAGAGAGAGAACCAAGATCTGGGGAAGCTGTCCGAAGTGAGCGTCGGCCGTGAGTACACGCAGGCCCCACTGCATGGCGCTCGCGGCGATCCACAGGTCGTTAGTCGGAATCGGTCTTCCCTCGCCCCGCAGGAAAGAAACGAGCTCGGCGTAGCGCTGGGCAGTCTCCACATCGAGGGACGCGATTCGGACGCGGGGCGAGTCAAGGAACCGGTCCAGTTCGTCGAGATTCTGGCGCTCGCGGCGTCCGATCCGGAACCCGGCAAGGAGTTCGCCGAACACGACGGCCGGAAAGACGATTTCCTCAGCTCGCTGGATCACGTCCAGGGCCTGCGCGTTTCCGCGCTTGAAAGCCGAATATCCCGAGGTGTCGAGGCCGATCCGCATACGGGTCAGCCTACCGCCAGACGCCCGGATCGATTCGCCGTTGGGCCGCGAGCGCTTCGTCGAACTCGGCCGCCTCCTCGGCACTCCACGTGCCAGCCAGCTCGTCCAGATCGTGATGTCGAGCGCGCCGGTTCGGGGACCGGTTCAGCCCTGTGGCCTGCAGGAGCAGGCGGATCACGGTTTGCGCCAGGCTTGCCCCCTCCCTGTTCGCTTCGACCTCCAATCGCTCGCGCAGTTCATCCGGGAGATTACGTATCGTGATCGTTCTCAATTCGGAATCATCTCCCTCCCGCGCCGGCCTGCATCACTGATTGCATCAAGATGATGCAAAGTGTGCGCCAGGCAAGCTACGGGCAAGTTGATCCGAAGGGCAGACTATCCGAGCGGAATTCCCGGAGGCCGGTTTGCGCACAGGGGGGTAACCGCACAGCGTGTGTCCGGCAGTGGACGGGACCATACCATTGGGTCGTCCACATCGACAGTGAGCTGGAGGATCTGCATGAGAGTCAAGCTGCCGCGTCGCCTGATGGTATTTCTGTTGATCGCCGGTGGAGCGAGCACGACGCCAGCTGCTGCCATAGTGGCCGTGGCTGCCGCTCCCGGCGATGCGCAGCTCGCCTCAATACGGCTGCGACACGAGTGCCCCGACGGCCTGACCGGGGCCTGGCACGGCATCCTGCCCGTGGCACTCCTGTTCGATATGCGGCTGACGGTTACGCAGCGCATGGATGGTGAGATCGTAACAGAGATTACTACGGAGGACGGCAAGGAAGAGGTCCGCGCCTGGATGGACGGCCCGCACGTGCGCTTTCAATCCGGCACGCTCCCCGTTGCTTTCCGTGGCGAGATCTCGGTCGATGGCACGACAATCGACGGATTCCTCCAGCACGGCCAGTCGATCGTCCGAGTGTCGCTGCCGGCCGTACTGGTTTCGGACGGGCGGAGGTGGGCGACTGACTGGACTCCACTCATCGTCCGGGACCGGGAACTGGCCTTCGACCTGTACATCGAAGAAGACGACTCAGGTGGTATCGGCGGCTATTTCTTCTTCCGTGACCAGCGCCTTCCCGCACTGTGGGGCTACGGCCTCAGATGCGAGGGCGGTTTGATTAAGCTGGGCGAGAGGACGCTGGACCTCGAGTTCAAGGGAGTGCTCGACGAGACGCGCGATCAGCTCGATATGGTCGTCACGGGCCCGGGGAGTTCGGCTCCGATGACGTTCGCCCGGCTGTCGCCGGAAGAGATTCCACCGGTCCCCGATGCGCCCGAGGCCCCACCCCGACCGGCGACCGACGGTGCCTGGACCGAGGCGGTTCCGGAAGCGATCGACGACGGGTGGCCGGCCGCCACTCCATCTTCCGAAGGACTGAATCCGGAGATCATAGCCGACCTGATCTCAGCGGTCGCGGCAGGAGATCTCGAGTACACGCACAGCCTCCTCATCGCCCGACGGGGACGGCTGGTGGTCGAGGAATACTTCTACGGGTTCGACCGGGAGACCCGGCACGACATGCGCTCGGCGTCGAAGAGCGTGACATCTACGCTGGTGGGCCTCGCAGTCGAGGAGGGAATGATCTCGGGCTCTGACGCAGTGGTGCTCCCTTACTTCCAGCAGTACCGCCATTACGCCAACTGGGACCATCGCAAAGCCGATATCAGCGTCAGACATCTGCTCACGATGAGTTCCGGCCTCGACGCGAGGGACTGGGAATCTGAATCGGTCGCCTCCGAGGGAGCGTACCAGACCCAGACCGAGCAGCCCGACTGGGTCAAGTTCGCACTGGACTCACCGATGCTCTGGGATCCCGGCGACCACCTGTACTACGGCGGTGCCAACCCGCTGATTCTCGGCGGAATTCTGGCGAATGTAGTGGACGAACCCGTGGAGTGGTTCGCCCACCGAACGCTGTTCGGGCCGCTCGGAGTCGATGACTACCGGTTCTTACTCGACCCGACCGGAATCCCGTACATGGGTGGCGGGATGTACATGCGCCCGCGGGACATGGCGAAGTACGGACAGTTGTATCTGAACGGCGGGACATGGGGGGGACGTCGGATTCTTTCGGCCCAGTGGATCCGTGAATCGTGGACGAAGTACGGACAGTTGGAGCCGATCGACAGGAACGGCCAGTTGTACGGATACCTGTGGTGGCACCACTCATACGAGGTCGGCGACCAGGAGATCGAGACCATGGAAGCCCGGGGAAATGGCGGCCAGTATATCTTCGTCGTGCCCTCGCTGGAGATGGTGGTCGTGATTACGTCAGGAAATTTCCGTAACGGGCGCTTGCGGCAACCGGAGGAAATCATGCGCCGGTGGATCCTGCCGGCGGCTCTGGGAACGAGTGCCGGCAACTGAGACTGACAGCGATGAGCCTCGAATTCTTGAACGTCTACGAAGATGAACGGCGGGCGGACTCTTACGCCGAGCTCGGATTTCCAGGGACGTACTACCTGGCCTACCGCGATCTTCCCGAGATCATTGAGCGACACGTGCACGGACGGAGGGCCCTCGACTTCGGGTGTGGCACGGGCCGCTCCACGCGCTTCCTGCGGGATCTCGGATTCGACGTGATCGGAGTCGATATCTCCGAGAACATGCTGGAAAAAGCGAAGGAGCTGGACCCGGAAGGCGACTATCGTCTCGTCCCCGACGGAACGCTGCCGGGCCTCAAGCCGGAATCGGTCGACCTCGTCCTTTCGGTATTCACGTTCGATAATATCCCCGCGATGGAGCACAAGATCGCTCTGGTCCAGGCACTCGGGGGACTTCTCGCGCGCGACGGTCGGATCGTGAGCCTGGTTTCCGCGCCGGAGATCTACCTGCACGAATGGGCCTCGTTCTCGACGCGGGACTTTCCAGAGAACCGCGCCGCCGTCAGCGGCCAGGAGGTCCGGATCGTGATGCTCGACGTGGACGACGATCGCCCGGTATCCGACATCCTGTGCACGGGCGAGGACTACCGGAACGTTTACGATCAGGCCGGCCTGTCAGCGGAGGCCACGTACCGCCCCCTCGGGCGTCCGGAAGATCCGTTCGACTGGGTGAGCGAGATGACGATCTCGCCCTGGGCAATCTATGTTCTGGGTGCCGCCGGAAGCTTGGGTTCACGGGAGATATAGACATGCTCAAGACTCGACCTGCGTTCCAGGCCCAGGTTGTTCTGCTGGTTCTGCTGGCAGCGGCCCCTGCCGCGGCGCAGTCAGGATCCTGTGAAACCGCCCTCGTATCAGTGCCGGACATGCCGGTGGCTCCCGGTGTACTCGCGGCCCGGCGATCCGCGCTGCTCGAGGCCATCGGCAGCGGCATCGCCGTCGTGCCCGCCACGAGCCCCTCCCGCAGGCCAGGTGGGTACCCGGCGCCTTCCTCGGACTTCGAGTACCTGACCGGGCTCGAGCTGTTCGATGCCTGGCTCTTGCTTCTCGCGCCTGAGCCGGACGGGCCGGAGGTCATCCTGTACGTGGCGGGGGAATCCGCACTCGACGGCCCTGTGGAAGAGGCGGGCGTGCTCACTGGAATCGAGGACATTCGTTGTTTCGGCGACGCGTCCGAGGAACTGGGGGATTTGCTGCAAGCCGATGGCGCCACGACACCGCGCACGACCCTGTTACTGTCGCTGGGGATGCGGGGAGCGCCGGATTCGGTCGTGCTGGCGGCCGTGGACACGACCGGCCTACCGATCGAGAACCTGCGACCCTCGCTCGCCCGACTGCGGGTTGTGAAGGATCAGGACGAACTCGCCCGTCTCAGGCGCGCCGCCAGCCTCTCTGCGCAGGGAGCCGCCACGGGGATGCTGGCGGCCGGGCCGGGACTCGGGGAGGTCGATGTGCAGGAAGTGATCGAGGCAGAGTTCCGGGCGGGTGGCGCACCCCGGACCAGTTTCCCGAGCATCGTCGCCTCGGGGTCCAACGCCCTGGAGCTGCACTACAACGACAACGTTTCGACGCTGACGGACGGGGAACTGCTGCTTACGGACGTCGGAGCCGAATACGCCGGCTACGCGGGTGACGTCACGCGCACTTACCCGATCTCCGGCAGGTTCACCGACCGACAGCGAGAACTGTACGAGCTGGTGCTCTCGACACAGGAAGCGGCTATCGATTCCGTGCGCCCGGGCGTCACGATCGAGGACCTGAACCGGATCGCGCGGGAGCACATGATCGCTCACTCGGGAGACCTGTGTGGAGAAGAGACCTGTGATACGTACTTCATACACGGGCTCTCCCACCACCTCGGGCTGGACGTCCACGACCCCGGCCTGCCGAATCTCCCCCTCGCTTCGGGAATGGTCCTCACGGTGGAGCCCGGCATTTACCTTCCCGACGAGGGGATCGGGATTCGAATCGAAGACGATGTCCTCGTGACTCCAGAGGGGCACGAGGTCCTGAGCACGGCGGCGCCCAAGTCGGTCAGCGCCGTCGAAGCGGCGATGTCGAATGGCAGCTGAACCCGGATTCGGCCCGCAGGTCTGATCCATCGCACACGGCACTATCAGGAGGCATCTGTGGAAGTACTGGGAATTCGATTCTGTTCGGTGACGCAGGAAGCCGAAAACCTGGCCGCGGTCCTCGATTTGCTCGGGTTAGCCAGGCGCAAACTGAGCGACGAGAGAGGTCTCGAGTCCGAGTCTTCTGGATTCCTGGGAGCGGTGTTTCCGGCGGGAACTGGCTGGATCGAGATCTGGCCAGAAGGACCGGAACTGCCGGCCGGCATCCTCCTGCAGATCGTGGTCGACGACGCGACGGCCTTCGCGGCGCACGCCAAGAAGAACGGCCTCGATCCCCAGGGGCCGGTCGACGCGCACGGGGAACGTATTTACTTCCTCCAGGCCCCGTCGGGACTTCCGATCACGTTTCAGTCGGCTCTCAAGACGGCGCCGGAAGGAAGCGAGGAAGGGTGAACCTCCACGGCAGGTCGACGATGGTACGAATGTCTGCAGCAGTTGCGTGCTGCTTCCTGCTCGCACTGGCGACGCCGGCTATAGCCCAGCAGGAGATCTCGTTCCTGGCGGCGGATTCGATCCGCGTCGTGGCCCACCTGTACTCCGCAAGCCCTGACGATACCGATCGCCCGCTGATCGTGGCGTTCCACCAGGCAGGGTCGAACGGGCGTGGTGAATACGCTTCAGTCTCCGATCGGCTACTGGGCGCGGGATACGACCTGCTGGCAGTGGACCAGCGATCCGGCGGGGAGCGATTCGGAAGCGAGAACCTGACCGTGGACGGAATCGGTGAGTCTACCAGCTACTGCGCCGCCATGCCTGACCTGCGCGCTGCCGTGGAAGCCGCCCGAGGGTTGAGGCCAGGGGCGCCGCTGGTGATCTGGGGCAGCAGCTACAGCGCAGCCCTGGTCCTCCGCCTGGCCGCCGAATCTCCCGCGGCCGTAGTAGCAGCCCTGGCGTTCTCGCCTGCTTCGGGCGGACCGATGGCCGACTGTCTGGCGGAGGAAGTGTCCGATCAGATCCGGATTCCAGTCCTCGTGACCCGGCCCACATCCGAAATGGAGCATGAGTCGGTCGCCGACCAGGCAGCGTTGCTCCGGAAACAGGGTCATACGGTGTACGTGGCCGATCCCGGCACCCACGGATCGTCGATGCTGGTCGCCGAACGGGTCGGCGGAGACGTGGATGCGACCTGGCGTGTCGTGCTCGACTTTCTGGACACGAGTACGGCACCCCGCTAGTCGGACGACGAGTCGCTCGCTGGAGCACGAACCCATGTCACGGCAGGTTACGATGCTGACCGGATTCCTCGGGGCTCTAGCTGTCGCAGTCGTCGCGTGGGTGGGGGCGACCTGGGTCCTCCAGCGAGCGGCCCTGTTCCCGCGGCCTCCGGCGCCCTCCGTTTCACCGGCGACCGGACGTTCCGACGTGGAGATCATCCGACTCGGTCCCGACGGGGTCGAGGCCTGGTACCTCCCGGCAAGAAACGTCGATGCCCCGGCGCCCACCCTCGTGTTCACGCACGGCAACGGCGAGCTCATCGACCACTGGCTCGACGCATTCGCCCTCGTTCCGGATTGGGGAGTCGGGGTCCTGCTGGTCGAGTACCCCGGCTACGGAAGGTCGGGGGGTAGGCCTTCCGAAGCGTCGATCGCCCGCACTATGGCGGCCGCGTACGATCATCTCGCGGTGAGACCGGAGGTGGACGGGGGACGCATCGTCGCCTGGGGCCGGTCGCTCGGCGGGGCCGCGGCATGCTCGCTGGTCGGCCAGCGGGACGTGGCCGCGCTGATTCTCGAGTCCACATTTACCGGAGTCCGTCCGCTCGCCAGACGATTCGGTCTCATCGGCCCGCTGGTCCGGGATCCGTTCTACAATCTCCCGATCGTCGAGGCGTTCGCGGGACCTGTCCTGGTGCTGCACGGAGAGCACGACTCGATCATACCGGTGGCCCACGGACGGGCGCTCGCGCAGGCGGCACCGGCGGCCGAGCTCCACGTCCTGCCCTGCGGCCACAACGATTGCCCGCTGCAGTGGTCGCTGATCAGGTCGTTTCTCGAGCGCGAAGCTCTGTTCCCCTGACCCGGCCCGGGCTGCAGCCGCTGGTCCAGTCGCTTAGATTTCGGCTCGTGACAAACGAAAACGGAGCATGAGCCGACACAACCGAGGTCGAGGCCGGGCGTCGCTGTACGAGGCTCGAGTGGGAGCGGGGCTGACTGCCGCTCTGTGGCGAGCCCGACATCTGCGCTGGTGGCCCGATGACGTGTCCCGGCGATTCAATGCCGACACCGATCGCCTGATCGTTCTTTCCGACATGCACCGTGGCAAGCGGGATCGGGCGGACGACTTTCAGCCCTGTGAAGAAGCCTATCTGCGTGCGCTGGACTATTACCTGGAACAGGGGTACACCCTCGCGATGCTCGGCGATGTCGAGGAGCTGTGGAAGAGCCCACCTGAAGCGGTAGTCGCGGCATACCCGGACGTCTACGAGCGGGAAGCGGCGTTTCATACGGCCGGGCGGATGCTGCGGTTCTGGGGAAATCACGATGAGGAATGGGCGTCGCCAATCCTCGTGGAACAGAAGCTCGGGCCAGTCAATCCGGCGGGTCCCCCACTGGTCGGCGAGAGCCTGCTGCTTGAGGTGGTGCAACGCGAAGAGGAGTTGGGATCGATCTATCTCGTCCATGGCCATCAGGGCACGGGATTCAGCGACACCCTGGCCTTCCTCGCCCGGTTCACGGTGCGTTTCGTATGGAAGCCCCTGCAGCACGTGACACAACTCTCGAGGAATGCGCCGTCCTCGAATCGCCGGGTGCGCGAGAAACACAACAGCGCCACCAGTCGCTGGGCCGAGAGCCACGACAAGCTGTTGCTGATCACGGGGCACACCCACCGGCCGGTGTTCGGATCGATCTCGATCCTGGACGAACTCGAGCGCCGGCTCGGCATCGACATCGACGAAATCTCGAACCGGTTCGACGATGAGGAATTCTGGCACGACGTCGTCACGGACTGCATGAAGCGAGGCTGGCTCGGGGATGCGGCGCCGTGCGGACCGCCGGCGCCGGAAGACCGGAAGACCCTGCAACCGAGCCTGTTCAACTCCGGTTGCTGTTGCTTCAACGATGGCCGGATCACAGGGATCGAGTTGTCCGAGGGAGAGATCAGGCTCGTGCTGTGGAGCCCAGGGTCTCTGGACGGCCGGCGGGTCCTGGCACGGGCTGACCTCGAGAGCGTGTTCGCACGCATCGCCTGAGGCGGAATATGACGAGAGCGGCGGGTCGGGCAGGGCCGAGCAGGACGCCGGCCACTCTCAAGGCCGTGCCGAGCTTCCCCTGGAGTACAGTTTCGGTCGTAGTGCGGACCACCGTGGCAATCTGGGTGGCGATTCGACTCCTGGTGTCGGTCGTCGGGGTGCTCCGCCCGAACGGCTCGTTTCCCTTCCTGGGAGGAGTCCAGTCTGAACTGATCCTGGTCTCGATCGCGGTCGGTCTGACACTGTTCGAGATCCGCAGGATGAATGAACGAGTGTTTTTTCAGGACCTCGGCCTGCCCGAGGTTGCTGGCGGAGCCATTTCACTCGTTACAGTGCTGGTTTGCGAGATCCTGCTGTTCCTGGCCGTCGCAACACCGATGGGAAGCTGACGGTGGCGGGCGGAGATCCGATCATGTTCACGGCCGACTCACTCGGCGTCTCGTTTCGAGACCGCGAGGTCCTGAAGGCAGCCACCGTGTGGGCAAAGGCCGGTCAGGTCACCGTCCTGCTGGGCAGGAACGGCTGCGGCAAGACGACCTTGATACGCAGCGCGCTCGGTCTGTGCAGGCTCGACTACGGTGTGGTCCGGTTCGCGGAAAAGGTCTACGAGAGACCACGATTGCCGACGCTCGCGCGCAAAGGGCTGTTCTACCTTCCCGACCGGGGCCTGTTGTCGTGGCGACGTACGGTCGACTGGCATATTCGGGCCATGAGTCAGTCAGTCCGTCACCCCCTCGATCTCGAGTCGATCGCCTGGCTCGATATCGAACCGCTGCGAAAGAAAACGGCGAAGAAAATGTCGGGCGGGGAACGGCGGCGGGTCGAACTGGGGTTGGCGCTGCTGCGGCGGCCTTCCTGCCTGATCGCCGATGAGCCGCTCGCCGAGGTGAGTCCGGCTGACAGACGGCGCGTCGCGGAGTTGATGATCTGCTGGACATGGCCGACATCGTAGTGTGGATGGTCGGAGGTACGACGCACTGGCTGGGAACGTCTGCCGAGGCACAGTCTCATGACCAGTTTCGACTCGACTATCTCGGTCCAGAAGGGGATTCCGCCGGGTCTGGCGGCATACACCTGACCTGATAGTGTTCCGGCAGGCAGCAAGGGCTGTTTGTCGGAAT
>JBDGUZ010000050.1:0-13287 GCA_039585915.1 Gemmatimonadota bacterium
GAACCGTCCGTCGGCGACTTGGCCTCGAGCTCGGGGCCCGATCCGATCCAGTTCCCGGCGAATCCTCCGGGGTTCATATCCTCGATGCCCAGGCGTTCCAGGTAGTCTTGCATGATTAATCTATCCCGTTGGTATTACGCAGGTTCGCGGACTCGATAAAGCTCGCTGCGATTCGACATATCGGAAGTCGGATTCTAGCGAATCGTACGCCGATCGGCCACCTGCGTGAACCCGGCGGCGCCCTCGACCCGAGCGGATCCTACTCAATTCGTGGATACGTGTTGTTGTGGTAGCGCACCCCCGTGATCCAGCCGCTCTCGTCCTCCACGAACACGTACGTCTCGCCTGGCTCGCCGTCATCGCGCTCGCGCCGAAACGTGTTCCCCTCCACGTGATATAGAGGAGTCAGCTCATCCGATGGGCTCATGGTCGGCAGCCACAGGATGGCCAGTCCCCCCTTCCAGGGGAACACCGCCGTCTCACCACCCCACGGATTCTCGTCATAAGATCCCACGTACCGGCTGAACTCCGCTGGCATTTCCTGGCCCCCTGGGGTGGAGCCCTCCACGCCATCCCGGCCCGCCGCAGCCTGGTCCATCACTGGCTCGAGCACGCGGAGCATTTCTACCGCGAGCGCCGACGGACTCACGGCGTTCGCATTCATCATGATGATCGCCGCGAGTCGACTCGGCAGATGAAGTCGAATCGTGGATCGGAATCCGGGACAGTTTCCGCTGTGGCCCACATAAGTGACATCGCCGCTTCGATACACGCCGAATCCCAGGCCCCTCGTAGTCTCCCAATCGGGGTCCAACCAGTGGACGCGCTGCATTTCGCGCAGCGTGTTGCCACTCAAGACCGCATCACCGCCGGCATCCAGAATCCGGAACTGCCAGGCCGCGAACCTGGCCATGTCTTCTACCGTGGACGCGAATCCTGCCGCCGGAGAGATCCCTTCCGCGTCGAAGGGCGGCATTCGCGTCCTCGTCCCGTCACGCCGCGTTGCACTGTAGCCGGCCGCCAGTCGCTCCGGAAACGGATAGTTTCCGATGTCCGGCCAGGTGCTGTCCATCCCGATCGGGCCGAGAATCCGCGCCCGCATGTACTCATCGAACGGCGTGCCCGAGACCTCGGCAACGATCTCCCCTGCGAGTGTGAGGCCGAGATTCGAGTACTGGTAGTATCGGTCCGGTGGATACAACATCTCCTGCTCACCCAACCGCTCGATGACCTGATCGCGAGACGGGAAATCGAACGGCTCGATCCAGTATTGATGATCGGATTCTCGCGGGAGCCCCGACGAGTGGGTCAGGAGTCCTTCCACTGTCACCGGTGGAGAGCCATCGTACACCTGCTGTATGTCGTACCATGGCAGAAGTGCATCCACTCGATCGTCGAGTCGCAGACGACCCGCGTCCCTGAGCTGCATCACGCCGATCGACGTGAAGAGCTTGGAGATTGAACAGATGCTGTAGACCGTCCCGGTCGTCGCCGGACCCTCTGTCTCCGGATCAGCGTAGCCGGTCGCGCCGGTCCAGAGCACCTCCTGGTCGTGCACCAGGGCCGCCGAAATCCCGGGAATGCGCTCGTAGGCCCGCTGCGCGTCTAGCCACACCTCGATCAGGCCAACTGCCTCGCGTACACGAGGATGATCGGACAGGCTCTGCGCTTCGAGTGTCGGCACGGAACACAGGAGCACTGAGAGCAGGAGCGCCAATCGTCGCATTCGGGTCGCCTCGTATGGAAGGGATGCCTGGCCGGATAACTTACCGACGGCGGCAAGATGTCGGCGCCCCGGGGGGCGGGCAATATTCTCGGCGCCGCCGCTTCGACGAAGGGCTCAGAACCGGCTATCATGCGCAGGCCAAACCCGATTCCTCGTCCAGGGACTGAGCACGGGAGAGTGTGGATGGAGCGCGACCCGATTCCGTTCTGGGAGCGACCCGAAGTCGTCGAGAAGTTCGCGGGCCGGGAGCCTGACCACCGCCTCGCCGAGTGGCTCTCCGGCCGGGACGACCGGGAAGGTCTGCGCGTGCTCGATATCGGCTGCGCCGGTGGTCGGAATTCAGAGTACCTGGCCCGGTCGGGTTGCGATCTGTACGCGCTTGATGCGTCGGAGCCGATGGTCCGCCGGACGAGGTTTCGCGTTGCAGGCGTGCTCGGAGAGCGGGAGGCCGCGCGCCGGGTCCGAATCGGCCGAATGGAGCTGCTCGGGGGGTTTCGCGACCGGAGCTTCGACCTCGTCGTCGCCCTTGGCGTATTCCACAGCGCCGCCGATCGGGCAACATACGAGCGGGCTCTCTCCGAATCCGCCAGGGTCCTCGACCACGAAGGGCACCTCCTGATCGCGAACTTCGCACCCGGGACAGAACTCGAGGGTACCGTACTCGAACCCGTCGCCGATGAACCGGATGTGTACGAGGGACACGCTGCCGGTCGTCATCTATTGCTCGGCGCGGACGCGCTGGACGCTGCACTCGGCCGACACGGACTGTCGCCCGTCGTCCCCACACAGGTCGTCGAAGCGACGGGGGAGGCGTCTCGTCGCATCACCGTAAACGGACTGTACCGGAAGAATCGAAAGTGAGCGTAAATCCAGCCGACCCATCTCTGTACCGACACTACGCGACCTGGCGCCGGGCGGTGCGGGTCGCCTGTCACGCAGCACTGCTCCTGGCTGCCGCGTCCGCGGCGCGGACAGCCTCTGCCCAGGCCGTGGACCGTCCCCCCCCGGACGCGACCCCGAGCGAGATCCTCGACTACGTGGACCGCCTGATGCGAGGTGAGTCGTCCACAGGGGACGTTACGATGGAGGTCCTCACCGAGAACTGGAGCCGCTCGATGCGCATGACGGTCTCATCGCTCGGGACCGACTACGCCCTGGTAAGAATCCTCGAGCCGAGAAAGGACGCCGGAACGGCGACACTGAAGTCAGGCAACGAAATCTGGAATTACCTTCCGAAGGTCGATCGAACGATCAAGATCCCCGCATCGCTCATGGGCGCCTCGTGGATGGGATCTCACTTCACGAATGATGACCTGGTGAAGGAGTCCCGTCTGATCGAGGACTACGACATCTCCATCGAGTTCGACGGAGCCCGGACCGGGGTAGACGTGTGGGAATTCGTGCTCGTCCCCCGTCCGGAAGCACCGGTAGTCTGGGGCAGCATCCGCTACCAGGTCCGCAAGGACGACCTGATGCCGGTGTGGGCGCGCTATTACGACGAAGACGACACCCTGATGCGCACTCTGACGTTCGGGGAGTACCGGGAGTTCGGCGACCGCCTGGTCCCGGCGGTCATGCGGATGGTTCCCGAGGACGACCCCGGAGAGTACACCGAAGTGAGGTACGAAGATTTGATATTCGACGTGGATCTCTCCCCCGACTATTTCTCGCTCCGCCAGCTCCGCGCGAGAGACTGAGCTCCGATGGACGAGAAACCCGGCTGGCGGATCGGCTGGCGAAACCTGGGCCGCAACCGGCGCCGAACCCTGATCACGGCAAGTGGTCTGGCGTTGGGATACGTGGCGGTAGTCGTGATGAGTGGCCTCGCGCAGGGCCTGGTCGCCGAGATGATAGACAACGGCACCGGGATTCTCACCGGTCAGCTCCAGACTCACTCCGCCGAATACCTGCCGGACCGAAGCCTGTACGCCACGATCGGGGGGCGGGATGGCATCGACGTCGAGAGCCTGCTGCGTGCGGTGGCCTCGGCTCCGGGCGTCGCGGCAGCGGCGCCGCGGGTGTTCGGTGCGGGCCTCGTGAGTACCGGATCGGCCACCGCCGCCGGTGTGTTGATGGGAGTGGACGTCGAGCGGGAAGCAGAGGTATCGCGCATCCTCTCGACACTGCACGATGGAACACTGCCCCGCTCCGGTCGCAAAGAGATCCTGATCGGCTCGGAGATGGCTCGCCAGGTGGGCGCGGGCCCGGGCGACACAGTGGTACTCGTCGCCCCCGCCGCCGACGGATCGTTGGGGAACGACCTGTTCGTCGTGTCCGGAGTGTTCGAGACGGCACTCACGGACCTCGACCTCGCGTGGGCGATCGCTCCGATCGACGTGCTCCAGGCTTTGCTGGCGCTCCCCGACGACCGGATCCACGAAGTGGCGGCGCGTGTCGATGATCCCTGGACCGCCCCTGCCTCTGCTGATTCCGTCAATTCCGCTGTGGCGAGGATGTTCGGCGAGGCTGTCGATGCAGAGGCCCGCGCCTGGACTGTATTTCGGCCGGAAATGGTCGACTATGCGCGCCTCACCGAGAGCATGCAGTGGGTACTCCTGGTCGTCATCTTCGGGATGGCGATCTTCGGAGTCGCGAACACGCTTCTGATGTCCAGCTTCGAACGGCGCAAGGAGTTTGCCCTGCTGCTCGCTCTCGGAGCCCGCCCGCGCATGATTGCCGGCTCGGTGCTGGCCGAGGCCGTCGCAATCGCGGCGCTCAGCCTGCTCGCGGGAGTCGCGCTGGCCCTCCCCGTCCTGGTGTGGTGGCACCGGGCCCCGCCGGACGTGAGCTGGCTGTACGGCGGATTCACGTTCGCGGGTGGGCTGATGCGACCGATCCTCAGGGTGGAGTACCCCTGGCCCATGATGGTGCTCACCGCCGCTTCCCTGTTTTTAACCGCAGTGGCGGCCGCGGTACTCCCCGCGATACGCAGCGCCCGTATCCCACCTGCCGACACACTGTCCGGGCGATGAAGCGATGAAATCGCATCTCCGGATCCGGCTCCGGCTCGCCTTGCGCAACTTGGTTCGGCAGCGTCGTCGGACGCTGTTGAGTGGAGCCGCGATGGTGGTGGGCATGGCCCTGCTCGTGTTCTCGCGCGCCCTGGCGGAAGGAGGTCATGAGGACTGGATCGACGCCGGCGTCAGGCTTGGAAGCGGTCACGTTTCCGTCCAGGCGCCTGAGTATCGTCGCCAGCGAACGATCGAGCACCGGCTGTCGGATGAAGACCGTCAGGCCGTCGAGACGGCCCTGGCCGAACCGGACATCGCCCGGCGACTGGTGGCCGTGGCACCCCGGCTCGCCGTGCAGGGACTGGCGAGTTCAGCTTCCTCCGCCCTGCCGGTTGCAGTGACGGGCGTGGATCCTGAGGCCGAGCAGGGCTTCTCGCTGCTCCCCGAACGCCTCGAGGCTGGTCGGTACCTGGAATCAGGAGATCGACTGCACGCCTACGTCGGGGCGCGCCTCGCCGAGCGACTCGACCTGGAGCCCGGTGATCGGTTCGTCCTCACGGCGCAGGACGAGTCGGGCGAGATCACGGGCCAGATGGCCCGGGTGGTCGGGACCTTCCGCACCGGTATCCCCGAGGCGGACGAGGCGCTGGTCCAGGTTCCTCTGATAACTGCCCAGGACTGGCTCGGAGTGCCCCGGGCGGTAACGTCGGTCGACCTGCTGCTCGAATCGAGTCGTGCCGTCCGTCCCGTGCTCTCCTCTCTAGAAACCGTGCTCGGTGAGATGTCTGGCTCCGTAGTTCCGCTCGACTGGCGCCTGGCACAGCCTGAGCTCGATGCCGCCGTGCGCATGGACGACTGGGCGGACTACGTATTTCACGCGATCCTGTTCGGTATCGCGGCGCTGGCAATCATCAACACGATCCTGATGTCGGTGATGCAGCGGACCCGCGAGTTCGGCGTGTTGCGGGCGCTGGGGCTCAGGCGGGCAGAGGTTGGCCGGCTCGTGTTCACGGAGGGAATGCTGCTCACGATCGTCAGCGGCCTGGCGGGGATGTTGCTCGGGGTGGCCGTCGTGTGGCTGTTCTTCCGCGACGGGCTGGATTTCTCTTCGTTTATGAACACCGAAATGACGGCCGCCGGTGTCGTGATCGATCCGGTGATCGTACCGCGCTTCCACCCGACCCAGATCGCACAGAGTCTGTTCTTCATCCTGGCCGTCGGGATCCTCGCATCCATCTACCCCGCCTGGCGGGCCACCCGGATCGACGTGGCCGAGGCGATGAAATTCTCGGAATGAATAAACCCAATTCAGGATCCGAACGTCCGGCAGCCGTGCGAACCGAGAACCTGTGGAAGGTGTTCGAGCACGACGATATCCGTGTCGAGGCCGTGCGGGGCGTGACCTTCCGGATCGATCGCGGCGAGTTCGTCGTCCTCGCAGGTCCATCCGGCTCGGGCAAGACGACCCTGCTCAACCTGATCGGCGGGCTCACCCGCCCGACCGATGGGCAGGTATGGGTGGACGGACGGGAAATCGGGAGCCTCCCGGATCGGGAGCTCGCGGAGATCCGACTGGAGCGCGTGGGCTTCGTGTTCCAGGCCTACAACCTGCTTCCCGTGCTCACAGCGCTGGAGAATGCGGAGTTCACCCTGCTGCTGCGGGGCGTGCCGCCAGAGGAGCGGCGCACCCGGGTGGAGAAGCTGTTCGAACGGATCGGCATCGCAGGGCTCGAGGACCGGCTGCCCGGGAAGCTGTCCGGTGGACAGCAACAGCGCGTGGCAGTGGCGCGCGCAGTGGTTGGCGAGCCTGCGCTCGTCCTCGCGGACGAACCGACCGCGAATCTCGACACTGCAACGAGCGCGTCCCTTATCGATCTGATGGCCGAGCTGAACCAGGAACTCGGCACGACCTTCGTATTCGCGACCCATGACCCTCAGTTGATGGAGCGAGCCCGACGCAACGTACGGCTCGTCGACGGTGCGATCGTGGCGGACGAGCGGCGGGGTTGACTGTCAGGTGCGTCTGTTGCGGGCCCTCGCGGCCGCAGTCCCGGCGGCTCTGCTCCTCGCATCCGCGCCGGCGCCCGCGCAGGTGTCCGGACTGGAGATCCGGGGCTACTACCTCAACGTTGCCACGGGATCGCTAGAAGGACCTTTCACGCCGGCCGGCCTGACGGACTTCCAGCGCCTCCGCCTGAGCACGTCCCCCGAGATCGGCATCTTCGCTCTCGATGTCGCCTACGAGCAGGCCCTCCACCTGTTCACGGACTCCGAGCTCGGTGGCTTCCAATTCGCGTCGCTCGGCACCACTGAGACGCGAACGGATTGGCTTCCGTTGCAGGGCACGATCGCAGAGGGGGACCACGCGCGGTGGACACACCGCGTGGATCGTCTGTCGCTGCAGACCTCGATCGGCGACCGGGTCGAGATCTCCGCGGGACGGGAGGCCGTCTCTTGGGCCACGACCCTCTTCCTCACTCCGGCGGATCCGTTTGCTCCCTTCGACCCGGCCGATCCGTTCCGGGACTACCGCGTGGGAGTCGATGTCGCCCGGGTTCAGGTGTACGCGGGGACGTTCACCGAACTCGATGCGGTTGTGAACCCGACGGAGGTAGGCGACGAGACGAACATGACGGCGCTCGTGCGCGGTACCACGCTGGTGGGCCGGTGGGCGCTGGGCGGGTGGGGCGGAATCATCTACGATCGACCCGGCGCCGCAATATCTGCGACGGTGACCACCGGAGGCATGGCGTTTCGCGGTGAAGGCTCCGTGCGAAACGAACCGGACGAGACAGTGTTTCGAGGAGCCATCGGGGCGGATCGGAACTTCAGGCTGGCGGGACGGGACCTGTACATGGCGCTCGAATACCAGTACGACGGATTCGGCGCTGCGTACGGACATGACCTCGTTTCTACGGTCCTCTCCGTTCCCTACAGCCGCGGAGAGCTCCAGGTTCTGGGCCAGCACGAAGCCGCGCTCCAGGCCGTTTGGCAGACGTCTCCACTCGTGTCTGTCGAATGGCTCACGATGTGGAGTCTGTCGGACGGAAGTGTGCTCCTCTCGCCGGCTGCCTCGCTGTCTCTGTCAAACGAGATTACCGGCCGCGCCGGTCTGTTTCTCGGTTTCGGTGCCGAGACGAGACCGGCCCCTCCGATACCCGGTGCGCCGGTCTCAGATCTTCCGGCTTCCGAGTACGGAGTCGTCCCCGCGAGCCTGTATGTATCGCTCACCGCCTACTTCTGACGCCCCTGTTCGCGTGAGTCGGCGGATTGCTCCGAGCGCGACAATCAGGTTCGCGTGCGCTGGCTCTCCCGGGGGTCCGAGCTGGAGTCGACCGGTGGATGGAAGCTGCCGGCCGGTATTTCCTGCAGCAGCTCTACCGAATCGAGCCGGGTCTCGCCTGTGCGCCGGCCCTGGGCGTAGTTCACCTCGTGGAACGGGACCAGGAAGCCATCGACGTCTTGGAAGTCCGCGTACTCGGTGGCAAAAGTCAGGACTGGCCGCCCATCCTGTCCCGAGATCGTACCCTCGGAGCGCAGTATCCGGCCGGAAACCGGCTCGATCTCCACCGTAACCCGGAGCCCCTGGTGGAAGTCGAGGCCGACGGCCCGGAGCCGTTGTCCGTCCCGCTCGACCTCTCCCAGGTCCTGGAGGCTGGCCTGGAAGTCGATCAGGATCGCGGGAAGTCCCAGACGGGCCGCCTGGAGCAGCATCGCCTGGTACATCGGGCCGCTGACCGGGCCGCCGTTCCGCCACCCGCGGCCGCCGTCGAGAATTCTGACCTCGGACTCGTTTCCCGGGTACTCGATCTCCACGCGCAGTCGGACCGGCCGTTCGTACAGGCGCACGATTCTGCCGCCTGCGCCCTGCCGCATGGTCGAGGTAACCGTTCCCTCCTGGAAAATCCGGCGCGCGCCGACGAGGAGTTCTTCGCCACCGTAGGCCTCGATCGAGCGGCCGATCAGGACTTCGAGTGAGAGCGCCCCATCAGTCGCGCCCGTCGCTCCAGATTCCTGACCGACGACAGGCATCGGGAGAATAGCTGAAACGAGTACCAGGGTGATCCTGCTCCGGATCCGAGCATGTGTCATGCCTGTCCTCCAGGCCTCGAAGTGGGGCAACCCGACAGCACCGCAATCACCTGGGCGCTGCCCGGGCGGTTCCCGAACTTGTACCGTCGGCCGTCGGTGAACCAGCCCTTCCGCCTGCTCTTGACTGCCGGTGGTGTGCAGGCGAGTCTTGTCGAGCGGAAATCGTCGGTGTCGAATTGCCGACCGGACCGCACGGCAGGCCCACTGGACGGATTGAATCCAGGGGCCGAACAATCGAATTCGGGGTCGGCCTGCCCCGGAGCCCTGCGCGGGGGATCAGTCCGCGCAAGTGTCAAGCGATCGGATGCTGCGGGCTCGTCCGAACTCCGAACGTTGACCGAACACAGGAGCAGGACGATGCGCATGCGTGGAACCGTGAAGTGGTTCAGTGACGAGAAGGGCTTCGGCTTCATCACACCCGACGAGGGTGGCAAGGACTACTTCGTGCACCACTCCGCTATCCAGGCGGAGGGATTCAAGAGCCTGAACGAGGGCGACATCGTGGAATTCGATGTGGTCCAGGGTGACAAGGGCCCGGCGGCGGCAAACGTCATCAAGGTCTGAACCGACCCGGGCATCATGCCCGAATAGTGAGAAGGGCCGTCCCGGTCATACGGGACGGCCCTGTCTTGTTTCGCTGCAGATACCACGGCGGTTCAGCGGAACGCGCCGATCCCGTCCAGTCGTTACCGGTCAGTCTCCGTCGGTGAGGCCCCGACGCTCGAGCAACGGCTCGATTGCGGGGTCGCGACCACGGAAAGCCCCGTACAGTTCCATGCCCGGCCGAATCCCACCCTGCGACAACACCTCCTGCCGGAACCGGGTGGCAGTCTCCTGGTCGAACAGGCTGGTTTCCTTGAACGCCTCGAAAGCATCGGCATCCAGAACCTCGGCCCAGAGATAGGCATAGTACCCCGCAGAGTATCCGCCGGAGAAAATGTGCGCGAAATAGGTGCTCCTGTACCTGGGGATGATCTCCTCGATCAGGCCCACGCGCTCCATCGCTTCCCGCTCGAACTTTCCTGGCTCAGTTCCGACCGGAGCCTCGAGCGTGTGCCACGCCATGTCGAGATAGGACGCCGCCAGGTATTCGACCGTGGCGAACCCCTGGTCGAACTTGGACGCGTTGTCCAGCTTCTCGACCAGTTCCTCCGGAATCGGCTCGCCGGTCCGGAAGTGTTTGGCGTATAGTCTCAGCACCTCCGGCTCGCCCATCCAGTTCTCCATGATCTGCGACCCGAGCTCCACGAAGTCCCGGTCAACCGAGGTTCCCGACAGGGACCTGTACGTGACGTCCGAGAACAGCCCGTGCAGGGCGTGCCCCATCTCGTGCGCCAGCGTCGTCGCGTCGCCGAACGACACCAGCGAGGGGGTGTCGCCGGTGGGCGGCGGGAAGTTGAAGTTCGTGGTCACGATCGGCGTCACCTCGCCGTCGAACCGGGACTGGGAGCGCAGGCTGTTCATCCATGCGCCGCCCCGCTTGCTCTCCCGCATGAAGAAGTCCATGTACAGGATTCCCACGTGCGTCCCGTCCGCTTCCCGTACTTCGAACACCTGCTGGTCGGGGTGCCAGCGCGGCATGTCCGGGAGCTCGGTGAACGTGATCCCGTACAGGCGAGTCGCCACCTCGAACACGCCATCGCGAACGGCGTTGACCTCGAAGTACGGACGGAGGATCTCCTCGTCCAGATCGTAGCGGGCCTTCCGCACCTTCTCGGCGTAATAGCGCCAGTCCCAGGCCTCGAGATCGTCGTCGATCCCGTCCGCTTCCATCATCGCCTGGAGCGCATCACGATCGCGCTGCGCCACCTGGATCGCCGGCTCCCAGACCTGGTCCAGCAGTTCGTACACACGCTCGGGAGTCTCGGCCATGTTGTCCGACAGGACGTACGCGGCGTACGACGGATATCCGAGCAGTCCGGCCTTTTCGACCCTGAGGTCCGCCATTCTCGCGAGAATCGAATTGTTGTCGGCCTCGTTGTCGTTGTCTCCGCGCATCGCGTAGCCCACGAAGATCTGCTCCCGAAGCTCACGGTTCGGCGAGTACTGGAGGAACGGATTGATGCTGGGTCTCTGCAGCGTAAACGAGAGTCCGCTCTCATGTCCCCGCTTCTTAGCTTCCTCCTCGGCAGATACGAGAAGGTTGCCGGGGATGTGACCGGCATCGGCCCGGTCTTCCACGTACAGTTCGAACTCGTTCGTTTCCTTGAGCAGGTTCTGGCTGAAATTCGTAGACAGCTCGGCCAGCTCCGCATTGATCTCGCGAAGCCTGGACTTCGCCTCTTCGTCCAGCGCGGCGCCGCTGCGCACGAAACCCTTGTGGGCCTCCTCCAGCAATTTCGCCTGCTCCGGATTCAGGCCGAGCGACTCCCGAGAACTCCATACCGCATCCACCCGGGCCCACAGCGCCGGGTCGAACCGGATGTCGTCCCGGTGGCCCGCAAGCTCCGGAGCGATCGTGCGGGCGACCTCGCGCAGAGTGTCGTTCGTGTTTGCTCCTTCAACCGCATAGAACACGCGTGACACACGCGACAGCTCCGCACCCGCCCGCTCCATCTCCACGATCGTATTCTCGAATGTCGGTGGTTCGTCGTTCGAGACGATCGCCTCGATCTCGGCGCTGTGTGCGTCCATCGCCGCATGGAACGCCGGCAGGTAGTCGTCGTTATCTATCTGATCGAACGGGGGAACTCCGAACGGTGTATCCCACTCCGCGAGCAGCGGGTTGTCAGCACTCACCCAGTCCCCCGCATCTCCTGCACAATCACCCAGGACCAGGGCTCCCCCGATAGTGAGCAAAAAAACCGGGACGATCGAACGGACTCGCTGCATATGTGCCTCCTGTGACGGTGCGCAGATGAATCTCGGGTTATGGGCAAGTAGGGGACCAACTGGAGCCTCAGGCTGTTGGGGGGTGATTCACCGATGCCGGACATGGTCGACACCTTGATAGAACACGGTGGGGCTTGATCTTACAGCCGGACTTCGGACACAGGAACCGTGTCGACCACGATACTGCCCCGCGTGGCGTTGGGCGCGCGTGACCCCTTGTGAGCAGGATTGTCAGCGGCGACCGCGGAACATCACCATCACGAACCCGGACCCGATGGCGGCGGCCACGACGATCGTGATCGCGAACCAGGGTGCGATCGGTCCCTGAGATCCGACCATCAGGAGACTGATGCTCGAGGCTCCCCAGATCATCCCGATCGTCGTGAGCCGGGCCCGCAGCGGCATGACCCGATCTCCATCCAGGTACTGGAGGTACGGTTTGAAGATCGGGGCCCGGACGAGACGTTCCTCGAGCCACGGGCAACTGCGGGTGAAGAAGTAGGAAGCGAGGATCAGGAAGATCGTGGTCGGGAGTCCCGGAACGAATACCCCTACGAAGCCTACCCCGATCGACAGGAGACCGAGAAGCAGCAGGACCCAGCGGCGGATCGACCGTCCCGGCAGGATGCCCGCGGTCGAACGCGCCGGGCAACTTCCGGGCTGTGGGTGCTCGTGGGGACTACCGGACAAACCGACTCCTCGTTCCGACTTCTCATTGAATCATTCTGCAGCCACAAGCGAGGGGATTGCGACCGACGCCGCAACCCCCTCACCCGTCCCGATTTTCTTCAGGCACCGGCCATCTCCACACTCTCGCTCACGTCGATTCCCAGCTTCTCGGCGACCCGGCGGCCGTAATCCTCGTCAGCCGCGAAGAAGTGGGGCAGCTGCCGTTTCTGCACCTCCGGTCGCGCATGTGACAGCACGCCGGCGATCCGACTGGCCAGGCGATCACGGTGCGCATCATCGAACATCCGGTACAGGTTTCCGGCCTGCGTGAAGTCGTCGTGGTCCACGGTCGAGTCGTAGCGATCGACGATCGTCTGGCCCAGGTCCCATGCCGGGTCCAGGTACTTCGCCTGGGGCGCCGGCGCCTCCATGTGGCTGTTCGGCCAGTAGTTCGGGGATCCGCCGTAGCTCTCGGCTGTCGCTCCCTGTCCGTCGCGGTTGTAGTGGTCGAACGGGCACTTCGGCTGGTTCACCGGAATCTCGTGGTAGTTCATGCCCACCCTGTGCAGGTGCGTGTCCTGGTACGACATCAGCCGGGCCTGGAGCATCTTGTCGGGGCTGGAGCTGATTCCCGGCACCAGCGCGTTCGGTGAGAACGCCGCCTGCTCAATCTCGGCGAAATAGTTCTCGGGGTTCCGGTTCAGCTCGTACTCGCCGATCTCGATCAGGGGATACTCGGCGTGGGGCCACACCTTGGTGAGATCGAACGGATTCCACTGGAAGGCATCGGCCTGCTCCTCGGTCATCACCTGGATGTGCACCCGCCATTTCGGGTAGTCGCCCCGCTCGATCGCCTCGTACAGGTCCCGTTGATGCGTTTCGCGGTCCGCGGCGATGAGCTCGGCCGCCTCGTCGTCCATGTAGTTCTCGATGCCCTGGACGGTCTTGAAGTGGAACTTGACCCATACCCGGTCGCCTGCGGCGTTGATCATCGAGTAGGTGTGCGAGCCATAGCCG
>JBDGUZ010000051.1:0-24496 GCA_039585915.1 Gemmatimonadota bacterium
CCGCTTCAGGTCGCGAAAGAGCATGGCGTGCTGAAATGGGTGGGGTCGACCTATTCGGCTGAGAACAGGGCGGTGTACGATGGCCTCTCCCGGGCCGGCGTCCCGATCGTGAGCATGGCTCCGATTCTGAAGCACGACCTGTTTCCGCTGGCCGAAATCCTGCGAGAGCTACTGAGAGTCGGGACTCTAGGGACGAGCTCGCCGGTGGAGATCGAGTTCGCGATCAACCTCGACACGCCTCCGGGCGCGCCAGCGGATTTCGCCTTTCTCCAGCTGCGCCCTTTCGCGTCGAGCAGGGAGATGGAGACCGTGGAGATGGAGGAGGTCGCTCCCGGGGAGCTGATCTGCGAGAGCACGTCGGCTCTCGGGCACGGGCACCTGGACGACATCTACGACGTCGTGGTGGTGGACAGGGATCGGTTCGCTCGCGCGCGAAGCAGGGAGTACGCGCTTGCCGTATCGCAGTTCAACAGCAGGCTGATCCACGAAGGCCGCCCCTACGTGCTGGTAGGAGTCGGACGATGGGGCTCGACCGAGCCCTGGCTCGGGATTCCAGTCCAATGGTCCGACATTTCAGGGGCCAGGGTGATCGTGGAAGCAGGATTCAAGGATCTGCGGGTCGCCCCGTCGCAGGGAACCCATTTCTTCCAGAACCTGACGTCCCTCAACATCGGCTACTTCACGGTGAACGAGGATCGCGGTGAGGGATTTGTCGACTGGGGTTTCTTGATAGACCAGCCCGCGGTCAGCGAAATCGGGCCGGTCCGCCACCTTCGATTCGACGCGCCCGTCGTGGTGACGATGAATGGGAGCAAGCAGCACGGGATCATCCGCAAGCCCGCGGACGCCTGACTCAGCCCTTCAGGCTCTCCGGATTCAGCCTTTCGAGCTCCGGCAGCACGAACATTCCGTCTTTCCGAATCAGCACGTCGTCGAACCAGATCTCGCCGCCGCCATACTCGGGTCGCTGAATCAGTACGAGGTCCCAGTGGATCTGGCTGCGGTTTCCGTTGAACGCCACGTCGTAGGCGTTGCCGGGCGTGAGGTGCAGGGAGCCGGCGATCTTCTCGTCGAACAGGATGTCTTTCATCGGCTCCATGATGTACGGGTTAAAGCCGATCGCGAACTCTCCTATGTGCCGAGCGCCCTCGTCCGAATCCAACACCTTGTTCAGGTGCTGCGTGTTCGTGCTCGTCGCCTCGACGATCTTCCCGCTCTCGAACCGGAAGAACACATCCTCGTGGCTCACACCCTGATACACAGTGGGCGTGTTGTAGCGAATCGTCCCGTTCAGGCTGTCACGCACAGGGGCGGTGTAGACCTCGCCGTCCGGGATGTTGCGCTTGCCATCACAGGGCATCGCCGGGATCCCGGCGATGCTGAAGCTCAGGTCCGTATCGGGAGACACGAGCCGGACCCGATCCGTACGCTCCATCAGCGCCTGCAACGGCTTCAGCGCTTCCGCCATCCGCGCGTAGTCCATCGTGCAGACATCGAAGTAGAAATCGGCGAACGCCTCCGTGCTCGTTTCGGCGAGCTGCGCCATCGACGGGCTGGGCCAGCGCAGCACCACCCACCGGGTGCGGGCGACCCGGATATCGGTGTGCACCCGCTTCCAGATCAACTGCTCATACAGGTGCATCTGATCACCGGGTACATCGGAAAGCTCGGAGATGTTGCCGGCGCCGCGGACGCCTATGTAGGCGTCCATCAGGTCCATCACCGTCTCCTCGCCACGTGCCATCACCTCGAGCTGCTCCTCCGAGGCTCCCAGTAGCAAGCTCCGAAGCACCTCATTGCTCTTGAGCAGCACGTTCGGAATCACGTCCGCCTGGTGTGCCACCCGGACTAGTTCTCTGGTAAATCCGTGCGGGATGTCGATCGCCTCGATGAGGACTTTTTCGCCCGGTTTCAACTCACACGAATAGTGGATGAGTGTCTCGGCGAGTCTGGTATAGCGTGGATCGGTCATGGTCTCACTGGCAGACACAGTGCATTCTCTCGCGCCGGGTGGGGACGGCGACGTGGACGACGATCCATACGGTGCAACCTCGGCGTCCGCGGGGCAACGGTCTGCGTCACTCCTCGGGCGGCTTCGGCGCCCAGCTCTTCGTTCCAGCATCGTCCGTGATGTCGAGCGTCGTGATATGGATGTTCAGGTCGGAGTCGATACGGAATCCGATCACACCGTCCGGATCGACGGCGGGTCGAGGAAGCTCTGCCACGGTGTCATCGTTGACCCGGAACCGGACCGTCACCGCTCCCGCATCCACGCTGAGTACGTTCATCACCGTCGAGTCCTCGCCTGTCCAACTGTGGATCGCCTCGTGGATCCCGCCGGCCAGCTCCGTGCTCTCGTAGTCCGCCTGGCGGCGAACAGTGAAATCCCCATCGGGGCCGATCTCGAATGCGATGTACCGCTGGGCGTTGGTGTCCAGTTCCCGCCCTCCGAGGATCAGACCGTATGTCCCGCCCGTCCCCCGGGGATCGAACAGAAATCCCTCCGACTCGACCCGGAATTCGCCACGGGCCGTCGCTTCCGGGTTGTACAGGATCACGCCCCGTCCCGCCGTGATATGCCAGCCCGGATACATCTCCACGAACCTCTCCGGCCGGGCGATCCAGCCCTCCGGGGCCTGCAGAGTCTGAGCCGTGGCGGGCGATGGGAGAATCGCGAGTAGCGCGAGGATCGTGACGGCCGTCGCCCGAACGTGATTCCACCTCATGCGAACCTCCTGTCCACTTCCATTTCGCTCAAGCTCGACCTATACAGTGGGATCAGACGAGACTGCGCAAGAGACTCAGCGGGAGGACGGAATGAGGGTAGTGCCACGATGCAAGTGGACTCGAATACTCGTGGCGATTCCCATGGTGTCGCTGATGGCGGGCTGCGCTGCAGGTGACGAGTCGTCCACACCGGCTGCGGCACTCCTGCCTCGGTTCGGACCACCAGCCGCGATCGAGTCACCCGCATCTCCCGGCGCGGGTGAACCGTGGCTGTACGCCGATCCGGACGGCGCCGTGCTGATGAGCTGGCTCGAGCCCTCAGCAGAGGGCCACGCACTCCGCTTCTCCATTTTGGCCGGCGCTGGCTGGAGTCCGGTGCGAACCGTGACCTCCCGGGCCGATCTGTTCGTGAACTGGGCCGATTTTCCGTCCGTGACCAGGCTGCCCGACGGTTCTCTCGTTGCACACTGGCTCCAGCGATCGGGGCCCGGCACGTACGCGTACGGGGTCTGGCTGGCGCGCTCCATGGATAACGGGGAGTCATGGTCGGCCCCGGTCACGCCTCACATGGACGGAACCCCAACGGAGCACGGTTTCGTGAGCCTGCTTGCCGGACGTCCGGCCGGATCCGTGCGCGCCGTGTGGCTGGACGGTCGGAATTACGCAGATCCCTATGCGGACCCTCCATTCATGACTTTGCGCCACGCGAGAATCGCTGTCGATGGATCGCTGTCGATGGAGCAGGAGCTGGACCCTCGGACCTGCGACTGCTGCCAGACCTCTGCCGCTGAAGCGGACGGCGGCAGCGTCGTCGCCTATCGGGGCCGGACTCGGGACGAGATCCGTGACATCCGGGTCGTACGCTCTGCGGCACACGGGTGGACCGAGCCGGCCGTCGTGCACGATGACGGGTGGGTGATCTCGGCCTGCCCGGTGAACGGGCCGGCGATCGATGCGAACGGCAGCCTGGTGGCCGTGGCCTGGTTCACCGCCGCGAATGACAGCCCGCGCGTCATGCTCGCATTCTCGGAAGACAGTGGGGAGCGCTTCGGGAATCCGATCCAGGTGGCTGGTTCGGGCGAGATCGGCTGGTCACTGGGGCGCGTGGACCTCGCGCTCACACACGACGGGGTCGCTCTCGTCTCGTGGTTGCACGAGCGGGAGGGAACTGCCGCACTGATGCTGACCGCAATCGACCCTGCCGGATCTCGTTCAGTGACGACGGTCGTTCCGCAGCTGGACGGGGGACGGGCCACCGGCTTCCCGCGATTGGCGCTTCGCGAAGACCAGGTGTTGCTGGCCTGGACCGAACCCGGAGAACCGTCACGGATAAGACTGGTCAGCGTGCCGTTAGAGACGGAATGAGGATCCAGGGCGTCCCGCTCGAGGTGCCGAACTGGCTCAGGCCCTACCGCTCTTCCGCCCGGTCCGCAGCAGGTTGCCGACTTCCCGCCTGACCAGGGCGGGAAGCAGATCGTCACGGTCTTTCAGGTAGCGTTGCGCCCGTCGCCTGTCGTGCTTGGCCATGTCCCTGAGTGACCAGGAAACCGCCTTCACGATCAGCGGCTCCTTGCGTCCCAGTACCCGGTCCAGCAGAGACAGGCAGTAGTCCGCCGGAACTTCGCCACTGCGGATGATCGGCACGGTGGACACGATTGCCAGGCGGGGTCGCCACACGCCGCCCTCCTGCACGAGTCGATACAGGAACTGCTTCCGCTCCGGCGGCCCTGCCAGGATCCAGCGCCCGACGATCGCGGTGCCGAGCAGATCGCACACCGGCCAGCTGTCGATCTCGCCGGACCACCCGAACAGCCAGGTCTCGGGAAGGCGCTCGACGGCCCCGGGGAACCAGCGCAGGATCTCGAGCCCGAGCAGTCGCTCGTCCCTCGATCCGGCACTCCACAGGGCGGCGGCGAGTCGCTCGACTGCTGCGGGGTCGGATTCCCGATTGTCCCGGACCCACCGTTTCGCGGTCCGCCGCAGATCCGGCGTGCGGACACCGAGAGCCTCGAGTTCGGTCGACGCGATACCCAGCGAACCCTCGCGGTACCCGGGGTCGGCCGCGGCTTCGAGAGCCTGGCGCAACAACGGGAGGTCCGTTGTCTGTCCTGTCATGCCCTTAATCTCGCGCGTGGAGCCTCCGGGTGCGATGTTCCGCCGAGCCCTAGAAACTACCATCGTCTGGAGGAAACGAATGCTTCGCCCCCCCAGTGCTCGCGCCCAGAAGCTATTTGCCGCACTGCTTCCCGTCTGCCTGTTGGTCGTCCTCCCGGCGAGTGTCACCGCACAGACAGGACATGATCCGCGCGTGCTCGTGATCGGCATCGACGGCGTCCGGGTGGACATCCTGGCGAAAGCCGAGACCCCGACGCTGGATTCCCTCGCCGGGGCCGGCTTCTTCTCCGACGAGGCGAAGACCAGGGTACGGACCGTAAGCGGGCCCGGCTGGTCGAGCATGCTGACGGGCGTCCGGACCGACAAGCACGGTGTGGACTCGAACGACTTCAGTGGGAACCGCTATACCGAGTGGCCTGACTTTCTCACCCGCCTGGAGAAGGAGCGCCCCGAGCTGGGCACTTTCGCCGTGCTCGACTGGCCGCCGCTCGGAACTCCGGATTCCGGTGGGCCTCTGATCTCCGACGCGATCGACGTGAAGCTGAACTTCGACGGGGAGACGGACGGGTACGGATCGGCCGACGCCGAGAGCGTCGAAGCGGCAGTAGAGCACCTGCGGACGGCGGACGTGCACGCGGCATTCGTGTACCTCGGGGATCCGGACGTGGTGTCGCACGAGACGGACTCGTTCTCGGAGGAGTACCGCGCCTCGATCGAGCGCGCGGATTCACAGACGGCAGAGCTACTGGAAGCGCTGCGCGCCCGACCGGGCTACGACGACGAGGACTGGCTCGTTCTCGTCAGCACCGACCACGGGCGGAACGACGCCGGCGGGCACGGGGGGCAGTCCCCGTCCGAGACCACGATCTTCTTCCTGGCCTCGGGTCCTGCGGTCAGTCCGGGCCGTACCGACTGTCCACCGGAGATCGTCGATGTCGCAGCCACGGCGCTCGCGCACATGGGGACCGTGGCGCAGGGCCTCGACGGTCAGCCGCGAGGCCTGGGACCCCGGGTGTGTGCTCCGGAATGAGTGATTCGGTCTTACCTGCGCTTCCGCCGGCTCTCCGGACGAGAAAGGGCCGCCCTTCGGAGCGACCCTTTCTCACTTGAACGCGTATGTTCGATCTATGTAAAACAGCCGACGCGGAAACGAGGCAAGGAACGCGGGGTGCGGCCCCACCCGCACGCCCTCACCTCGCTTCGCACGCCAGACTCATGTAGTCAGGTCGGTCCGCCGCCGTCTCGTGGCGGTATCCACCTACCACTTTGCCCTCGTTGAGCAGGAATACGCCGGGCATCTGGAGACCGTCGCCCTTCAGGGTCCCGAGCCCATGTCCGCCACCACCGAGCCAGGCAGGTGCCGCGGCCGAGACTCCCCGTTGCCACACCTCGGGCCCGAACAGCTGTCGCGCCCCGCCGCGGCCGAGACCGAAGGCCCCGTACAACTGCCTCTCGGGGTCCGCGAACCTCGGCAAGTCCTCAAGGCCGTAAGACTCCAGGAACTCGCCCAATTCGGTCTCATCGGCCATGCCGACGAATGCCGGCGTCACGCCCTCGCGCTCAATCGCCTCTCGCTGCTTGGCGACGTCCTTCGCAGCCTCCCGGCAGAACGTGCAGCCGAGGTGCCGCAGGAACACCAGAAGCACCGGGCCCTCCCGGGAAAGAGAATCAAGCGACCGCCCGTTCTGATCCGATACCTCGAATGCTCGGCTCAACGTCCGGGGGTCGACTCTGGACCTCGATGAAACGGCAGGAAACTCCAGGACCTGTTCCATTCTCGCTCGCTCCTTGCCCCCGGCTAGTCGAGCGCCTGCAATGTGGCGCCCCGCAGCTCGGAATGCGGGTGGACTCTCTCCGATCTCGTGTTCTCTATCGCCATGCCAATCGTTCCAACCAGAGTCATCGTGACTCCAAGCACTATCAGGGCCGTGAATCGTCGCATCGGGCCTCCCTGTTCAGCTGTCCAGCACCAACGATATGTGACCAGGGAGTTGGTGTCAAGGCGTTGTCGATATATCTTGATTTCCATGGCTTGACATGCGGTGTACATGTCAGAGGTGTGCGTCAGGCGGGACTGCAAGAGTCCGGGCAAAGGGACCCGGACGGCGGCCGCCGTCCGGGCCAAAACAATCACGAAATCACGCGATCGGCTTGCGTGCCCGGACGAAGGCTGACATCAGGCGGCCGTCCAGGGCTTCGCCCTCCGCCTCGGCCTCAATGCCGTAGTCGGACAGGACCGCTCTGACGTCGTCCGCCGCGTAGATCCGGGTCGGCTCGATCTCGATCGCCTCGAACCCGGCGTCGGCCAGCAGATTACGATAATCGTCCTCCTCGAGCGCGCCTGCCACACAGCCGGCCCACATCTCCAGGCTCTTCCGGATCTCGGTCGGGATCTCGCCACGCACCACCACGTCCGCCACCGCGAACCGGCCGCCCGGCTTCAGGACGCGGAACGCCTCGGCCAGGACCTTCGGCTTGTCCACTGACAGGTTGATCACGCAGTTCGAGATCACGACGTCAACTTCCGCCTCGTCCAGCGGCAGTTCCTCGATCTCACCTTTGCGGAACTCCACGTTGGGCATCTGCGCCTCGGAGGCGTTCTTCCTGGCCAGGGCCAACATTTCGTCGGTCATGTCCACCCCGATCGCGCTGCCTGTCGGCCCGACCCGCCGGGCGGAGAGGATCACGTCGATTCCGCCGCCCGACCCGAGGTCCAACACGGCCTCGCCCTCGGCCAGCTCCGCCAGCGCCGTCGGGTTCCCGCATCCGAGCGAAGCTTCGAGCGCCGCCGCCGGCACATCCTGGCGCTGCACGGCGTCATAAAGGTCGCGGGTGATCGGGTCAGGATCGCTGCAACAAGCGGATCCGCCGCAACAGGACCCACTAGACTTCGCCGCGTCGGCGTAACGCTCCCGTACGGCTTCCTTGATGTCAGTGCTCATCGATCTTCTCCGTTGATCAAGAATTGTTTATGTGACAGGCCAAAAAAAAGTACTTCAGCACTTACGTACTTCGATACGGTTGACAGCAGCGCCTTCCCTTCGATGACCCCTGAGCGCTCGAACCGGCGAACGCCCCGGCCGCCAGGGCTCCAGCCACGCGCTGCAGCTCTTCCAGCGCCTCCCGGTTCAGCGAGTAGTGCACCCAGCGTCCCTTCCTCCGGCCCGAAACGAGACCGGCCTCGCGCAGCGCGCGCAGATGGAACGACAGCAGGGGTTGCGTGATGTCGATCGCCTCGGCCAGGTCGCACACGCAGCGCTCGCCCTCGCCAAGCAACTCCAGTATCCGGACGCGCTTGTCGTCGGCCAGGGCCTGGAAAGAGCGGGCGAGATCAATAGGATCGCCCGTGACTGTGCTCGTGTGCGTGCTCATAAATAAAGAATACTTGATATGACTGACTGACGCAACCCCTGATCCTGTATCGCCTGTTACTCCGTCTCAGCTACCCTGCGCAGTGTACGTCCCCACATTCGGAGCTCGGTCGCCGTCCCGTCGGTCCCGATCAGGAAGATCACGCGATCCGGCCCCAGCCACTGCTTCCGCCACGTCGCCTCGAACACGTCGTAGTGCCAGTGATCGAGGTCGGCGGTGAGGAAATCGGAACGGTAGAGTACCAAACGTTCCTCGCCGCCCGGGCTGCCGGACTCGTAGCGCACTTCCACGGGTCCGAACAGGCTGTCCGTGTAGGTGCCAGCGTAGGCATCGAGGGACAGCGACGGGATCGTTTCCTCGACCCTGTTCGCCTCGGCTTCCGCCCGCTTGCGGTCGCGCTCGGCGCCGATCGAGTCGTAAAGCGCGAGGAACTCGGAATTCCAGTCACGCACCGGCTCGCCGAGGTACAGGTCCAGCACCCGGAACATCAGAGCGTGCCGCAGCTCCGCGTGGTCGCGGTTGGCGAACACCACGAGCCCGATATCCTCCTCCGGCATCAGGCCGATGATCGCCACGAAACCGTCGATGCTGCCTGTGTGGAAGGCCAGCTTGCGCCCCCGATAATCCTGCAGGAACCAGCCCACCCCGTACCCCGTGAACCAGGGCTCCGTGAGCCGCATTGACGCGTAGAACTCATCCGGGAGCAGGATGTCCTGTGGCTTCAGCAACTCTGCGAACGACGTTTCGGAGATGAGCTGCGCTCCGTCCCAGGCTCCGCCCGCCAGCAGGAAGCGGATCCATCTTCCCATATCGTCGACGTTCGAGTACATGGAGCCGGCGGCGGGGATTGGATCCACGAGGCCCATCTCTCCCTCGATCACCGCGAGCGTATCGGCCACTATGTCGTGCGGCATCGCCACGTCGGCGCCTTCCGGCAGGTAGCGTCCCTGGGTGACCGTGGCCGTCATTGCGAGCGGGTCGAGGATCCTCCCGCGGATCAACTCGTCCCAGGTCGTCCCGTTTGCCGCGGCCCCGATCTCGCCGGCCATCGCGTAGCCGACGTTGTTGTATGCGAAACGCGACCGGAAGCTGCTCACCGGCTCCCGGAACCGGAGGCGGTGCAGGATTTCCTCGAACGACAGATCCATGCCGTACCACAGCTCCTGCGGGTCGCCGAACCCGAGGTTGTGAACCAGCAGGTCACGCAGCTGCAGCTCACGGGTTACGTACGGATCGGCGAGCACCGCGCCCGGCAGCAGGTCCTCCACCCTGTGGTCCCAGGCCAGCAGCTCCTCGTCCACCAGCATCGCGATCGCCGCCGTGGTGAACGCCTTCGTGGTCGAGGCGTTTGCGAACAGGGTGCGCGTGGTGACAGGCTCGGGGCGGCCCTTCTCCCTGATCCCGTAGCCGCGAGCGAACACCACGGAGTCATCTTTCACTACCGCGATCGCGAGACCCGGGACCTCCCAGTCGGCGACGGCCTGCGTGACGTATGCGTCGAACTCGGCCAGGGGAGCGGGTGGCTGCTGGGCCTCGATGCTGCTGCCAACGAGGAACAGAACGCCGCCGGCGAACGCAGCCTTCGAGATACGGAATGGCATCAATCGACCTTGCATGGAGTTGTTGGATCGGCCGTACGGGCGATCGCGCCCGTGACCTGTCCAAACTGCGGTTGGTCACCAGGCGGCGACAGGGTGTTGGGGCGTTTCGCTACATGGGCGGAAGCCGGATCGCGATCACGGGTGTGCCCTGAGTGGGCCCGCCGTCCTTCCATGCGCCAGAATAGACGATGAACGCGTGGTCAGTGTCCGGGTCCACGAGAACCTGAGCCTCGTACCAACCATCCGGTCGATCACGTAGCGCCACCTCACCCTTCAACTCGAGTGTCACGGGGTCGCGCACCTCGAGTGTCCTCGTCTCGATGCGGTGGACCAGGAGCACGTCCCGGTCCGGGTCGTAGGCGAGGTCGGGTACTCCTTCTCCGTTCCTGTCGGCCCGCTCGGCGTTGATGCTCGTTTCGATTGTCACAGACCGGATTACGACTCCGTCATCGCCTCGAAGGGTGCGGATCAACATCACCGCCTGTTCGTTCTCTTCGTCGTAGCCACCGTTACTGATGTAGAAGAGTCCCCGTCCCTCGTCGGTCGCGACATTGAATCCCTGGATTCGGCCCGTCGGATGGTTCCACCAGTTCAGGACATAGGCGAGCTGCCCCGTGGACATTCGGAGTGCCGCCTGTTCGATCAGGGCTATGTCGGCGGACCACAGGCGAGCAATCCAACGCGGATCGTCTCCCCAGAATTCACTTGGATCAGGATAATGGGTGGTCTCGCAGCGCTCGCCCTCCGGACTCGTGACCACCCTGCAGGTGAAGGGACCCTCGTGCAGCACCCAGATGTCCCCCGCCAGCGGCTCGCACCCCCAACGCTGGCATGGCAGACTTGCCCACCCCAGATCAACCAGCTCTCCACCGATGATCTTTCCCTTGTGGACCTCGTGCGACCAATTCCACTCGTAGTACAGGTCCCCGTTGACGGGATCCACACCGACCCGGTACAGCTTTCCCATATTGGGATCGGAAGTGCTCGAGTAATGGCGACTGATGCCGGTGGAAAGGTGAATCCACGAGAAACCCTCGCTGGTGTCGCCGCCTCCATCAGCCTGGCTCACTACGGCCACGCCCCACTCGATGGGGAATTCCGTGATCTCGTCGCCTATCAGGACCGGGTGGATGCGGGTTTCCTCAAACCCGTATGCCTCGGTCATCGCAGTGCCCAGGGTCTCCCCGTCCCGCATTACCGCCAGGATCATCGGGCCGTTGGCCCAGGTGGGAAGTCTGAACCCGAGCAGGAAGCTCTGCCGGTCGAAGATCTCCAACGTGTCCGTACCGGCAACGACCACTTCGTCGTCCTCGAACATGTCACCCGTGATGCTGATTCTGACCTCACCGCCCGCCCACTGCTGGGACGGTGTGACGGTCAGAATCGGTGGAGTCAACTCCAGCCCTGTGGGATCGTCGTCGCAGGCGAGGATGCCGAGTGGAAATCACACGACTCCGTAGCGGCGATCCCCGGGGCCGGCGGGAAATCACGGGATCGCGTGTACTTCGAGAGGGGACCGAAAGTTACGTGATTCAGTTCCCGGTAACAACGAATCCGGGCTTCGAGGGGCTGAACCCGCTCTCGCTCAGAAGCGCCCCCGCGAGTACGATTCCCGGACTCGCGACACGGCAATCCGCCACCGCCCCGAAGGGACCTCATGGACCTGCTCATCCGCGACGTGACCCTGCTCGACGGCTCGACCGGACACATCGGAGTCGAGGGGAACCGAATTTCCCACATCGGCACCGATCTCCCGGCCGCTACTCCGGCCCGCACGATCGACGGACGGGAAAAGCTCGCCCTCCCCGGCCTGGTGAACGCCCACACGCATGCCGCGATGGTCCTGTTCCGCGGGTATGGCGACGACATGCCGCTGATGCCGTGGTTGGAGGAGCGGATCTGGCCGGCCGAGGCGAAGCTCACCGATGAGGACGTGTACTGGGGCACACGACTGGCCTGCGCCGAGATGATCCGCACGGGCACCACGCTGTTCAACGACATGTACTGGAAGGTCCCGAACGCGATCCGCGCGATCGGTGACGCGGGACTGCGGGCCACGGTGAGCGGTGGCCTGATCAGCGGCGGGTTCCTGGGCGATCTGAAGGGCGAGATCGTCGAGCTGATCGGGATGTACGAGGCGGGTGAGTTCCCGGACCGGGTCCGCCTGTCGATCGCGCCGCACGCGCCCTACACGGTCACGCCGGACGACCTGGAGTGGTGCGCGCAGCTCGCCGCTGACCACGACCTGCCGATCCAGATTCACGTGTCGGAAACTCTGCGCGAGGTCGAGAAGTGCGTGGAGCAGCATGGCGTCCGGCCGGCGTTTCACCTCGAGCGCTGCGGGATCCTGGACCGGCCGACCACGCTGGCCCACGGCACCTGGCTGGACCGCGATGAACTGGCCATGCTGGCGCAGTTCCCGGCTACGATCGTCCACAACCCCGTCAGCAACCTGAAGCTCTCCTGCGGGCAGGGTCGGGACGTGCGCGGCTGGTTCGACTACGGGGGGGCGAAGGCCGAGGGCGTAAACGTGGCCCTCGCCACCGACGGCACGGCCTCGAATACCAACCTCGACATGTTCGAGGAGATGAAGTTCGCCTCACTGATGGCGAAGCACGCCTCGGGAGATCCGACCTGCATGCCGGCGGCCGAGACCGTAGACATCGCGACCCGTGGCGGCGCGGACGGAATGGGGTGGACCGACACGGGTCGGCTGGAAGTCGGCGCCCTGGCGGACGTCGTATTGCTCGATCTCACCGAGCCAACGCTATCTCCGATGCACGATCCCGCGAGCCACGCCGTGTACGCCGCAAACGGCGGCTGCGTGCACACCACGATCTGCGACGGCCGGGTGCTGATGGAAGGCGGGGAGATCAAAGGCTATGACGAGATCCGGGCCCGGGCGATCGAGGCGGCACGGCGGGTCACCGGCGACTGATCGATGACTACCCTGCGGTCGGCGAGCGCGGCCCGAGCATGAGCGAGCACCCGAGCCGGAGCATCTGGACGGAGCCTGAGGACGGCCGGACGGTCGTCCGGTTCATCGATCAGACGCGGTTGCCGGCCGAGCTCGTCATCGGAACGCTACGCAGCTGGGAAGAAGCCGAGGACGCGATCCGCACGATGCGGGTTCGCGGCGCCCCGTTGATCGGAGTGACCGGTGCGTACGGGCTGTGCCTCGCGGTCCAGATTGATCCCTCCGATGCCTCACTGGTCGCTGCAGCCACGCGCCTCCGGACCGCCCGCCCCACGGCCGTGAACCTCACCCGCGATGTTGACGCTCTGTCGGCCGAGCTCACGCCGCTGCCGGCCGAGGCGCGTGCCGCCGCTGCCTGGGCGTGGGCGGAATCGCTGGCATCGCTCGACATCGAAACCAACCTGGACATCGGGCGTCACGGCCTGTCGCTCATCGAGGAGGTGGCGCGAACCAGGCCTGCCGGTGAGCCCGTACGGATTCTCACGCACTGCAACGCCGGCGCCCTCGCCACAGTGGCGCATGGAACTGCCACGAGTCCGATCTATGAGGCGTGTGAAGCCGGCATCCCGGTCCACGTATGGGTGAGCGAGACTCGTCCGCGGCTGCAGGGGGCGGCCCTCACGGCATGGGAGATGGACGGGCGCGGTATTTCGCACGCCGTGATCGCCGACGGCGCGGGGGCGCACCTGATGCAGCGGGGTGAGGTGGATATCGTGCTCGTCGGTACGGACCGCACCACGCGCACCGGTGACGTGTGCAACAAGATCGGAACCTACTCGAAAGCGCTGGCCGCCCGGGCCCACGATGTCCCATTCTACGCGGCAGTCCCCTCCCGCTCGATCGACTGGACGCTACGGGACGGAGTGCAGGAGATTCCGATCGAGGAGCGGGCACCGGATGAACTTTTCGAGATCCACGGCACGGGAGGACACGTGCGCATCGCTCCACCCGGCACGACCGCCCGGAATCCCGCTTTCGATGTAACGCCGGCCTCGCTCGTCACCGGCCTGATCACAGAGCGGGGCGTCTGTACGGCGAGCGAAGAGGGCCTGCTGGGTCTGTTTGCGGAGGAAATGTGAAGCACACCCGATACCGCCGGACTCTGGTTGATGCCGCGCGCGAGATCCAGTGTTCCGGCCTGTCGCCCGGCACGTCGGGGAATCTGAGTGTCAGGGTGCCGGGCGGATTCGTCATCACCCCGTCAGGAGTGCCGTACGGGTCGATGGACCCGGTCGATACCGTGTTTCTCAGCTCCCGGGGAGAACCGACGGGAGACCGGCTGCTTCCTTCGAGCGAGTGGCCGCTGCACACGGCGATCTATGCCGACCGGCCGGATGCCGCCGCGATCTTGCATCTGCACTCTCCGTATGCAACGGCGATCGCCTGCCTGCGCAAGGAGATTCCCGCATTTCACTACATGGTTGCCGTGGCGGGCGGAAACACGATTCGCTGCGCGCGCTACGAGACGTACGGCACGGTCGAGCTGGCCCTGGCGGCTGTCGAGGCGCTGGAGGACCGGCGCGCCTGCCTGCTGGCGAATCACGGCCAGGTCGCGATCGGCGCCTCGCTGCAGGAGGCGGCAGGCCTGGCCCGGGAGGTGGAGGATCTGTCGCACACCTACTCTGTGGCGCTGGAGGCGGGCGAGCCCGTCATTCTCCCGCCTGACGAGATCGAGCGTGTGGCGATCAGGTTTGGCAGCTACGGGCAGGGCACGAGCGCGCGGGGGCGGGACTCCACGGGACGCGACGTGGACCAGCCGACGCTCCACACCGACCGGCTCGTCCTGCGGCCGTTCCTGCTCTCCGACGCGCCCCGGGTGCGCGAGCTCGCCGGTGCGCGCGAGGTGGCGGAGAACACTCTGACGATCCCGCACCCGTATCCCGAGGGAGAGGCAGAGGCCTGGATCGCCAGCCACGAGCCGGCATTTCACCGCGGAGAGATGGCAGCCTTCGCCATCACGACCGATGACGAAACTCTCGTCGGGGCGGTCGGGGTGAATCTCGAAGGAGACACGGGGATCGCCGAGCTTGGCTACTGGGTTGGTGTGCCGTATTGGGGCATGGGGTACGCGACCGAGGCTGCCCGCTCCGTGATGGACTACGGGTTCGAGGCTCTGGCGCTGCGCCGACTCTGGGCCCGGGCGTTGGTACGGAACCCTGCCTCCTCGCGCGTGCTGGAGAAAGTGGGGATGCGACACGAGGGGACGCTGCGCGGGAGCATCTGCAAGGACGATGAACTTCTGGACGCCGAGTTCTACGGAATCCTGCGTGAAGATCGCGGCGAGCCTGGCGGACCGAACCAGACACTCGACACGGGAGATGACACGTGAGCGGCGATCAGAAACCTGCAGTCGGCACAATCGGCTGGACGGACCTCACGGTGCCGCACGCGGAGCCGATCCGTGACTTCTACCAGGAGGTGACCGGCTGGCGCAGCGAACCGGTGGAGATGGGGGACTACGAGGACTGGTGCATGATGCCCGTGGGCTCCGCCACTCCGACCGCCGGCATCTGTCACGCGATCGGCTCGAACGCGGACCTGCCCCCCCAGTGGCTGATCTACATCGTGGTGGAAGATGCAGACGCTTCGGCCCGCAAGGTCGCGGTCCTCGGCGGCGAAGTGATCGCCGGGCCCCGCGACATGGCCGGCGGGCGATTTTGCGTGATCCGGGACCCGGTGGGCGCGGTCTGCGCACTGTTCACGCCGCCGGGTGGGGTCGCGACAGAGTGAAAGGCTGAACTCGTATGACGATGAAGACCGTGGATCTGTCCGAGAAGCTGGACCTGATCAGTGCGCTGTGGAGTCCGAAGATCGTCGCGCAGGTCAACGACACCCAGGTCAAGCTGGCGAAAATCCACGGCACGTTCGACTGGCACTCGCATGAGCGGGAAGACGAACTGTTCCTGGTGCTCAAAGGTCGGCTGAAGCTCGAGTTTAGAGACCGGGATGTGTGGCTCGAGCAAGGGCAGCTGTGTCTCGTGCCGCGGGGCGTCGAGCATCGGCCTGTAGCACCCGAGGAAGTACACATCATGCTGATCGAGCCGGCGGGGACAAGAAACACGGGTGACGTTGAGACGGAGCGCACCGCAGAGGCCGAGTGGATCTGAATTCGGTATCAGTCAGGTCCGTTCTTCGTCGCGCGGGACTGACATCTCTGCTAGTGGGTGTCTCGATCTGGATTCCGGCAGGCGTGGGAGGCCAGGAGGTGCCGGGCCGGGCGGTCGAGTCCGGGGATCGCGTGCGGTTTGTGGCGCCGCCCGAGTTTCCCGATCGGGTTACAGGCGAAGTCACGGCGCTCGAACAGGGATTGCTTCTGATAGACCGGAGGAGTTCGCAGGGCGCTCCGGTGGAGGTGCGCGTTTCCGAGCTGTCCTCTCTGGAGGTCAGCGTCGACCGGAAACGTCAGACGGTGCTCGGACTGGGGATCGGGGCAGGTGTCGGCCTCACACTCGGCGGGTTGCTCGCCTGGGCGTACTGCGACGGCCCCGACAACCTGTGCGAATTCGAAGACGTGGTCCTGCTCACCGCGGTCGTCGCGGTGCCGTTCTCGGCGCTTGGTGCGTTGCTGGGGCATTTCACCTATAAGGACGTGTGGCAGGAGGTACGGGTGCAATGAGCTATCCGAAATCCGCAAGGTGCAGAGCGGCGCGGAACCGCATTCGCATTCCCTTTGCAACACTGCTTCTTGCACTCGTCATTCCGATGGAGCTGATTGCGCAGGACAACCGGCCTGGCGACTCAGCCCGCTATCCGCACCCCGACCTGGAAAATCCCGCCGTTACCGGTCACAATCGTCTGCCGCCCTTCGCGACAGTGACCAGATTCCCGGATTGGGAGTCGGCTGCAGGGTCTCCAGGCACGACCGGGCGCGCTACGTCGCCGTGGGTCCGCTCGCTCAACGGGAGCTGGCGATTCCACTGGGTGTCAAATCGCGCAGACCGCCCGACAGACTTCTGGCGCAACGGCTTCGACGACTCCAGCTGGGACCTGATCGACGTCCCGTCCAATTGGGAAATCGTCGGGTATGGAGTGCCGATCTACACTAATATTCCGTATCCATTCGACCCCGACCCGCCTCTGGTGCCGGTGGAGTGGAGTCCTGTCGGCTCTTATCGCCGCAGTTTCGAGGTGCCGGACGAGTGGCGGGGCATGCACATCGTGCTTCACCTCGGGAGCGTGAAGTCTGCCGGCTACGTGTGGGTGAATGGCCAGGAGGTCGGTTTCACGAAGGGTAGCAAGACGCCATCGGAGTCCGATCTGACCGAATTCGTCCGGTTCGGCGAGTCCAACTCCCTCGCCATTGAGGTCTATCGGTTCTCCGACGGCGCATACCTCGAGGGACAGGACTACTGGAAGATCAGCGGGCTCGAGCGGGACGTCCTCCTGTTTGCCGTGCCCGATGTGCACATCGCGGATTTCCACGCGAGACCGGCATTCGACGCGGCAACCGGGAACGGGCGACTGACGGTCGCGACGGTGATCGGAAGCCAGGCGACCGGGCAGGCTGCTCGAACCGTGCGGATCGATCTCCTGGACGAGCAGGGCCGATCCGTTCTCCCGGCCCGGCTGGAATCGCGCGTCGGCGTTGACGCGGGCTCTCAGACGGACGCGAGTGTGGAGGCGGAGATTAGGGCTCCCGCTCCCTGGACGGCCGAGACACCCAACCTCTACACGCTGACACTCGAGCTGCTGGACGAGTCAGGGCAGACCACAGAGGCGATGGCCACCCGGATCGGCTTCCGCGACGTCCGCATCGCTGACGGCCAGCTGAAGGTAAACGGCGTGCCGATCACGATCCGCGGCGTGAACCGCCACGAGCATGACCCACACACGGGGCGCGTGATCTCGGATCAGCGGATGAGGGACGAGATCGCAGTGATGAAGACCCATAACATCAACGCGGTCCGGACCAGCCACTACCCGGACCACGAGCGCTGGTACGAGCTGACCGATTCGCTCGGCCTGTGGATCGTAGACGAGGCGAACATCGAGTCGCACGGCATCGGCTATCGGCCCGAGGTCACGCTGGGGAACGATCCGACGTGGCGCGAGGCGCATCTCGACCGCACGATTCGCATGGTCGAGCGCGACAAGAACCACCCCTCGGTGATCGTGTGGTCGCTGGGGAACGAGGGTGGCGACGGCGTGAACTTCCAGGCCACTGCGGACTGGATTCACGAGCGCGACCCGTCCCGTCCGGTGCAGTACGAGCGTGCGATCCGTGAGCCGCACGTGGACATCTATGCCCCGATGTACGCCCGCATCCCGCACCTGCTCGACTGGGCGAGCGAGCCCCGGACCCGTCCCCTGATCATGTGCGAGTACGCACACGCGATGGGAAACAGCGTCGGCAACCTGCGGGACTACTGGGACGTGATCTACGCCCACCCGCAGCTCCAGGGCGGGTTCATCTGGGACTGGATCGACCAGGGGCTGTACGCCGAGACCTGGGACGGAACGCCATACTGGGCCTACGGCGGCGACTACGGTCCGCCGGGCGTGCCGAGCGATGGCAACTTCCTGGTCAACGGGCTCGTGCAGCCGGACCTTCGGCCGAACCCGCACCTGAACGAAGTGAAGAAGGTCTACCAGCCGGCGGAGACCCGGGCGGTGGATCTCGAGTCCGGACGGATCCGGGTCGTGAATCGGTTCGACTTCCGGGATCTGTCGGACCTGACCCTGGCATGGGCACTCACCGAGGAAGCGGAGTCGATTGCGAAGGGCGCGGTAGAGATGCTCGCCGTGGCCGCGCACGACTCCCTCGACCTGGCGCTCTCGCTACCGGATATCGCGCGCAGGCCGGGGATCGAGCGCTTTCTGACAATCGAGTATCGGCGGAAGCAGGCGGATCCGCTCACCGGTGATCCGGCCGGCTCCGTACGGGCATGGGAGCAGTTCGAGATCCCGGGAGCGATTCCGGCGCTGGTCGCCGACCCGGACCTGATGCCGGACCTCGCGCTGGCCGAGACGGACTCGGCATTCGTGCTCTCCGGCAGCGATTTTGAGCTGGGGATTGATCGGGAGACGGGGCTCCTGTCGTGGTACCGGTTCCGTGACCGGGACCTCCTGATCTCCGGTCCAGCACCGACGTTCTGGCGGGCTCCGACCGACAACGACTACGGCAACCGCATGCCCCGCCGGCAGGCGATGTGGCGCGAGGCGGGCCGGGTCCCGGTACTCGCGGATCTCGACGTACGCCGCCTGGACGCGGCCCGTATGCGCGTGACCGCCCGGATCGACTTCCCTGTCGTCGGAGCTGAGCAGACCCTCACGTACGAAGTGTACGGCACCGGCGACGTGGTCATCGGTGTCCGCTTCACACCCGGAGCGCGCACCGCGGACCTGCCGGACATTCCGCGGCTCGGTCTCGGAGTCACGATTCCGCCGGCGTTCGAGCAGATTGAGTGGTTCGGCAGGGGCCCGCACGAGTCTTACGAGGACCGGAAGACCGGGGCGGGAATCGGCGTGTATCGCTCGACCCCGGCGGAGCTGTACTACCCGTACATCAGGCCGCAGGAGAACGGGAACCGGACGGACACGCGCTGGGTGGCATTCCGCGATTCGACCGGAATCGGCCTGCTGGCGGTCGGCATGTCCACGCTGGACTGGAGCGCGCTCCCCTTCCTCACCGACGATCTGGACGAGGGATCCCGGAAGACCGGACGTCACACGTACGACCTTCGGCCGCGCGACCTGATTGCGGTCCACCTCGACCACCGGCAGATGGGCGTCGGCGGTGACAACAGCTGGGGCGCTCGGCCGCTCGAGCAATACCAGATTCCGATCGAGACAACCTCGTGGGCGCTGCGGCTGACCCCGCTGGCACCCGGCCTCGGCGATCCCATGGACCTCGCGCGAACTGGCTTCCCGACACCGGCGGCCGGCCCTCGCCCGAAGGAGACACGATGAGCCCTCTCGACCGACGTGACTTCGTGAAGACCGGCGCCACGGCGGCAGTCGGCGCCTCGCTTGTTCCCTCTCCCGCATTCGCGCGCAGGCCACGCGTCGGGTCCGCGGATAGGCTCCGTCTCGGCTTCATAGGGGTCGGCGGACGCGGCAGCTGGCTTCTCGGTCTCGCTCTCGCCAGGGACGACTGCGAAGTGACGGCGGTGTGCGATATCGTCCCCGAGAAGGCGCAACGGTCGGCGGATGCAGCTCGCGAGGCGGGCAGGGACGAGCCCGCGCTGTACACGGCCGGGGAAGAGGACTGGCGGAATCTCATCGTGCGCGATGATGTGGATGCGGTGATCATCGCGACTCCGTGGTTGTGGCACACGCCGATGGCGGTCGGAGCGATGGAGGCAGGCAAGGCCGCCGGAGTCGAGGTGCCCGCCGCCACCACGGTCGAGGACTGCTGGGACCTGGTGCGCACTCATGAACGCACCGGCATGCCCTGCATGATGATGGAGAACGTGTGCTATCGGCGTGACGTGATGGCCGTGCTGCGCATGGTGCGCGAGGGCCTGTTCGGGGAGCTCGTGCACTGCCATGGCGGCTACCAGCACGATCTGCGTGAAGTGAAGTTCAATCCGGGTGCGGAATTCGGACCGGGAGCGAACGGCGAGGCCGTGTGGCGAACGGACCACTCGATTTACCGCAACGGCGAGCTCTACCCGACGCACGGCGTCGGTCCGGTGGCCAACTGGCTGAACATCAATCGCGGCAACCGCTTCGTGCAACTCACATCGACGGCCACCAAGACCCGGGGCCTGCACGAGTACATCGTGGCTGTCGGTGGCGAGGATCACCCGAACGCCGACGTCCGGTTCAAGCTCGGCGACATCGTTACCACCGTGATCACCACGGCGAACGGCGAGAGCGTGATCCTCAGTCACGACACCAACCTCCCGCGCCCGTACTCGCTGAACTTCCGGGTCCAGGGAACGCGCGGCCTGTGGATGGTCGACAACCGCTCGATCTATCTCGAGGGCGTCAGCCCGGAGCCGCACCGCTGGGAGCCGTTCGAGACCTACCAGACCCAGTACGAGCACCCGCTGTGGCAGAAATACGGAGAGGACGCGCAGGGCGGAGGTCACGGAGGAATGGACTTCTTCGTCCTGCATGCGTTCGTGGAGTCTGTGAAGCGGGGCCATCCGACGCCGCTGGATGTGTACGACGCGGCGGCCTGGAGCGTGATCGGACCACTCTCCGAACGGTCGATCGCGATGGGGAATCACCCCGTGTCGTTCCCCGATTTCACGGGGGGGACGTGGGCGACCAGGACGCCGCTCTTCGCTCTGGGGAACGTGTATTGATGGGTGACGGGCTCGTGCAGGGATTTCAGGAGCAGTACGGGAGCGCTCCTGCCCGCACCGCCCGGGCTCCGGGTCGTGTGAATCTGATCGGCGAGCACGTGGATTACGCGGGATTGCCCGTGTTTCCGATGGCGCTGCAGCACGCCGTTCACGTGGCCGTCCTCCCCCGCGACGACCGGATGATCCGCGTCGCCACCTCGGACCCCGGCTACGAGCCGCGAGAGTTCGAGCTCGGTCCTGAGATCGAGCCGTTCGCGGAGGGGGACTGGGGCAACTACGTGAAGGCCGCGGCCGTCGCGGCGGCGTCGCGTTACGGGGCAGATTGCGGAGCCGATCTGTGGATCCACTCGGAGGTGCCCGTCGCGGCGGGTCTGAGCAGCTCGTCGGCCCTCGTGGTAGCGGTGATCAAGTCGCTGCTCGATGTGTCTGATATCGAGGCGGACCCGATCGAGCTGGCCGAGGTCGCCGCCGACGCCGAACAGTACGTGGGCACCCGCGGTGGGGGAATGGACCAGGCGATTTCGGTGTGCGCCCGCCAAGGCTGTGCTGCGCGAATCGAGTTCGAGCCAGTCCGAGTGACTCCTGTGCACGTGCCTGGCGACTGGCGCTTCGTCGTTGCCGATACCGGCGTCCAGGCCCACAAGTCCGGAAACGCGAAGGAGACCTACAATCGTCGGCGGGCAGCGGTGGAGGAATCGGTTGAGATCGTGGGTGAGAGACTCGGGCTCGCGGACGGCGATCGAACCTATACCCGGGTGCTTTCCGAGCACGACACGGGCGAGTTGATGGCGGTCGCCCAGCAAGTGCTAGACGACCGGCTGCTCCGGCGCTTCCGACACGTCGTCACCGAGGCCGACCGGACGCGGCGCGCGGAGGCTGCGATGCGCGATGACGACCCCGAGGCGTTCGGGGTGCTGATGAACGGCTCCCACGAGAGCCTGCGCACTGACTTCGAAGTCAGTGGACCCGAGCTGGACCGGCTCGTGGCTTTGTCCCGCGGCGCGGGTGCTCTCGGCGCGCGACTGACCGGAGCGGGGATGGGGGGCTGCATAGTGGCTCTGTGCCGCCCCGAGCGGGTCAGATCCGTGCTCGAAGCTCTAAGGGACGGCTACTTCGTCGAGCAGCCCGGAGACAACCCGCCGCCGAACCTCGATCAGCGGCTGTTCGTGGCTATTCCGTCGGCCGGGGCTTCCGTAAGCCGCACCTGAGAGCAGTCCATCCACCGAGCCCGGCTGGTACATGTAACCCCTTGACGGGACAGAGCAAGGTCATAGTTTGTCAGTTGCGTTTAACATTTCTGTTAAGCAATAGAGTCAAACTGCGGACGGGCCGATGACAACGCGTATCGAGACGGACCTGCCGAGCGGTAGCGCCGGGAGCCAGCCGAATGCCGGGAGTAGCGAGAGTACCGAGGAGCGGATCTTCGAGGCGGCGCGGAAGGTATTCGCCCGCAAAGGCCGCGACGGTGCTCGCATGCAGGCAATTGCGGACGAAGCCGGCATCAACCGGGCGCTACTGCATTACTACTTCCGTTCCAAACAGGGCCTGTTCGAGGCCGTGTTCGCGTACATGTTCGAGCAGTACATGCGCTCGTTCGACACGGTGCTGGAGCCAGGCCAGCCGTTTCCCGAGCTGCTCCGGCGCTTCGTGAATCACTACATCGATTACGCGATCGAGCACGAGGACATGATCCGGCTGATGATGGGCGAGAATCTGCGCGGAGCGTCGATCCTCGGGGAGGCCCTGGCCCGCGCGAAGCAGACGGAAGGATCGCTGCCGAATCGCCTCGTAGACGCTATCCGTAGCGCATCCCGAGACGGGGAGATTCGGGACGTCGACCCCCAGCATACCCTGCTCACCATCATCTCGGCCTGCATTCACTTCATCGTGATGAAGCCAACGGTACAGGCGATGTACCCCGATGCCCAGGCGGACTTCGCCGCATTCACCGAGGCGCGGAAACAGCACATCACGGACCTGCTGTTGCATGGACTGCAGCCGGCGGAGGTGGCCTCATGAGGCTGCAACCGCGCAGCACCAGATCCGTACTGGCCGCCCTGACGGTTTCATTCGTCTTCGCCTCCTGCTCATTTGCTCCGGACCCCCGGACGCCGACCGTCGTTGTCGACCTCCCACCGGAGTATCCGGCTGAGATCGCCGACAGTACCGGCGCTGCGGCCGCCGCTGCCGACAGCCTGGTCCGTGAGCCGGAGCGCTGGTGGACCGTGTATAACGATCCGGTTCTGGAGGCGCTGGTGGACACGGCTCTCGCCGCCAACCTGGATCTGCGCGAAGCGGTGGCCCGGGTGGAGGAAGTACGACAGCGATACCGGATCGCGCGTGCGGATCTGATCCCGGCGATCGGGCTCGTCGCCGACGCCAGCTACCAGGATGCTCCCTCCAACACGGGATTCGCGGGCGAGATCGGCGGCGGCGAGCCCGGCCAGCCACCCGGCCAGACCCTGTTCCCCGACCGGTTCAAGTACGACACCTATACCGCCGGGATCGGCTTCTCCTACGAGATCGATTTCTGGGGCAAGTTTCGGAACAATACGAAAGCGGCGGTCAGTGATTTCCTCGCCTCGGAAGGGGACTACCAGACCGCCCGCCTGGCGGTGATATCGGCGACGATTTCAACCTATCTCGAAGTCGTCGAGCTCAGGCGGAGCGTGGAGCTGACCAGCCTGAGCGTTGACATCCTGCAGGAGCGCTCGCAGCGGACGAACGAGCGCTACTTCAGAGGCCTGGTCACGACGTTCGAGTTGTACACGATCCAGTCGCTGTTCCGGAATACGCAGGCATCGCTGCCGGTGCTCGAAAGCGCGCTTGAAGAAACGAAGGGCCGCCTGGCCGTTTTGCTCGGCCAGTACGCGGGAAGCCTGGACCAGATCCTGGCGGATGACGGAGCGCCGGACATCGTACTCGATCCGGTTCCGGCCGACCTGACCGCGGCGCTGCTGGAGGAGCGCCCGGATGTGTGGTCCGCCTGGCAACGCATGGAGGCAGCCAGGTATCGGATCGGATCCCGCAAGGCCGACCTGTACCCGGCGATCCGGCTGGATGCCACCGTCGGACTGCAGTCCGGCGATGTCAGCAACCTGTTCCGGCTCGACCAGTACTTCGTCAACCTGGTCGGCGGGCTCACCCAGCCGCTGTTCCAGGGAGGTCGGCTGCGCGCGAACGTTGGCGTCGCAGAGGCGCAATTCCAGGCCCAGGCGGCCAACTACGTGCGCACGGTGCTCACGGCTTACAAGGAAGTCCAGGTGAGCCTCGTGAATCTCGACAAGCAGAGCGAGCGGTACGAGTTCCTGCGCCGGCAGCAGATCTCGGCGCAAGGGTCCGTGGACTTTCAGCGGCGCTCGTTCGAACGGGGGGTCGGCGACTACCTGGCCTACCTGGATGCGAAGCAGAATCTGGCCGGAACCGAAACAAACCTCGCGGCTGCCGAG
>JBDGUZ010000052.1:0-13281 GCA_039585915.1 Gemmatimonadota bacterium
GGTTCCGCCAGGCATTTCCTCGAAAGTGTGCGTATGAATCCACTCCCGATACGGGCCTCGAATCTGTTCATCGACGAACCTGTCCGGCGGACTCCAGTCCGAGATCAGAGTCCTCCAGGCAACGGGCTTTCCGAACAGCCGGATCCGGTAGTCGATGAGCGTTCCGGCCTTCATTTCGATCGGCGGTGGTGTGAGTATCCGAAACCGCAGCTCCGGGGGAGTGATTCGCTCGAGGTTTCCGGCATCAGCGAAGAGAGCGAATACATCGTTGATCGGGCGCGGGACAATCATCTCCTGATTCAGGATCGGCACGATACCAGAGACCTCCCACAGGTGCACGTCATTGGCGTGAGCGTAGCGACATTCGGCTTCGTCAGAGTAGAAGGCCGCGACCGAGAGCTCATTGTGTCAATCTCATGTCTATGACAGTGGTTTGACATTCTGACGACAGCAGGCCAACTTCTTCCCTCCGAAAACGGTTACCCGAACTGACCCGACTACAATGACCGAACAGATCGAATCCGGCGAGAAGCGGCACCCCATCCAGGTCGTTGTGCGTCGCACGGGCCTCAGCTCCGACGTACTCAGAGTATGGGAGAAAAGGTACGGAGTGGTTGAGCCAGGACGCTCGCAGGGAGGGCATCGACTCTACTCGGATGCCGACGTAGAGCGACTGCTTCTGCTGAACCGGGTCACTTCGGCAGGCAGGCGGATAAGCCGAATGGCGGGGGTCGCAACTGATGAGCTCCGGCAACTCGCCGAGGAAGATGCGGAGGCAGCGTTCGTCTCTCCACCGGCGGAAGCCGCGCCGATTCATTCCGAGCCTCACCTTGCAGCCAGCCTATCCGCTGTAGACCGCATGGACGCCAGGGATCTTGAGACCGCGCTCATGAGAGCAACTGTTGCGCTTCCGGCTCCTGTCCTGATCCAGGAAGTGGTGGGTCCGCTCCTGGTACGGATCGGAGAACAATGGGCGCAGGGAAAGCTCACCCCGGGGCACGAACATCTCGCGACGGCGGTAATCCGTCGGGTGCTCGAATCGATCATGAACGCATGTGCGGCAGAGAAGAGTGCCCCAATGATCGTGGTCACCACGCCGGCCGGACAGATACATGAATTCGGCGCACTGCTGGTTGGGGCCGCTGCAGCTGCGCTGGGCTGGCGAGTCACGTATCTGGGAACGAGCCTCCCTGGATGGGAGATCGCGGGTGTCGCGCTAAGTGTGGAGGCCGACGCTATCGCCCTCAGCATCGTATATCCGGCGGACGATGCTTCTCTGCCGGCAGAGCTCGCGGCGCTTCGCGAAGCCGTCGGACCGGAGATGGAGATATTCGTCGGAGGGCGAGCGGCCTCCAACTACGTTGAAGCCATACAGGCGATCCAGGCGATGCCGGTGACCGAGTTGTCGCAGCTTGTCAGCTTTCTCGAGAGTCGTACGACAGGAGTCCAGGAAGCCATAGCCGGTTAGACAAGGGCTCTATACATCCTCGAGCGCGGTAGCGGTTCGCATGCGCGGCTACTCGCCGTAGCGCTCGAGGTACTCTCCGAGCCGAAGCTTCCTCACAGTGTTTCTGGACGTCATGTAACGGATCTTTCCGAACACCGGGCGCTCCGGTCCCCATGGTCGGTCGTACCGACCCAGACACCAGTAGATTCCGGAATACGAGTTTGGGTCACGGCCATCGATCGCATATCGGTTGTTCAACTCGATCATGATCCTGGCAGCGTCACGTGGGTGGGGGGTCCACTCCAGGATCTTCTTTCCCCATAGCATTCGCAGGTAGTTGTGAATGGTCCCCTCGCGGAGCAGCTGGCGCTGGGCTGCGTTCCACAGTTCGTCATGGGTCGCAGCGGCCTGGAAATCCTCGATGCTGTACAGGTGGGGTCGGGCGTCTCCCGCATGCGCCTCGAGGGTCTGACGCGCCCAATCGGGCAGTGACTCGTACTCACGGTGGTCGGGTCTGTTTGCTGCCATGTTGAAGCCCAGCTCCCGCCAGGTCACGACCTGATCGAGAAATGCCTCCGCCGCCGGACTCATGCCCCACCATCCGGTTCGCTTTCCGTTCGTCGGCCTGTCTTCAAAGTCGGGTGTCCAGCCTTCGCGTTCGGCCAGCCGGTCCAGGATCTCGTGGACGGACATGTGTCCGAAGTGCAGGTACGGAGACAGGCCGCTCGCCGAATCTTCGTCCGGGTGATTGCGATCATCCGCGTATGCAGACAGCCGGTGTCGGAGAAATTCCCGTAGCCGGAGACGCGCAGCCTGCGTACCGCCACGCAGCCCGGTGGGAGCGGCCGAGTGGTCCAGTGGCAGGCTCGCCAGCTCAGGTCCACCGCCGGACAGTTCGTTGGCGGCGGCGGGCCATCGTTCCAGGATCGAGACCGGGATAACAGGCGCCGGTATCCCGCTCAGCCACTCGAGCGGATCAGCCGCAGGTTTCCGGCTGAGGTAGTGCGGCAGAGACTTCTGAAGGTATCGGCGAAACGTGTAGGCGGACGGGTATGACCTGGGGGTTCCACGCATCGGCGCAAGACCGTTCGAGTCCACGGCTTCGAACCGCACACTGACGCGATCCGCGGCAGCCGCCAGCATCTCCGGGATGAAGAACGTCGGATAGTCGTCGGTGACGACAACCGCGGCGTTCGCGGCCAGCTCCGCCAGGAGCCCCTTGCCCGCGCCGGGAGTTCGCTCGACGAACGAATGCCAGGCCAGACCCTCGCGGCCTTGTGTGTCACGTGCGTTGTCGATCATTCCATCCAGTACGAAGCGATGGAATCGGTCAGACGCCCATTCGTAGTCGCACCGCAGCGCCTCGAGAACCACCACACCACGCCCTAACTCCCGGGCCCACTCTACTGCTCTATCAAGTGCGAAGTTGCAGGTCGTCCGGCGTGCGCTCGTCATCCAGTACAGCACGTAGCGCCGGTTCGGGTCGGGGACCCCGTCGTTCAGCGCTCTAACCCGTTCCGTCGGCACAGCGGGACTCAACATCCAGGCTCCAGACAGATTTACAGTGTTGAATAGTTGTCCATTTTACGGACTTGGACAAATACTTGACAATTTGATCTATGTCCAGTATCATGTTGGACAGTTAGTGAACACGCGCAGGTCGCCGGGTGGCGAACTGATCGAAATAGATCGCAACACCCGATTGGCAACAACACGACTTCAAGGAGATCTGAAATGTATCGCACCATCCTCTCTTCGGCTGGCGCAGCTCTGGCGCTGATCGCGACTGTCGCACCGGCTCCAGCTCAGATGGCTGACGCTCCCCTGGTTCCAGTCATGGATCACTACGAGACGAAGACCGTCGAGAATGACATCGTAGAGGTTGCAGCCGCGGCTGGCACCTTCAACACGCTGCTCGCAGCCGCTACTGCGGCCGACCTCGTTGACGCGCTGAAGAGCGACGGTCCGCTCACGGTGTTCGCCCCGACGGATGAGGCGTTCGCCAAGCTCCCGGCCGGTACCGTTGAGACACTTCTGAAGCCCGAGAACAAGGAGAAGCTGCAGGCGGTGCTCCTGTATCACGTGGTCGAAGGCAAGGTCACGGCTGAAGAGGTCGTCAAGCTGACGTCGGCCAAGACCCTGCAGGGTGACTCCGTGGACATTTCCGTCAAGATGGGCAAAGTGTACGTGGACAATGCGCAGGTGATCGCTGCCGACGTGGAGGCCAGCAACGGCGTGATTCACGTGATCGACGCGGTAATTCTTCCGTCGATGGACTGACGTAGGATTCAACAATTCGCGGGGCGGGGGACATGCGCGTTCCCTGCCCCGTTCTTCAGAAATAGATGGAGAAATTTAGATGGATGAGGCCCACGGACTGACCCTGCTGACCGGCGCGACCGGGTACGTCGGCGGCCGTCTGCTCGAACAGCTCGAGTCCGCTGCAATCCCGGTCCGCTGCATGGCACGTCGGCCGGAGAATCTGGCTGTACGCGTAGCCGACACGACCGAGGTCGTGCGGGGCGACGTATTTGACCGTGACAGCCTGGCACGAGCGATGACCGGCGTGAGTACTGCTTACTATCTCGTTCACTCGATGAGCGACGAGGGCAACTTCGAGGTACTTGAACGGAAGGCTGCTCGGCTGTTCGGTGAGACCGCACGAGCCGCGGGCGTCCGGAGAGTCATCTATCTGGGTGGGCTTGGCTCTGGAGACGAACTCTCCTCACACCTCGAAACGCGCCAGGAAGTTGGTCGGCTTCTGCGCGAGTCCGGCGTTCCGACGCTCGAGTTGCGCGCCTCGATCATCATCGGCTCGGGCAGTCTCTCCTTCGAGATGATCAGGGCGCTGGTGGACAAGTTGCCGATCATGACAACGCCGTCCTGGGTCAGGGTCCTTGCACAGCCGATCGCCATCGAAGATGTCGTGGATTACCTGATGGAGGCGCGACAGCTGGAGATCGCTGGCAGTCGGGTATTCGAAATCGGCGGCGCCGACGTCGTCAGCTACGCGGACATCATGCAAGAGTATGCCGATCAACGTGGGCTGAGACGACTGATGATCCCCGTGCCGTTCCTGACCCCGGCACTGTCGAGTCTGTGGCTGGGAATCGTCACACCGTTGTATGCCAGGGTCGGTCGAAAGCTGATCGAGGGGGTTCGGAACCCGACCGTTGTCCAGGATGATTCCGCCAGGACAGCGTTCAGTCTTCAGCCCCGCGGCATGTCGGAGGCGATCGCGCGTGCGCTGGCCAACGAGGACCGCGAGTACGCCCGCACACGGTGGTCTGACGCCGGAGGCGGAGATGCGGAGCACGGAAGCTCCACGGCTCCTCGAGGCCGCAGAATAGTGGACAGCAGGACCTTGCGTGTGCAGAGCGACATGGAGCAGGCGTTCGGGCCCGTGCGGAAAATAGGAGGCGACGTCGGCTGGTACTTCGGGGACTCCATGTGGAGAATTCGCGGCTTCCTGGACAGGCTGGTCGGCGGACCAGGTCTGAGGCGTGGTCGAAGAGATGGCAGCGATCTCCGACCCGGAGATGCCCTGGATTTCTGGCGCGTGGAATCTATCGAGCCGGACCGGAGGCTCCGCCTCAAAGCCGAGATGAAATTGCCTGGACGGGCATGGTTGGAATTCGAGGTAACGGCCGATGGCCCCGGATCGAGAATCACGCAGACTGCCATATTCGATCCTGTCGGCCTGGGCGGCCTTCTCTACTGGTATGCGTTGCTGCCAGTGCACAACGTGATGTTCCGGGGAATGCTCCGACGGATTGTGCGGGCAGCTGAATCGACCGGGTAAATTCGCCTCCAACTCCAGTTTTGCTATATTCGTCGGGGCGCCATCGCAGATTCCTCCCGATCGAAGAGACCCGGCCGATCGATGTAGACGTTGGAGGCGAGGCATGATCGAAGACATTCCGGTTAGGTCCCGCGGGATCATTCCGGAAGCTGCAAGCACCACGTCAGTGGTTCTGCTGACCCTGGCGACGATCGCCTCCGGCGTCGGCGCCGTAATCTGGTTGCATGCTCCCCTCGCTATCTGCACGCTCGTCGTGGGCGCCTATGTCCTCCACCTGCTGGCAGTTCGCCGTGCTGCACGCGATGCGGTGTTCAGACACGCTGCGGATGCGAAACGCCTCGCGATGTTGCGTGAAGAAGAGTTCGAACAGCAGCTCAGAGAAGTCGACCGGCTGCAACCGGAACTCGAGAAGGAGCGAGCCCGAGTCGAAGCGCAATGGCAGCATCTGAAGGGGCTCGTGGACGAGCGAGAGGACAGGAAGAGGACACTCAAGGAATACGAGGCGAACCTCGAAGCGGTCCGCGAAGAGGCTGCGACTGCGCTCGCTGCCGCCCGACTCGAGGTCAGAGCTCGGGAATCTTCGGAGAGCGAACTGCGCCAACAAATTGCCGAGCTCGAAGCGGACCGGACCCGGGCGGTCAAGGCGCTCAGAGCTGTCATCGAGAAGCAGAGCGGGAGGAAGTCGGCGAAGCTGGCCGAGCAACAGGCCGGGACACAGGCCCGGGCCTCTGCGGAGGAGAAAGCCCGCGCGGTAGTGGCCGATGCCGAGGAAAAAGCCCGCGCCCTGGTCGCGGAGGCGGAGATGAAGCTCGAATCAGCGCGCGAGGAGGAGAGTGAACGGGAACAGACTCGCCTGGCACTCGCCGGGCAGATCCAGGAACTCGAGACTGCAAGGGCAGAGGCCGAGGATGCGCTGCGGGACGTAGCCGCACGTCGCGCCGAACTGCATACCGATCAGAGCCAGCCGTCGGCATACGTGCCAGTGGCCGGGGCCAGCGCGATCGGCAGGAATGACGGCACTGCGACGGACTTCAAGAAAACCCACACTATTGACCCGCCGCGGCTCAGGGCGTGGCAGTTCATCGCGCACAAGCGAGAGCTGTACAGGACTCGCCAGAACTGACGGGCAGACCCGCAGGGTCCATGCTGTCAGGTACACATGTGCCGCTCATGCACTATTTGTCACGTAACAGGCTGACGTTCCCCGCCATACCGGAGGATTCTACACATACGATGTTGACTGAATGGGAAGCAATTGATTCTGAACTGTGAGTTTAGTTTGTGATATATTGTCACTTGCTGGGCAGAAGAAGGGCCCTGGATGTCATTTCAGACCATTAGCCGGACGCCGGCAGGCCAGCATTCTCAATGGTGGGAATCAGGCCGGCGGGAACGTTGTCGATCAGTCTCACGTCTCCGATACGCACGGCAGCGAGCAGACGGCCATCTCGGCTCTCGACATAATCCACATCGATTCCGAGATCCTCTAGCCGGGAGCGAATCTGATCTGGCGATCCCCCGGCCTGCAGCGCGGCAGCGAACTCAGCCGCCTTCGCCCGCCCGGCGGCATCCAGCCGCACGTTGCGCGAACTCATCGCCAAGCCGTCCGCCTCGCGCACGATCGGACACCCGATGATCTCGGCATCGAGAAACAGCGCTTCGACCATTCCCTGCACGAGTTCGAGTTGCTGCCAGTCCTTCTCCCCGAAGTAGGCACGGTCGGGACGAACGATCTGCAGCAGCTTGAGCACGACAGTCAGGACGCCGTCGAAGTGGCCCGGGCGGTGTGCCCCTTCGAGCGACCGGCTCCGATCGGTCTCCGTGACCCGGTACCGGTAACCGTCCGCGTAGATCGCGTCGGGCTCCGGAGCCAGGACGGCGTGCGCCCCCGCTTTCTCGAGCATCGACGAGTCGCGCTCCAGGTCATCGGGATAGGCGTCGAGGTCTGCCTGCTCGTCGAACTGTGTAGGATTGACCAGGATGCTGACGACCGTGCGGTCGTTCTCGGCGCCGCTGCGCCGCACAAGCGACAGGTGTCCTTCGTGCAGCCCTCCCATCGTGGGCACGAATCCGACGCTGTAGCCGGCCGACCGCCACTCGTCCCGCAACGAACGCCAGTCAGCCAGGGTGTCGACGACAATCACTCGTAGGTCTCGTTCCCGGAGGGGAAGCTGCCGTCCTTCACCGCCCGATCGAAGTCCTCGACGGCGTTCAGCAGCACTCCGTACCCATCGGCGAACGCCCTCACGAACTTCGGCTTCACCTCCCGCTGGAGGCCCGCCAGGTCGTGCAGCACCAGGACCTGGCCGTCCACGTCGGGACCGGCGCCGATACCGATCGTCGGGATCGACACCGCCCGCGTGATCGCCGCGGCGGTCTCCGACGCGACCCCCTCGACCACGAGCGAGAAGCAACCCGCCTGCTCGAGCCGGCGAGACTCCTCCACGAGTCGTTCCGCCGCATCTTCGCCTCGTCCCTGGACGCGGTAGCCACCCAGCGCGTTCACAGATTGCGGAGTCAGCCCGACGTGTCCCATTACCGGAACACCGGAGCCCGCGATGTGCCGCACGATCTCGTCGTGCCCCTCGATTCCCTCCAGCTTCACGGCGTGCGCCCCGGCTGTGAGGAACGCGTCCACCACGTCCATCGCGGCCGGAATCCCCTTCCGATGCGACGGAAACGGCATGTCGCCGATCAGGAACTTGTCAGGGGCGCCACGGGCCACCGCCGAGATGTGGAGGCTCATCATTTCAGGTGTCGCCGGGAGCGTGGTGGGATGGCCGTGCATCACCATCGCCGCACTGTCACCCACCAGGATGCCGTCCACGGACGATTCGTTGAGAATGCGCGCGGACCACCAGTCATAGCAGGTCGTGAACGTCAGCTTGCGCCCATCGCGCCTCGCCGCGCCGAAATCGTGCACGTTCACGCTGTCTCCTCCGGTTCCGGATCGGATTCCACAACATCCAGTAACCCCGGGCGCACCGTCTCCACAAAGGCCCGATACACGTCGGCCCACGGATCGCCTTCCAGCGCGGCTAGATTCTCCACGATCGTCCGGCGATCTCCTCGCGCCAGCGGACCGGTCAGGGCATCACCGCCGTGCTCGGCCACGTTCGCGCAGGTCCGCTCCAGGTACGGCAGCGCCACCTCCGGCGGCAGTCCCACGTCGCGGAAGATCTCCGTCGCGTGCGCCCACAGCAACGTCGTGAAGTTGCCTCCCAGCACGCAGGCCGCGTGGTACCGAGGCCTGTCGCGAGCCGCGATCCGCCAGTTCGGATTATCCAGATCGGGAAACACGGCTGCGAATTCGGGCCCGTCGTCGTCACACACGAACGGGATCCGCGGATACACGTCGGCCGGATAGAGCTCGGGACCGAACGTGTACAGGGGGTGCATCGAGGTCGCTAGCGGTGTGCGAAGGCTGCCGGACGCGTGGACCAGCACTCTTCCGGACAGGTCCACGGAGGAGAGAAACGGCTCGATGGCGTCGTCCCGGATCAGCGCGAGGACGACCGCGCAGGAATCGAGCGCATCTTCGACCCTGATCCCCTGCGGCGTCGAGTCGATTGGGCCGCCCGGGGCTTGCCGGGACCACCGGCGCACCTCCAGGCCTTCGTTCTCGAAGTAGTGGCCCAGGTGTCGGGCGAGTCGGCCGCTCCCGATGATGCCGTATGGAGCGGCCGCGGACCCCGGCCGATCGGTCACGTCAGGCGGGAATGACCGTCGAGGCTTCCTCGATGAGATCACGAACGAACTGGTTCCGCTCACCCACGAGGATCGCCTTCGGCTTCAGCGGAACGGAGCTGAGCTCGAAGCCCATGATGATGACTTCGTCGCCCCTGCTCACCCGGTGCGCGGCGGCGCCGTTGATCTCGATCGCGCCTGAACCGCGCGGCCCGGCGATCGTGTACGTCTCGATCCGGGCCCCGTTGGTGTTGTCGACGATCAGGACCTTCTCACCGGTCCACAGGCCAACCCTGTCCATCAGGTCCTCGTCGATCGTGACGCTGCCGACGTAATTGACGTCGGATTCCGTCACCGTCGCCTTATGAATCTTGGAACGCAGTACCCACCGCATTCTCGCGCTCTCCTTCCGAGGCCGTCCCGGGCCGGTTCGTTCACATCACCCGGAATCTACATCCTGCACCCCGCGGCTGCCGAACATCTCCAGGTGACCGCAGGCGCGGGAAAGAAACCCCCTGTCAGCCTCCAGGTTCCGCGTTCAGCGGAGCTCCAGCTGGGCCGGATCGGAAACCATGATCTGGGGCTTTCCCCTGTACAGCTCGATCACTCCAGCCACACATACGTCCCGGTGCTCGTATTCGGTGTGAGGCGGCCGCTCAAACGTCTCCTTGGCACCTGCGGGGATCACGACCGTGAACGGCTGGTTCGGATACGGGCGCTCGAAGTTCAGAAACGTCTTGCGTTCGGGCCCCAGGTCCCTTGTACTCGCGACACGGCCGCACACGGTGACGATCTGTCCCTCGTGCGCGGCTGCCTCGAACGCCGTGAGCCGCTCGCCGTCTCCCGGCCTGGCCGTCGCCCCTTCGCGCCTGCTCTGCTCACTCTTCGGGTCTGGAACGCGTAGCGGGCCATCCGCCAGCCGGCCATCCCACAGTCGCCTCTCGGCCTGTCTCGCCTCGCGCTGGCTGGCGTCGAGCCGATCCTGATAGCGGAGGTTAGGTGGAAAGCTGCTCGCCACGGCGTATCCTTCCTGCACGAGCCATTCGTTGACCAGCGTGTCGGCGAGCCAGACGTAGGCGAGAAGACGGCCGTACCTGTCGCGTTCCTGGATATCGAACTCGAGTCGGACCCTGCGACCACCGACCAGTTCGCGATTCGCCCGCGCGGCTTCCCGCGCCATCTCGAGCACCGCGGGCCTGGGATCATCCATCTCGGGCGTGTCGATGCCAATGTAGCGGATCTTCTCGCTGCGGCCCGCCATGAGAGCCTCGATCGTATCCCCGTCGTACACCCGGGTCACCATTGCGTCCTCGCTCTGGCCCGGGCGGAGTTCCACGACCGCCAGTACCAGAAGCAGGACGGCGACGACACCCACGAACACCCCGAATCTCCAGACGCGCCCGCGCCGGGAGCCCATATTCCGGCCCCGATTCACGGTGTTCACGCACCTGGCTCGAGTTTAATCGGATATTCCCATGATAAATCCTTGATTACTGCCCTTTCGCGCGGTAGCATACGTTTAAGTCCCCACTCCCGCGACCTGAAAACAAGGACGATTTCCGATGATCCGACGTTTCGTCCCCCTTCTGGCGTTGGCAGTACTCGCACTGCCCTCCGGGACCCATGCCCAGGAAACGGCAGACGCCTGTGTCACCTGCCACCAGAACGAGACCCCGCAGCAGGTACTCGATTGGAAGACGAGCCGGCACGCCGAGCTTGGAATCACATGCTCTACGTGCCACGGCACCCACACGTCGGCCTCCGACCTGGGTGACCTCCACATGCCCACGCCGGAAACGTGCGGCACGTGTCATGCCGATCGCGTCGAGCAGTTCTCGGCTGGCAAGCATGCCATCGCCTGGGCGGCCCTGACCGCGATGCCGACATTCCACGCCATGCCGGTGGCGTTGCGCGAGGGCATGAAGGGCTGCGGCGGCTGCCACAAGATCGGCCTCAAGGGTGAGAGTGATCTCGCGGCGCTGAAGGAAGCTGGAGCAGGGTACGGCCGCGCCTCGTGCGACGCCTGCCACACGAGGCATTCGTTCTCGGTCGTGGAGGCCCGTCAGCCGCAGGCGTGCCAGACTTGCCACATGGGCTTCGATCACCCGCAGTGGGAGATGTACTCCGCCTCGAAGCACGGCGTTCGCTATCTCCTGAAGCAGAACGGCACGCTGTCAGAGGACACGGCCGCGCCGACCTGCCAGACCTGCCATATGCCCGACGGTGACCACGAGGTTCGGACGGCGTGGGGCTTCCTCGCGGTTCGGCTTCCGCTGCCCGAGGACCCCCAGTGGAAGGCCGACCAGGTCACGATCCTCCAGGCCCTGGGTGTACTAGACCCGGAGGGCAACCCGACCGGCCGGCTCGACGTCGTGAAGGCCGCCGACGTGGCTCGCCTGACGCAAGAAGATTTCGATCACGAGCGCAACGAGATGATCGGGATTTGCGGCGACTGTCACTCCGAGAAATTCGCGCGAGGCGAACTCGCGCGGGGTGACGACATGATCCGCGAGGCGGACCACCTCCTGGCCGAAGCGATCCGAGAGATCGCCGGCCTGTACGCGGACGGGATTCTGCCGCGGCCGGAGGGCTACGCGTACGACTTCCCCGACCTGCTAACGTTCCACGATGCGCCGACGGTGATCGAGCAGCGACTGTTCGAGATGCATCTGAAACACCGCATGCGCGCGTTCCAGGGCGTGTTCCACGCGAATCCTGACTATGCGCTGTGGTATGGCTGGAGCGAGATGGTGCGGGATCTCAGCGAGATCCGCGAGATGGCGGCTCACATGCGCGAGGCAGCCACGCGCGGAGCAGAGTAGCCGGGTAGCCTGCCGCGGGCCTTAGCCGAGCCCGCGGCAGGTACATCGCAGGTCGGAGAGTCAGGCGGAGGGAGCGCCTTCGTCCCACTCGATTTCGTCGTCGATCGCCTGTTCGAGTGCGTCGACGGCGAATTCGAGGACTTCGTCGAGGATCTCGGCGAACCGCTCTTCTCCGGCCTCCAGCCGCTCGTCGATCTCTACTCCGAGCGTTTCGACCAGTCCGTCGAGAGCCCCGAAGTCCAACTGATCCAGGGATTCCTGCACACCTTCTCCATCACGCCGGACCAGGGCTCGGAACAACATGGCGAGGTCGGGATGACCCTCTTCATCGAGATTCCGGGCCACCGAGTCGGCCCAGAGCGTCAGGTCGGTCTCCTGCGCACGGTCGAATTTCGAGTCTGGCATGATTCCGTCCGGGCGGAGCGTACGGGCTCGGGCCGCGAGTCGGCCCTGCACATCATGAACGCTACCGCCGCAGGTGGCCGGAGGTCAATCGAGCCGCTGTCCGACCACCATGTCACGGAACAGGGACAGCCGCAGCTCCACCTCCTCCAGGAACTCCGCGAGAACGTCCGAGCGTGGGATGTCCCGTTCGCTTCGCGCCTCATCACGCATCCGCATCAGCCCGGTGCGCACAGCCTCGAGACACGGACGGCTCGCCATCGCCAGCGCTCGCCGGAAAAGGCATGCTCCATCGCGCTTCCGGTCGAACGAGGCACCGTCGTTCACCCGTAGTCGGACATCCACGGACAGGTAGCCGGCCAGGTCGAGAAGGAACGTCACGACGAGCCTATGCCGCGATGAGAGCTCCCCCTGAGGATCGAAAACGAGCCGATTCGTGGCGATCAATCCCACCTTCCTGATTGGATTCGTCGCCCGCCACGGGGCGGGAGCGGACATGCCGGACCCTACAGAGACTCTCTTCGCGCATCGGCGGTCACAGAGCAATCTCCGGACCATGGACGGCTCAGGCTCCGTGCGACGGCTCCACCCTGCTCCCGGTGACTGTTTCGTGGAGGATCCTTCGGCACACTTCGGACCGGTCGATCTTGCCGGCCGGAGTTTCCGGAAGCCGCTGCATCCAGACGACTATCCGCGGACGACTGAACGTCGCAAGTCGCTCTTCCATAGCCACTTGCAGATCCTGCCTGGCCCGGTCATCCGGTGTGGCGTTCGCACCTGGATCCTGCTCTCGCAATCGGCCCGGTTCGATCTCGAGAGCCGCGCCGACGGTCTCACCCCACACGGGATCTGAAAGCCCGACGACGACGGCCCTCCGGACGCCAGGAACGGATTCCAGTACTCGTTCGACTTCGGCGGGCGACACATTCTCGCCACCTGTGACGATCATTTCGTCTACCCGGCCGCCGATCGAGACCGAACCGTCCGGGTTCACGGTCCCGAGGTCGCCCGTGGAAAACCACCCGTCGGCAGCGACCCGCGGTGCCGAAGGACCGGATCCACCGCTGTCGATGTAACGGCTCAACAGGGAGGGCCCCTTCACCTCGAGCCGTCCGTCACGG
>JBDGUZ010000053.1:0-13138 GCA_039585915.1 Gemmatimonadota bacterium
CGGAGGGGGTTCTCGATCGCCTGTCTCCCTACCGGGTCGTGATGGTCGGTGAGACGCATCATCTGATCGAGCATCGGGAGATGATGGCGGCGCTCGTGCGCGACCTGCACGCGAGGGGGTTCCGCCAGCTGATGATGGAGCTGCCGCATATGGCGGACTGGCTGCTCGTGGACTACGTCCTCGATGGCGGCGCCGTGCCCGGCTGGGAACCTCCCCTGGTCTTGGGGGGAGAGCTGATCACGGCCGTGAGGGACTTCAACCGCTCACTTCCCGAAACCGATCGCGTGCTGGTCCGGGGCATCGACGTGAACCTCGACGATTACGGCGGCGCGGAGTCGTTCCTCGAGTTGATCGGGTGGTACTCGGAGCAGCTGCCGGACCCCGGACCGATAGAGACGTTCCTCGCTGCACCCTACGTGACCCCCGCGAACCAGGTGGCAGCGATCGAGCAGTTGCAGGATGACCTCCAGAGCCAGCGCGCCGACCTGGTTGCGACCTGGGGCGAGCAGGCGTTCGAGACCGTGGCCGAGATGGTGGAGGTGGAGCGCACGAGCGTGACGATTCGCGCGGACCGGGATGCTCACTACGAAGCCACGGTTCGGGAGCGCGAGCGGATCATCAAAGAGCTCTGCGATACGAGGATCGAAGAGACTCCGCACGGGTCGCTGATCAACATCGGTGGAAACCACGCGCAGAAGACGCGCATGAAGGGCACGGAGCTCGAGTGGCTGGGGGACTACCTCGTCAATCGGAGCCCGGTGGTGAACGGGTCCATCATCGTTCTGGTCGTCACCGCTGCCCGGATCGTCTCCCCAGACGGAGGCACGACTCTCTACGACCTGGGCGCGTCCCCTCCGAACGAGTTGTTCCGCCTGATGAACGAGACCTGGCCGACCCACACCGTCTTCCTTCCACTGGACGACCCGATCTTCTCGGGACAGGGCGTCCTGGTGAACTTCGAGAGCGAACTCTACTCGTCTGCTCTGAAGCGGGTGTACGACGTGGCCGTGCTGATACCGCTGGCCCATCGCGACCCGGGAATGTAGGCATCCTCGATGAATTCGGCTCGCTTCTCACGTGACTCTGCACCATTCCGAGGCGATCGCGGTATCAAGGCCGATCGCTACAGAACGTATCTGCTGGTCGCCGCTATCGTTATGACGGTGTGGGGCGTAGTCGGCTTCTTCGACGCCGGGCGTTTCGGGCGTGGAGGGTACGTGTACAGCCCGACGTATGTGGTCGAGGGAATCGAGCGCGGCGGGGCCGCCGACCAGGCGGGCCTTCGCGAAGGCGACCGAGTGATCACGGTGGGCGGGATCCCCGTTGAGGATCTCCCGCTGTATTCACGCTGGCCCCGCAGCTTCGCGCCACGTCCCGGGGACGCGTTTCCCCTCGAGGTCGAGAGGAACGGCGAGACCCTCGCCGTGGAAATCGTGTACGAACCGCCGACCCGGAGCAACGCCACGCTCAGACTGGGAGCCGCGCTAATCGGGCTTTCGTTCATGGGATCCGGGCTGTGGGCGCTGTTCTCGGTGGGAACCCGGTACGCGCTTCTCCTTGCCTGGATCGGCCTGGCCGCTGGCGCGGCTACGTTTGGCAAGGGGCCCTACCTGGGCACGTGGGACGGCCTGGCGATGCACGTTCAATTTCTCGCCACGATCCTGTGGAGCCTCCTCATGCTCCGATTCTTCATCACGTTCCCGTGGCCGAAGCGGATAGCGGAGAATAGAGTCGTCACGGGGATCATGTTCGGCGCCTGCCTCCTCTTCGTGCCGGTGCTTGCCCTAGAGCTGCTGTTGCACCCGAGGCTGTATCACTCGTTCGGGGGCCCCGGTGCACTCCTGATCGTCACGTTCGGTCTCCTGGCCGTAATGGCGCTCGTCCACACGCTGGCTACGCGGCGTGACCGTTTGAAGGAATCCGGGATGGGTCTCATCGCCCTCGGGATCCTGGTAGCCGTCCTGCCGAACCTGCTATCCATGCTGAGTGGGATGCTCTTACCGGACCTCGAGGTTCCCGGATCGAGCTACTTTCCGCTCCTCATCGTCGCGATTCCGATTGCGATGGCCATGGCGGTTCGGAGGCATTCGCGGCGGGTGGAGTAGGCTGTCCGGGTGCCCAGGATCGGTGTTTCCGTCTAAGTTACAGCAGCGTCAGTGATCTTCCCGGCGACCTGGAGGCACGATGAACCGCAGCGCTCGGACCATTCTCATCTCGACGATCGCCCTCGTGATCGCCACTCGTCCGGCCGTCGCGCAGACCGCTCCCACGGAACTCGAGATGGGAGACGTCATCCAGCGAGACATCTCGGTCGGCGAGGTCCACGCGTTCAGCGTTGACATGGATGCCGATCAGTTCCTGCTGGCCGTCGTCGAGCAGCGCGGGGCAGACGTGGCGATTACGGCCTACGATCCGAGCGGTGAGGAGCTGGAGGAATTCGACACCCCTAACGGAGCGGTAGGACCGGAAGCCATCACCTTCGTCTCGGAAGACGCCGGCGAGTATCTCCTAGAAGTACACCCGTACGACGACGAGCAGGAGACGGGGACGTACGACATTCGCATCGAACGGCTGGAAGCCGTTGCGGCTACGCCGGCCGGTAGGATCGATCAGATGTTCGTGGTGTGGGACCAGCCAGGCTCACCGGGAGCGGCCGTCGCGGTTATCCAGAACGGCGAGATCGTGTTCAAGAACGGATACGGTGAGGCCAACCTGGAGTACGGCGTGCCGATCACCCCGGGCAGCGTGTTCTACATGGCCTCCGTATCGAAGCAGTTCGTCGCCTTCGCCATTCTGCTGCTGGAGCAGGAAGGCAGGCTCTCGCTGGATGATGACATCCGGAAATTCGTGCCGGAGTTGCCCGACTACGGCCAGCCAATCACCGTCCGCCACCTGATCCATCATACAAGCGGAATCCGGGACTATCTGGGACTGGCGGACCTGGCCGGGATGGATATCGGACGGTTCCACGACGACGATGGCGTGATCCGGTTCATCTCCAGGCAGAAGGCGCTGAATTTCGATCCCGGCGAGGAGTACCTGTACAGCAACTCCGGCTATTTCCTGCTCGCTGTGATCGTGGAGCGGGCCAGCGGCCAGACTCTGCGGGAGTACGCCGATGAGCAGATCTTCGGCCCGCTGGGCATGGACAGCTCCCACTTCCACGACGACTACCAGCACATCATTCCCGAGCGCGCCTTCTCGTACTTCGAGGGTCCGGGCGGCTACCGGACTTTCCTCTCGACGTTCGACCGGGTCGGCTCCGGCGGTACCTACTCCACGGTGGAGGACCTGTACCGGTGGGACCAGAACTTCTATGACGGCAAAGTGGGCGGGAAGGCATTGGTCGAACGGATGCACACCCCCGGCATGTTGAACAACGGCAACGAGATCGACTACGCGATGGGAATCTCGGTCGGCGAGTACCGGGGTGTCAGGGAAGTCCAGCACGGGGGAGCACTCGGAGGATATCGCACCTACCTGACGCGCTTCCCCGACCAGGACCTCTCAGTGATCGTGCTCGCCAACCCGGGGAGCGTCGGTGTCGGCCGGCTGGCGCACAACATCGCAGACCTCTACCTGGTCGACGTGCTGGAAGACCGCGACAGCGAAGAGACCGACGCGGAATCGACCGCCGAGCGCGTGGCCGCCGACATCGATCCGGAGATCTACGAAGAGTACGCAGGGAAGTACGAACTGCGACCCGGCTTCATCCTCGCGGTTACGACCGATGATGGACGGCTGCTGGTCGAGCCGACCGGTCAACAACAGATCGAGATGGTCCCCGAGTCAGAAACCTCGTTCTTCGTGCGGGAGGTGGATGCCCGGCTCGAATTCCTGCGGAATGACAACGGCGATATTCACCAGCTGGTTCTGTACCAGGGCGGCCAGGAGATGGCCGCGCCCAGAATCGAGATCGTGCCGCCAGATCTCGCCGAGTTCCCACGCTACGCCGGCGATTACTACAGCGAAGAGCTGGGCGTCACGTACGTCATCACCCACGAGGACGGAGAGCTGAGACTCAAGGTCGGGTGGGACCCGCGAGGGGAGATCGAGATGTCACAGGCGGACGTCGGCCTCGGATCAGTCGGCACGCTGACGTTCGACAGGGACGACGGGGGAAAGATCACGGGATTCTCGCTCGACGCAGGCCGCGTGCGCGGGATCGAGTTCACGAAATAGCATGCCTTGAGAGGCGGCAGCTTCGGACCTGTCGAGAGCTGCCGCCTCTACGAGCACTACTTACCTCACATGCCGGTGTTCGATACCGGGGCCCAGATGTTGTCATCGTGCGCTCGCGTCAACTCCGAGAGTCGGTTCCACGCGTCCGCATTTTCTTCCCTGGCGTCTCCGGCATTGCGGAACAGGTCGTCCAACCGGTCCCAGTCGTCCACGAAATAGAGCATCTTGACGTTGTGTGGACCGCCCGTGTTGTGATCGAGCTTGACCCAGCCGGCCAGGATTCCTTCCTGCACCGCGGCCGCGAGCACCGGCTTCATCGCCCTGTCCCACACCTCGTTCCACTCGCGCATGTCCTGGAAGTTCACGAGGTACGATGCAGCGTACATGTGCGACACATCGGCGCCTTGTTCTTCCCCGAACTGGACTTCCTCGATATCCCAGATCTCATCCCGGTGCTTCGCGACGCTGCGGCCGCTGGCGGCCCACTCGGCCTCCGGGGTCGTGTCCCTGAGTCGCGAGAGGTACTCGCCCCAGAACGTGTTCAGCGAAGCCCAGTCATACGTTCGGACTACGAAGCGGATGTTGTAGTCGTCCCCCCCGGTGTGATGGCGTTGCTGTCCGAAGCCCTCGATCAGTCCTTCCTCGACCAGAGCCGTCAGAACCGGGACCGAGTAGTCACGGTACTGGCGATTCCAGTCTTCCATCTCCGATCCGGCCACGCTGTAGTAGGCCTCGTAGACGAAGCTGGCAGTCTGATCGTCCTGTGCCGCGAGGGGCGGCACGGCAAAGAGCAGAATGGCGACGCAAAGAATTGCCTTGCGCATGGAACCTCCTGGCTGGGGAAACGGCCGTCGGCCGGCAGGTCCACAAACGCCAAACCGGGGCGGGAGGTCAACCGCCCGCCAGCTCCTCCTCCATCTCCGTGATGAAGCGACGGGCGTTATCGTTGGCGGGGTCGAGTTCGATCGACTTGCCGTACATGTCGATCGATTCCTCCAGCCGGTCGGCCGCCCGCAGGGCTTCCCCGAGACTGTCCCACACGTTCGAGGACTCCGGGTAATCGATCGTGTTGCGCTCGAATATCTGGATTGCTTGGTCGATTGCGTCGCGGCGAAGCAGCACGTATCCGAGGCCGTTTACGGCGCCCTCGTCCAGCAGGTTCGGATACTCGGTTTTGACCTGCTCGAAGGCCTCCATTCCCGCCTCCGCGCCGTCGTCGATGAAAGTCCGTGTCACGCCGAGCCTCGCCAGCCTGGCCGGATCGTCGTACCGGCCGTAGTCCAGCCAGCGCAGGGACCAGTGATCGTCGTCGAACGCGAGATCGAGGATGGCCGGTCCAATCGCGAGGCCGTTCTCGCTGTTTGTGAAGTAGACGAGCGCGTCTCCGTCCTCCGGGTATGCGAGCACAAAGCAGCGAGCCGTGCCCTGGTCACCCCAGTGCCAGAATGAAGGGCCGCGACGGCCCTCCTGGAGTCCCCAGCCGAGCCCCCAGAACAGGTGCTGTTTGGGCTCCGGATTGTCGCCCCACTCAGCTCCAGTCAGATCGGCGCCGTGAGCCAGCATCGCCGCGTGCGTCCCCGGCTCCAGCCCCTCCCCACTCATGATCGCGACCACGAACCGGGCGTAGTCGGTGGCCGTGGTGTGCAGGCTGCCCGCCGCGTTACCGCTTTCCGGCGTGCGGCGGTCGGCGGGATAGCCGAGCTCGTCGTGGGGGATGGCGGCGAGGGAGTCGAACGGTTCGATCCAGATGTAGTGCGTAGACACCATTCCGAGAGGCTCGATTACCTCTCGCAGTGCGATCTGCTCGAGGGTGAGGCCGGTGCGCGCCTCAACCGCCCGTTGGAGGTACACGAAGCCCTCGCCGGAGTAGCCCCAGCGGGCGCCGGGGTCGGCGTCGAATTCGAGCGGTGTGTCGCCCCGGGCCCAGTTGGGAAGTCCCGTCGTGTGCGTTAGCACGTGACGCGTCGTGAGCTCCCGGGCGCGCTCGTCGTGCGCCAGGCGCTCGTATTCCAGGATGTCCCACAGGGGCTCGTCGAGGTCCCATTCTCCGCGGTCTGCCATGCGCAGCACGGAGTACGCGAACACTGGCTTGCTGAGAGACGCGGCCTCGAAAACCGTGTTATCGGTAACAGGGGTCTCGGCCTCCGTGTCCGCGAAACCGAAGGAAGCCGTCATGGTGAATTCGCCCGACTCCATGTACGCCAGCTGCAGGCCCGGAACGTCTGCCCGCTCCATGATGACCGGGACGCTGTCGAGCAGGACGAGAGCCGGGTCCGCAGGGGCAGACGGCAGCTTGGAAACTGGTTTCTCGTCGGCGGGAGCGCAGGAACTCAGTCCAATTGCAGCTGCCAGCAGCGGGCCTGCGGAGCGGTGGGGAACGAGGGCTTGAACGTTCACGCGTTTCTCCCGGTCGAGCTCAGATTCTCTGGTTGCGGGTTCATGAAGGTACCTTCACGAAGTGAACAGGCAACGATACGGCACACCGCATCCTGGATCTGGCCAGCATACGAACAGCGCGTAGCGCCTTAGCGTGAACCGCGGAGTGCCAGAACGAAGGTGCGAGACAGTGACCTTTCTTCTAAGTTGGTGTCAGGTTTCCAAGCGGTCCCAAGGCAGTCTCAGACCAGCCCCTCCCTCCTGGTCATGTCCATACGCACAGGAGGAACGATGTTCGCCCTCAGGATCTCAGCCGTCCCCACCCTGGTCGCATCGTGCCTGCTCTTCGCGTCGTGCGAAAACCGACCCGGTACGGATGAGTCGCTGACCGCACCGCTCGCGCCCACGCTCGTCACGACGACAGGCATCGAGATAAACGTTCCTGCGGATTATGCCACCATCCAGGCAGCCATCGACGTCGCAGTTGCGGGACACGTGATCGTCGTCGCATCCGGGACCTATGGCGAGACGATCGATTTCCTCGGCAAGGCGATCACAATCCGCAGTTCTGCGGGCCCGCTCGTGACGGTCATAGACGGGTCCGGTTCGAGCGGCTCTGTCGTCACGGCCGTCAACGGCGAGGGGCCGGCCACGGTTCTCGAGGGTTTCACGATCACGGGTGGCAATGCCCTCGAGGGCGGCGGGATGCGCAATGTCGGCAGCAGCCCGACCGTACGGGACTGCATATTCAGCGGGAACACCGCCAGCGACCGGGGCGGCGGAATGTACAATCGCGCCGGCAGCCCGACGATCATCGGAACACACTTCAAGCTGAACTCCGCCACGGCGATGGGTGGCGGGGTCTTCAACCTAGAGGCCAGCCCGACGATCCTGGACTCACGCTTCACACAAAACACTGCCAACAAGGGCGGTGGCATGCGCAACTATCTCAACAGCCACCCGACCGTCACCAACTGCGTGTTCGACGACAATCACGCGGAGGAGGAAGGCGGCGGGATGGACAACCGCAAGAACAGCAATCCCGTCGTCACGAGTTGCCTGTTCGTGGGCAACTCAGCCCTCTCGGGCGGCGCCATGCACAACTATGTGGGGAAGGCTGCAGCGAACGGTAATCCGACCCTTGTCAATGTCGTGATGGTCGGCAACAGCGCATCGGAGGGCGGCGGCATTCGAAACAACGATCCCAGCCCCTTCATTCTCAATTCGACTATCGTCTTCAATACGGGATCCGGCATCAGCAGCCGCAAAGGCAGCTCTCCAGTGCTCCACAACAGCATCGTCTGGGGCAATACGGCCGGCTCGTTTTCCGGGAAGACGGCGAGCACGTCGATCGTCACATACAGCGATATCGAAGGCGGCTATGCCGGAGCCGGAAACCTGAACGTCGATCCGATGCTCGTTGATCCCGCCGGCCATGACTTGCACCTCGACCCTGCGTCGCCCCTGATCGACGCTGGCGCTGATTATGTCTTGCTCCCGGCCACGGATTTTGACGGGAATCCGCGTATCATGGGTGCCGCCGTCGACATGGGTGCCTTTGAGTTCGGGAGCACGGGGGGCGGCGGGAATCTTCCTCCCACCGCTTCGTTCGCCCCGGCCGGTTGTGTTGGTCTCGCCTGTGCCTTTACGGACACATCATCAGATTTTGACGGATCGGTGATATCCTGGTCGTGGGAGTTTGGCGACGGCGCCACGTCGACGGCCCAGAACCCGACGCACACGTATGCGGCGGACGGGACCTACGCGGTGACGCTGACCGTGACCGACGACGATGGCGACAGCGACGCCGTCACGCAGAGCATCACGGTGGGCACAGCGGCTGAGCTTGGAGTGAGTAGCATCTCGCCCAGCTCCGTCCAGCTGCCGATCACGTTCCAGGCCATTATCTACGGCGACGGATTTGGTGACGACGCGCAGGTGAGCCTGAGCAACGGAGGCGGCCCGACGCCGGTGGTGACGAACGTCCTGGTGGATGATCCCACGACGATCACGGCGACGATCACGGTCAAGTCGGGTGGACCGCCTAAACCGAGAGTCTGGGACGTGACAGTATCATCGGGCGGGGCGAGCGCTACTTTGACGGCTGGACTGACGGTTCTACCGTAGCCCTCGAGCATGCGCTCGACTGGCCTGATCCAACCGTCCTGGCGGGCCGGCCGACCCGGCTAGTACCCGGGCCAACCTTCCCGTTCACCGACCAGTTCAACGAGAGCATCGAACATCTCCGAGGCTCTGTCGCTGTTCGTGAGGATGACCACCCCGAATCCCAGGGACCGGTGTGCGACCATCCTGCTGCGGAATCCGTCGTTCGCGCCGTCGTGCCCGAAATAGGACTGACCCCGGTCGACCCACACACCGAACCCGAGGGCATAGTCGCGCATCACTTCAGTCAGCAGGACCTCTGTGTTCTCCCGGCTCAGAACCCGGTTCGATTCTCCACGAAGCGATAACTGTAGCTCGACGAGGAAAAGGGCCAGGTCCGCCGAGGTCGTCCACAGTGCCGCCGCGGCGATCTCGGGATAGATGTGATGCCCTCCCGGTACGGCTACGCCATCCGCGTAATAGCCGGAGGCGGCCGTATCGAGAAGCGGCTCCGGGAGCGGCTGCTCATACGTGCTGGCGGCCATGCCGATCGGCTGCAGCACCCTCTGCCAGATGAGCTCGGGATACGCGTCGCCCGTAACGTCCCGCACCGCCTGCTCCATGACTTCATAGCCGCCCCCCGAGTATCGGAACTGGCTGCCCGGAACGAGGTCGACCACGATCGGCGGCGAGTTCGCGGGGGGATAGCCGTTCAGGATCTGAATCAGCGACGGGACGGGTTCAGTGTAACGATAGCCGCGAAATCCACCGACCGTCGTTCCGGCGGTGTGACTGAGAAGCCGCCTCAGGGTGACTTTCTCGGTGTCCTGGAACGCATTGTCGTGGAGCTTCCACTGCGTGAGGTAGTCGTTGATCTCCGTGTCCAGCGAGACTGTACCCGCCTGCACCAGGCTCATCACGGCTGCCGCGGATACTCCTTTGCTGAGAGACGCCGCCTGGAACAGCGTCCCTTCCGTCACCGGCTTGAGAGTGGTCACGCTCTTGAGCCCGTGGACTTCGACATAGTCCAGTTCGAAGTCGTTGATCACGGCGACGCTTACGCCCGGAACGTCGTAGTATTCGATCAGGGAACCGATATCGGTTGGATCTACGGGCCCCGTCGTACTGCTGCAGGCCGTGGCCGCCAGGATCGGCAAGACGAATGCAGACGGGAGCCGCGCCAGATCGGCCCGCTTCGGCCATCGCCCGATCGTCGATCTCGAGATCATCGGATGCACTCCCACCTCCAGGGCGAACACTCGCCTCTCTCTACCGCCCGTCTACCTGGATTGGCTGCCCGTCACGTTGATGAACAGCTGAAACGGGCCTCCCGTTGGGGCGCGGAGGCACGCAGAACTTGACTCACTTGCCCGGATCTGGTTTCACTTGTTCCCGTCGAAGTCGACCGAAACGCGGGCGCACCCGCCACACACGGACAGGGGAGACGCAGATGTCAGGAATCATCCAGCAGGTCATCGAAGAGGTCTGGAATCAGAAGAACCCGGGGCTTCTCGAGGGCTTCTACACTGAAGACTTCGTCATGCACACGCCAATCGGGGACTTCGTCGGGCCGTCCGGTTATCGGCAGGTCTACGACACCTACGTGGACGCCTTCTCCGACTGCCAGTTCACGATCGACGACCTGTTCTCGGCTGGTGACAGGACTGTCATCCGCTACACGTTCTCCGGTACACACGACGGTGATCTGATGGGCGTGGCACCGACCGGACGGCGTGTGTCAGTCAGCGGTATCTCGATTTCCCGGGTGGTCGACGGCATGATCGCCGAGGAATGGCCGGTGTGGGATCAGATGGGCGTCATGCAGCAGATCGGCGCGGTCTCCTAGGGTGCTGCCGCGTGGCCGGGTCGGCTCGAGGAGGCCGGCTCGGTGCAGGTCATGCTCGGGGAATACCAGCCCCGGTCGTGACCCGCATCGCGCTCCCACGCCGGCTGAGACGTTTCAGCTGTAACGTCTCAACTGAAACGCCCCGGCCCGATCACTCGGTTGTCGAGACCCCGACCGTCTGCCCGGATGGCTGATTCCACATCCAGCGCCACGTCTGCCAGCCGCCGTCCGGCCCTCGCTTGTAGATCACGGACCAATACCCGCTCGCCGATGGGACGTCAGTTCCGGCTTCCGCCGTCGGGTCCAGTTTCCAGGTGCCGCGGGCATATGCCATGTCCCCGACCGCCGTGACCTCGTCGACCGTGGCGCTCTGCTTGAGAAGACTGCCGTCGTAATTCTCCGAGATCGACGCGAGAATCGCCTCGCGGCCGGTCAGGATGGGTCCGTCCGGCCGTAGAAGAACCGCATCATCCGCGATGGACGAACTCACGCTGGCAAAATCGCCGTCGTTCCACGCCGCCACGAACTCGGATACCTCCGCGCGAACGGTCGCGGGATCGAGATCAGGCATCGCCGCCGTTTCCGAGGCCGGCTCCTGGGCACAGGCGGCCAGGGCAATTAGCAACGCGAATCCTGTCAGCTTTCTGGCTTGGATCATGGGCTCACTCCTTCGAACGAGTTGGACAACTACGGAAGCACCCCTCCGACGTCGCCTGCGAGAATGTCTCCCGCCAACTCTAGCCGAACTCGGAGCGCAGAGGAAGCTCGACACCCGAAGACCCCGACGGTCGCGGCGCGCCCTTCCCATTTTCAGCCTCTCTCACGATCTTCGTCGCAATGTCAGAATCTTCGTCGTACCAGAGGTTTTTTGCGGAGCTCAAACGCCGGCGCGTGTTTCGCGTCGCCGCCGTGTACGGCGGCGCGGCGTTCGTCCTGCTCCAGGTCGCGGACCTTCTGCAGGAAGGGCTGCAGCTCCCGCAGATCTTTCTGACGGTCTCCACCTGGCTGGCACTGGCCGGTTTCCCGGTCGCCCTGTTCCTGGCATGGGTGTACGACCGCACTCCCCAGGGCCTGGTCCGGACACCTGAGGCCGCCCCGAACGAGCTGGATGAGATCGTCGCGCAGCCACCCGGACGGCGGTGGCCGATCGGGATCGCCGCGGCGCTCGGAACGGCGCTGCTTCTCATCAGCTCCTGGTGGATGCTCGGCCGGCCGGAGGCGCCGCGCGGGGAGAGGGGTGACTACTCGTCCGTCGCCGTGCTTCCGTTCGAGAACATGAGCGGCAACGAGGAGGACGCGTACTTCGCGGACGGCCTGTCGGAAGAGCTGCTCAATGCGCTGGCGCGGGTCGATGGGCTGCGAGTCGCGGGTCGGACCTCCTCTTTCGCGCTGCGCGACGCGAATCTGGATCTGAGAACGATCGGGGACACACTCGGGGTGGAGACAGTGCTCGAAGGAAGCGTTCGACGTTCGGGCGGCCGGGTCCGCGTCACCGCCCAGCTGATCGACGCCGAGAACGGATTCCACCTCTGGTCGCAGGACTGGGACCGCGAACTCACCGCCGGAAACGTCTTCGAGATCCAGGATGAGATCGCCGGGGCGGTGGCGGCGGCGATGGCCTCGGGAGAGGAGCCCGTCGCCAGCGCCGCGGCGGGGGGAAGGCGGGATCTCGTGCCGGCCTCGGTCCGGACCTCGGACCTGGACGCGTACGAGTTGTATCTGGCCGGACAGCACCACTGGGCGCCTCGACGTCCCGAGGGACTGCGTGAGGCGATTCGGCTGTTCGAGGCTGCGCTGGAGCTCGATTCGATGTACGCGCCGGCCTGGGTCGGGCTGGCCTCCGTTTACCAGGCACTGCCGTGGTATACGGATTTCCCGACGGACGTCGCGGCAGAGAAATCGGAGCAAGCCGGACGACGAGCGATCGAGCTCGACCCGGAGAACGCCGAAGCCCTGTACTCGCTGGCTACCACGATCTTTCAGTACGGTCTCGAGTGGACCGAGGCGGCGCGTCTCTTCGAGCGGGCGGTCGAGCTGGATCCCGAGTACTCGCAAGGACTTACCTGGTATTGCTGGTTCCTCCTCAACGTGGGCCACCGGGAGAGGTCCATTCCGTGGTGCGAGCGGGCGGTCGAGCTGGATCCGCTCCGTGTTCAGACCCTGGCGCAGCACGGCGACAACCTCATGGTCGTGGGCCGGTACGAGGAGGGGCTTCGGATGCTCGCACGCGCGCTCGCCGTTCAGCCGGACTTCGGCTGGCCGCGACTGGAGACGGCGATCGTGCTCGCGCTGCTCGGTCGCCTCGACGAGGCCGACGAACAGCTCCGGATGTACGCCCGGGACGGCGGCCTCCCGGGGGGAGAGGCAGCGGCAACGACGGTGATCGCCGGCGTGCGCGATCCTGCGTTGCGGGATCAGTCGGTCTCCGTGGTGCGCGACTGGATCACCCACGACGAATACGATTCCTGGCTGCTCGTCGCTTGGCTCATGCTGCTGGATGACCGCGAGACGGCACTGGACGTCATCGAGAGAATGATCGAAGGAGAGGCGAACGGGTATTCTTCGATCGGTGCGCTTCTCGTGACTGACTACCTGCGCGGAGAGCCACGATTCGAGGCCGCGCTCGCGAGC
>JBDGUZ010000054.1:0-13047 GCA_039585915.1 Gemmatimonadota bacterium
ATCCCGTGGTTCCGACTGCTGTACATCTATTCAGCCGGTCTTCGCGATCCGCTGATCGAGTTAATGGCAACGGAGTCGCGCCTGCTGCCCTATATCGACATGCCGATACAGCACGCATCGGACCCCGTGCTCGAGCGCATGCGACGCCCCGAAAGAGCAGCAGCGATCCGCTTGAAGATCGAGCGACTCAGGGACGCGATCCCCGATCTCACTCTCCGAACGACCGTCCTGGTCGGGTTCCCGGGCGAGACGGATGATGACTTCCGAGCGTTGCTCGACTTTCTCGAGGAGGCCGAATTCGACCGCCTCGGGGCCTTCGCCTTCTCGCCGCAGGAAGGAACCGGGGCCGCGGGGATGGAGGACCAGTTCGTTCCGGAAGGGCTGGCGCGCGACCGTCTGGAAGAACTGCTCGAGGTGCAACGGGCGATCAGTGCCGATCGGCTGGCACTCGAAGTCGGGCGGCGCAGAGAGGTGCTCGTGGACCAGGAATCGGACGGTCGGCTCCAGGGCCGAACGAGCGGGCAGGCTGACGACGTAGACGGGGTGACCTACCTGAGTGCAGATCGTGCCTGGCGGCCGGGGACGCTTGTCGAGGCACAGATCGTTTCGGCGCACGACTACGATCTCGATGCCGTGGTGACAGGGGAGGTCCGATCGGCGCCGGACGCCGCCGGAGACAGGGAGCTAGCGGCTGCCCTTCGTCGACTGCCGCTGGCTCCGCTCGGGCTGGACAGCGGTTTCGGGCGATGAGTTACCGGCGTGCATGGACCGGCCTGCTGGTCGCATGGATCGCTGGAGTTGCCGCTGGGACTGCGACCGGCTCGCTCGATCACCCTACCGGACTTGCCCGCCTCCTGTCGCCGGCGCGCGAGCCCATGCTGCGGGTGGGCGTCCGGGTAGGGGTACCTTCGATCGAGATCGGGTCGATTTCCGGGGTGCAGCTGTTCGACGCGCAGACCGGCCGGTCGATCGGTTCAGTGGGACCAGGCGAGACTCTCAGCGTGGGCCGGGACGGACTGGGCCTGTCGCTATCGGGCGATCAGTTCCGCTATGAGGGGATCGTGCACTCTCTGCGTGTCGACGCGTCCGGCGAGAATCCGATCGTGGTCGATGGCGTATCATACCGTGGCAGATTCGAGCTGTTGGCGGTGGAGGAGGCCCAGGTCACAGCGGTTAACATCCTGCCGCTGGAGGACTATCTCCTCGGGGTCGTGCCACTCGAGATCGGGCCTCGCACCCATCAGGAACTGGCGGCCGTCGAGGCGCAGGCAGTTGCAGCGCGGACATACGCAGTATCGCACCTGGACGCACATGTCGAGATGGGATTCGATCTGTTCGGGACCGTAGAAGATCAGGTGTATGGCGGCATCGAGGCAGAGCGCCAGGAGTCTACGGATGCGGTTCGCGCCACATCTGGGCGGATTCTCACCCACGATGGTCTGCCGATCCGGGCGTATTACCACTCGACGTGTGGAGGACGGACAGCGGCGGTCGACGAAGTTCTCGACCGGGCCGCGGCTCCGTACCTGAGGTCCGTCTCCGACCGCGCGCCCGACGGGTCGGACTGGTGCGCGATCTCTCCGCGCTATCGGTGGTCGAGCCTCTGGTCCAGGCAGAAGTTGAATGGACCGGTGCGGGACGAGCTGGCGCGGATGTTCGGCGAAGTGCCGGCAGCACTGGGTCGCATCGAGGGCTTCAGGGTGATGGATCACACCGAGAGCGGGCGGGTTCGCTCGGTCGCGTTCTACGGACCCGGCGCGGAATTCGTGCTCGAGAGGCTCGATATCCGCTTTGCCCTGCGCGACCCGGATGGGCTGATTCTCGGCTCGACGCAGTTCGATATCATGCCTGCTGGCGACAGTGGGTACGAAGTACGCGGTCGGGGCTTCGGGCATGGGGCCGGGATGTGCCAGTGGGGAGCTATCGGCCGGGCCCGGGCGGGCCAGACTTCGAAGGAAATCCTCGGTACATACTATCCCGGCACCCGGCTGAGCAGGGTATACTGAACAGGGACGTGCAGCACGCGACCGGCAGAGTCTCACCGGCCGTCAAACGAGAGCAGAGGCGACGAGAGCCAAGGCACGGACAGCGATGAGACAGGGTCGAGGACGGGCTGTTGCGATCGCGACGGGACTCTTGCTACTCGCCTCGAGCGGCGCGGTGCGCGGGCAGGCGCTGGAGGACTATGACTACACCAACCTCGGATTCAAGGCGTTCGGCGCCGAGGCCACGTGGGTGGACGCAAGCCAGAACGAGTCGACGATCGGGGTGGGGATTCGCGCCGACCTCGGGTTTCTCGGTCCATACATCAGGATCGTACCGCGCGCGGCATGGTGGAACGCGAGGGTGGAGGACTCCGCGGTGCGGGAGCTGGAACAACAGCTGGAGCAGGTTTCCGACCTCCCGCCGGGTTCGATCAACCTGGGAACTCTCGAGCGGACGGCGTGGATCGTAGGCGCGGATGCGCAGTGGACGCTGCAGGACGCCTTCTTCGCTCCCTACCTGGGTGTCGGACTGGAGCTGTATTTTCTCGACGACGACGGGGACGCGATCGAGGGCACGTTTCTCGACAACATGGTGGTGACGGCCGGTATTTCCGGCCTAATCGGGGCTGAATTGAACTTTGCCCGGCACTGGCGCGTGTACTCGGAGCTGCGGGGCACGCTGGTAACGGATGCGAGCAACGTAGCCGTGGCACTCGGCCTCGCGTATAGACTCTGAACCCGGGGAGCCCGATGGCAAACTCCGTGCGGGTGGCCGTGCTCGGAGCAGGAAGCGCGGCACAAGTGGTTCACTTACCTATCCTCAAGCGGCTCCGCAATGTCGAAGTCGTCGGACTGGTGGACACGCAGGAGCGAAAGGCCCGGACGATTGCTGAGCGGTTCGAGATTTCCGAGGTAGCGGAAGATCTCGATAGTCTCGCCGAGCGAGTCGGGTTCGACGCTGTGCTCGTTTGTGTGCCGAACCACGTTCACGAGGAAGGCGTGCTGGCTGCGCTGGGACACGAGGCACACGTGTTGTGCGAGCGTCCGCTCACCATTTCTCGCGAGTCGGCCGAACGCCTGGTCGAAGCGGCGGACGGAGCGGGGCGACAGCTTCTCGTGGCGAACAACCATCGGTTTCGCTACGACGTGAGAGCGATCCGGCACTTCGTGACCAACGGGGACCTCGGTACGATCCAGTTTGTCCGATCCACCTGGCTCAACAGGCGTTCCGCGAGGCCACGGCACGGCTGGCGCAGGGAGCGCGTTCACGCTGGTGGCGGAGCCCTGATGGATCTCGGGGCACAGGCGTTGGACATGGCCTTGTGGACGCTGGACTATCCGGATGTCGAGCGTGTCCGCGCGCGTACCTGGGGACGGCAAGACGAGGTGGAGACGGGAGCCGTCGTCCAGCTGGCGCTCGCGGACTCCATCACGATCACCGTCGAAGTCAGCTGGGAACTCGCGGACGAGAGGGACCACCACGAGCTCTACGTTCTGGGAAGCGGTGGGACTGCCGGATCGATGCCTCTCCGCGTGACGCGGCGGGATGCCGGCGGAATCGTAGACGTGACGCCTCCTACCTCCCGCCCGGCGCGGGCATTGTATCAGGATTCGTATCGCCAGGAGTGGGCGGAGTTCCTGAGGCACGTGCGTGGGGAGAAGCCGATTGAAAGCCCGGTGGACCAGATCGCGCTGGCGGCGGTACTGGATGCCTGCTACGAGTCTGCCGTGGAGGATCGCGAGATCGAGGCCTGATCGGGCCTGGACCCGATCAGAATTTCAGATCATGCCGGCGCCGGGTGAATGCGCAGTAGCCCAGCGCTTCCCGACGCTTGCGGTATCCGAGCAGGTGGAAGACCTCGATCACGTACCACCGTGCAACCCTTCGGTCTACGATCAACGTGTCGGGTCGCCGCCGGCTCCGTCGCACGCCAGGCATCAGCCGGACTACGACGTGCAGGCGAAGATGTCTCAGCATGCTCGACACGCGTAACCAGGCCGCGTGTACCGGACGCACGACGAAGAATCCGTCGTCTCCCTGCTCCTGGTACAGCGGCAGGAAGATGCGCCCATCCTCAGGCGCGAGAACCTCGCCCTCGGCATCGTCGGCCAGCGGCTGCCCTTCCCGGATCGCCATGAAATTCGGGAATCCGGGGCGCATCACGAATCCATCTCCTGGAGCCACGCCTCTTCGCGCACGGACCTCGAACACCGGGGGCAGCTCACCCCGCGCCCGGGCCAGCGCGGCGCGGCGGTCCGCATAGCCCGGGACGTCAGCCGGATTCAGGCAGCCGGCCTCGACGAGCGCGGTCCACAGGACGTGCTCGTGGTAGACGACTGAAGCCGGATCATCGTGCCGACCGCCTTCGACACCGATGGTGATCGGGCCTCGGCCATTCAGGTATTCCAGCAGTGCCCCGTGAATCTGTTCCTCGATGCCGAGCACGAGTGGAAGCTCCAGCCTTCCGGCAAACTCCCGATTCCGCAGTGTGTCGCCGAGAGTGAAAAAGGGAATGCTGTCCGCTGAAGTTGTGTGCAGATCGAGAATGATCGCCTCCGACTCCCGGCCGCGCAGCGTGTGCTCGAGGATCTCGAGCAGTTCGAATTGCTCCCTCTGTTCTGCGTCATTCTGCTGTGTGCGGATGGCAGCGATCCGACGCGGGGTCCAGGAGCGATTGAGGTCACTGACCAGGTACCGGCGACCGCTGGCGAGCGCGGTGAGGTTTCCGGCGAGTCCCAGTACCTCGCCCCTGCATGGAGGCAATTCGGAAGCGAGAACTCGGAACAGCCGCTCGAGCGCCTCGACTCCGGCTGGCTCGTTGCCGTGCAGACCGGCGACGAAAATGACCAGCGGACCCGGACGGGTCCCGCGGTAACGGCCCACGACCCGCCGGGCGGGACCGGTGATGTCTGGACTGAGGACGGGGGGGGAATCCGCGATAGAGCGGGTCACTCCCGGAGCATCTCTTCGAGCAACTGGCCGGCGATCCGCATGAAGTCGTGCTCGGTCACGATGCCGATCAGCCGTTCGTCCTGTACCACGGGAAGACAGGAAATCCGATGTCGGCGCATCGTGTCTATCGCCTCAAGCGTGCTCGTGTCCGGGCTTACGATGACGAGATCGCGCGACATGATCCGACTGACGGGAATCGGTTCGTCGTCCTTTCGAGCCTCGTCTCCTGCGAGAAACCGCAGTAACGGTCGGTGCGACACCAGTCCTACAAGCCGGTGCTCGTTGTCCTCGACCGGGACGTGGTGGATCCGATGCCAGTCCATCAGGTTCGCAACGAGGTCGATGGGCTCGTCCTCCCTCACGGTTAGCAGGTCAGTGGACATGTACTGCTCGATCCGCAGGTAGCTCGGCTTCCAGCCGCCGCCCTCGGACAGCGTAGCGCGACGCCAATCGTGCACGGGCAGGTGGTCGGACTGCCGTGAGACCATGGCGGCTACCAGAGCCGCCATTTGCTCCTCGAGTGAGCCCTGGTCCTGCATTCTCGACAGGGAGCTGAGGATCCACGCGGCACCAGTCTGCCGGGACTCCACCCTCCGTCTGATCGTCTGCAGGTAGCGCTCGATATCCGATTCGCCGATCCCGCCGGCCCGGAGGCCACGCTCGGCTACCGGTATCAGATGCGTCAGGATGAGATCCTGGGCCGTCAGCGTGCGACCCCCGAACCACTCCAACTGTGCGTCGAGGCCGTGCCGGGCGGCGGCGACGAAATTCGTCCGCACGGCGTCGAACGTGATTTCGTTCCGCACATCTTCCACTTCGTTGGCGAGTGCGCTTACGAGCCCGAACCAGAACGCAGCATTCGATACCTCATCCAGTACCGACGGTCCCGCGGGCAAAACCCGGTTCTCGATCCGGAGGTGCGCGATTCCGTCCTTGACTCCGTAGCAGGCCCGGTTCCAGCGGTATACGGTGCTATTGAACAGCTGAAGTGCCTTCAGGGCCGGAGCGCGTCCCTCTCCCATCTCGTCGAACGGGTCCTCGTCGATCGCCTTACCGAGCAGAACCTTGAAGCGGGAAATGTCCTCCTTGAAGATCTCGAGCACGGAATCGTCGACCCATTTGCGGCCGAAGCTCACACGCGGCTCGGTCTCCCGCATCTCAGAAATCGTCTGCCGTGTGTCGATCGACTGCTGGAATACCGCGATCCGCGTTTCGTGCCACAGTCGACGCCCGAGCATCAGCGGAGAGTTCACCGCGGCGGCGAGAACAGGAGCCGCGACGGCCATCGCGATGTTGTACAGCCGGGCGAATTCTTCCGGACCGACCTGAAAGTGTACCTGGAAGCTGGCGTTCGCCGCCTCGAGCATCACCGAGTCGTGCGTGATCCGCAGTTCGTCGGTGCCCTTGATCTGCATCGAATACGGGCCCCCACGCAGCCGTGTAAGGGCCTCGTTGAGGGCGAAGTAGCGCTCCGCTGGAACCATATTCTCCAGCGTCAGGTCCGACTTTCGAAGCGTGGGCAAGGTACCGGTCAGGACGACTCGCGCACCGAGGTCCCTGGCTTGGGCGTCAACTGCGGCCAGCATTCCGTGGAGCCGGGTCTCGATCGTGGAGAGACAGCCGCCGCCGAACACGAGTGGCCGAAGGTTGCATTCGAGGTTGAAGCGGCCGATCTCGGTCGTGACGCGCGGATCGTCGAGACGCTCCAGGAGTTCCGTGGCGATCGGTGCCGGCCGCCACTGGTCATCGACCAGGAACAACTCCTGCTCGAGACCGATGCGTCGTATGCCTCTTTCCACCAGATCGCCCTCGAGCAGCGCCTCGAGAGCCCTTACATCGCGGAGAAGCGCCTGCGTAAAGACGCGCAGCTCCGCTCCTTCCAGCTCGAGTCGGGTCTCCTTCTCGCCCAACGGCGACCTCCTCGGACGGCGCCTCGTACCGACGCACGTGTATGCGCCGGCTGAACGTCAGCACAAGGTCGCGGCGGCTCAGGGGAGAGACAAGCCCGATGCGTCGGAGTCGGGCCCAGCCTGATCACCTGGCGGGATCAGAAGTTGAATCTCGGCGGTCTCGCCGGTCGTCAGTTCTTCGATCGGGAGCCTGATTCCCCACTCGGTCGGAGCCCAGGCGAGCGGACGTCCATCCACGAAGGGGCGGAGCTTCGAACCCGGCCCCAGACTCACGTCGATCCAGGCCCCTGAAAGAGCCGGCGACGCGGGAGTGAGCAGTCGCAGTGACAGGTGGTCAGGCGGACCCTCGACAAGCAGCCGGGCTTCGGAGCGCGCGAGCCACCAGTCGGCGATCTCCGCGCCCGTGGCGATCCACCAGTCGGTCTGCCCGCTCGCTATGCTGTCGATCGCCTGGCCCACGACTTCGACCCGGTCCGGATCCCCGGCGATCTGCGAGTGAATGGAAAGGAAGCCGAATCCGCCCAATGCCCCGATCTTTTCGAGCCCCTCGAGCCAGGCCTGGAGGAGCACGTCAGTTCGCCTCGCTCCGTCCTGCACAAAAACGTTGTAGTCGTCCTTGACGAGACGGGGAAGCAGGACGATCGGGCCGTCGTCCGTGGCGAACACTTCCGGGGCCGCGGACCTGGCCTGATTGAGCGCCGCGACATACGTACCACCGGACCTGCGCCAGGCATGAAGCGTCGCCTCGTCGAACCGCTCTTCGGGCACCCGGAGTCCGACGATCTCGGATCCCGACCACTGCTGCAGCTCCCGGCGGCTCCTGGCGAGCCTGATTTCCTGTTCGTCCACGGGTAGCCCCGCAGGGGACACGTGGTCGGCCGTCTGGCTGCCTACCTCACCGATGTCGGCGATCCCGGCCGCGATCTCCGGGTGTTCCAGGGCCAGTTCCGACACCGGGAAAATGCTCCCGCGTACATCGCGGACCCGCAGTACGCGGGCGAACGCGACGACGTTCTCGAATCCTGTCTCGACCTCCTCGGCGACGAGGATCGCCGCACGCGATCCCGACGGCCATGGAGCGATCTCGGCCATGACCGTGCCGGAGGCCCAGCGAATACCATTCCGGAACAGCCGCCGAACGCGGATCGCGTCCCGGTCCGATACGGCCTGCCGGTCGCGGAACCCGAACCACACGACCCGACCGCCTGATCGGGCCTCATGCAGGACGATTGCTGCGTCTGGTGCCGAAGCGCCGACTTCGGATGGCCCATTCAGGGCCCAGTCGGACCAGTAGGGATGCGGCCCGGGAACCTGCAGCGCCACGTGAGGCTCCGGAAACAGCTCCACTCGAGCACCGGGGGGCAAGCCGGGTGACACCGGCAGGGCCGCAGGGACGGCCAGAAACTGAGCCTCGCCCGCCGGGATCTCGACCAGGTCGAGCGCTCCAGTGAGCGCACGAAGCGGCCCCCAACCCCTCCACCTGCATCCCTCGTCTCTCGCCGCCGTGGCCCAATTCAGCACGAGGCCGCCACCCCGGGCCAGGTGGCGTCGGATCGCCGCGATCTCACGCTCCGAAACGCACACGGCCTCGGGGGCGAGCAGCAGGCTCCCGGGGGGAAGCTCATCGATTCCGGCTGCGTCTTTCACTCGTGATACGGAATTCGATTCCTCCCGTGCCAACTGCTCCCACCCGGATACAGCCGCCGAATAGAAGGTCGAATCGGGGAAGAAGCTCTCGCTGGAGGCGCTCTCGAACACGGCGATACCGGCCTGGATCGGTGCGGCAGCCGTGGGTCCCTCCGCCTCGATCCCCGGATCCGGAGGGTCGTCAGGCACGGCAGCCGCCCGACGCGCGAGGCTCTGCACGTCCACGTTTTCCCACAATGCGGCGGCTGCGGCCACCACGCCGGCGGCCAGAAAGCCGAGCAACAAGAGGCCTCCCAGCCACTGGGCGGCAGCTCGAGCACGCGGAACGGGATCCTGTCTCGGGGGCATCGCGCGTTCGCCCTATCCGGCCGTTTCGACTTCACCCGCGGGAGCCTCGTGCCGGACGAAGTACCATGAATCGCCTTCCGACGTGGAATCCTCCACCGGTCGCCGCGCGCGACGGAGCTTGTAGGCGAAATATGTCACCACGCCAAGCGATATCGTGACCAGAATCGTCACGACGATGATCATTACCAGCAGATCTACGATATTCATGCCAGGGCCTCCGGAGCTTCGTGAACGGGGGTGCGCCGCACCTGGTCCCAGTCCATCCCGAAGCGGAACAACTCCTCCGTCGCAGCGAACGACTTGGTCACGTCGAGGAAGAGAATGAAGAATACGCGATAAATCACGGCCAGCGGTACGAGGGAGAGCTGCTCCTCTTCCATCGATACTGTGACGAGAGCGGCAACCATGTCCAGCAGTGTGAGGAGGATCCACCAGTACAGGAGCAGCTCTCCCATGCCGAACAGGAGCGCCACAACCGCGAAGAACAGGTGGGCGTAGACGTTCATGATCGGCCACACGACGGCTTCGAAGCCCATTTCCAGGACCGAGAGCCAGAGCGGGAAGTCGGGAACGGGTTTGATCAACAACCACTTTCGCTTCCGGATCGACTGCAGAATCCCGCGCGTCCACCGATATCTTTGCTGGATTAGGTCGAGCCAGTGCTCGGGTGCCTGGGTCCAGGCGATCGCCTGGTCCTCGTACACGATCTTCCAACCGGACGAGATCAGCTTGAGCGTCAGGTCAGCGTCCTCGGCGAACGTATCGGTGTCGTATCCCCCCACATCGCTCAACGCCTCACGTCTGAACACGCCGACGGGTCCCGGGACGATATTCACCGCGGCGATGAACCCCTGTGCCCGCCGGGGCATGTTCAGTCCCTCTATGTACTCGAGCGCCTGCAGACGGGTGATGAGCCGGTCCCGGTTTTCGATCTTCACGTTTCCTGCGACGGCTCCGACCGTCGGATCCTCGAAGTGAGGCATCGCGCGCCTGAGCAACTGGGACTCCACGGTCGAGTCGGCATCCATGCACAGGATGAACGGGTACGCGGAATTCTCGATTCCGAGGTTGAGGGCCGTCGCCTTGCCTCCATTGGGCTTCGAAAACACGCGAATCGGAATACCTTCGTACACACCTTCCAGCGCCGCCGCCGCAGCGAGGGTGTTATCCGGGCTCCCGTCATCGATGATCAGGATCTCGTACTCTGGATAGTCCAGCCGCAGGAGACTCTGAATCGCCCGTTCCAGCACCGGACCCTCGTTGTACGCCGGCACGAGGACTGAAACCGGCGGCAAATCGACATCGGACCGGTCACCCTGGATGTCCCGTTCGGCGTGCTGCAGAAACCCGAACCACAGCAACGTGAAGAACCGGATCAGCAGGATTCCGAGAAAGATCACGAGGGTGATCAACACGAGGCGGATGAGGAACACCCGGACCTGGTCGGGAGAATGCAGCACCCAGGCGAAAAACGCCCCCGTCAGGCCGACGACGATAAGAAGCAGGATGATCGGGCCCAGCGCACGCGTGCGGGCCACCGTTACGGCCTCACGATCATCACGAGCTCCAGACCCCACGAACTGTAGTCCTGCTCACGCCCCCGCCTGTAGAACGCGGTCAGGCCAAGATCCTGCCGCTCACCGCGCAGAACGGCACCCCCCTCGACGCCGAACTGGGGCACCCAGCCCGGCTCCGACAGATCCCGCTCGTCGTCGTAAGCGGCACCGGCCGTGAGTCGGCCGTGCCAGCCCCACCCCCGGTCGGGGATCGACTGCAGCGACACCGCGGCAGTCGTGGCCCAGAACAGCTTCGGGTCCCAGTACAGGCGGCGGCCGTCCGGGGCTGGAGCCGCCTCCCCGAATCCCATGAGGCTCGTGCCGATCTCCGCCGAGACGATCGGCGACAGGGAGCGCGACAGCGTGACCCAACCGGAATAACGTGGGTTCGTTTCACCCGCCCCGTCGAACACTCCCACGTCGAGTGCCGCGCTGACGTTCCACCTGTCTCCGAGCGGGCGAAACAGCGAGGCGAAAAGCCGATCGGCCCGGACGGGTTCAGCCACGCTCTCGTACGTGTTCGCGAGTTTGTAGGCCGGCATCGTTTCCAGGCGTCCGGTGAGCGAGAATCCGCCGACGTTCGGAGCTCGAACATCGATGGCCGCTGAGGGTTGCGTTCCGAACCCGTCGAGGTGCTCCACGCCGAGCTCGAGGGCGGTACGAATCGACGCCTCGCGCCACCAGTGCGCGTATGTCACTTCGCCGAAGCCGCCCCCGTCTGTCGTCGTCAGACCCGTGAGATCGTATCCCTCGAGGCGGCGATACCCGGCTCGCAGGGTGAGGGCGTCGACTCCCCAGCGGAAGTCCGCGTCCCCGGCGATTTCGAGCCTGAGGAATTCATCGGAGTCCGCGAACAGGTCCGTGTCAGGCCCGATGCCCGCCGGCTCACGCTGCGCGACGAGTCCTTCCCGGCGAAGCCGGAGCGCTTCGAGACCGTTGCGGGCTCCGGAATTCGTCGGGGCGGCGGCAAGGGCATTCCGGTAGGCGGCGGACGCTCCCGTCGGATCATCGTTCCATCTCCGAAGGTCCCCGAGCAGCACCCAGGCGTTCGCCTGCTCCGGTTGCTCGGCCAGCAACGACTCGAGGATCGCTATCGCTTCGGCCTCCTGACCTGTCCAGGCATGAAGCTCGGCGAGGCGGATCATCTCTTCCGACGTGAGATCGAATCGCTCCGAGTACAGGAGCAGGGCGTCCCGTGCCCCGGCTTCGTCCTCCAGTCGGAACTGGACGAAGTCGATCCACTCCCGCCACAACTCTCTGTCGTCCGGGGTAGCCTCGAGGGCTGCTTCGTACAGTTCGGCAGCTGCGTTCAGGTCCCCGTCTGCAGCTGCCGCTCGCGCCTGTTCGACGGTCGTGAGCTCTGGCGGCTCCGGCTCCGGTGGTGGGGCGAGAACGACGGCGAGCTCGGAATCGAGAGCACGGGCCTCGTCAGCGACCGTTGATCCGGTCGCAACCCCGGCGAGCACATCCCGAGCATCCTGGGGACGCCCACCCCAATAGAGTGCCCTGGCCAGGTCGAGGAGTGCCTCGTCGTCTCCCGGATTCCCTGCGAGGTACTCCTGCAGGGTCGCTATCGCCTGCGGGTATCGCTCGGCCCATAGCAACATGCGGGCATACTCTCGCTGCAGAGCCGGCTCATCCGGACGATCCTTGATCAGACCTTCGTACAGAACGATCGCACGATCGTATTCGCCCCGGTCGCGCAGCGTCCTGGCGAGTTCGAGACGGTCCACGACGGATCCGGTCTCTGTGGCGAGCCTTTCCCACGCGGCCTCGGCCTCAAAAACCCGCCCGGCCCGGGCGAGAGTCCGGGCGCGCTCGCGCCGCACTGACAGGTCCGCCGGCCGCTCTCGCAGGTAGGCGTCCATCAACCCGAGTGCCACGTCCCAGCGTTCGGCCGCGAGCACCGGCCCGAGTTCCTCCCACAGGCGCTCGGCGGGCCCGGGGACTGGCTCTGGAACCACGGGAGAGGGAGGTGGTGGCTGCACGAGCGGGGCAGCTTCCGGGGCCCCGAAGCCCACCTGTGAGGACGGGAAGCTGACCCCTGACTCCCGAAGGCCTGCCTCGAGCACGAAACGCTGCGGCATCACGACAAGCACCAGGATGCCAGTTGCGAGAAGGAGCGCTGCCGTGACTGCGAGGAAACGCAGCCAGTAGGGCAGGAGTCGCCGTTCACCCTCTCTTCGCGCCACGGGAATCAGGCTCCGCACCCGTTCGACATCTCGTCAGTCGCCGAGCATCGCACGGATTCGCTCGGACTGCTCGGGCGCCGCGAGAATCTCCGCCGACAATGGCATGTCGGAGCCGTTCTCCGCCAGCGAATCTCGCAGACGCTGGAGGAACGCCTCCGCTTGCTGAGCCCGGGCGCCCTGCAACAGCACACCCCAGCCACGGCGAACCTGCCCCACGAGGTCTCCCTGGTCGGCCCGCACGCTGTCGAACAGCAGATGCCCCACGTTGGATCCTTTGGGCGCGTCGACCAGCAGGAGGCTGAAGTGATCCAGGCCTTCGGCGATCAGCCGCTCGGCGACCAGGCGCGTGAACTCGGAATCGCCCAACGGTCCAGCAGCCGCCAGCGGGCGAGCAGCTTCGGCCGCTGGCTGGCGCTTTGCCGATTCGGTCGCGCGCCTGAGTCGGGAGTCCAATTC
>JBDGUZ010000055.1:0-13006 GCA_039585915.1 Gemmatimonadota bacterium
CGACACCGAGGATCTCCTCGGTCCTCGATCCGAGAAACAGGTCGTGCAGACGACCGTGTCCGAACGCCCCCATGAACAGGCAGTCCACGTTCCATCGCTGAACGGCTTCGGCCACCGCGTCTGCGGGCTCCGCGTCCAGTCGCACGGATTCCCATGCGATGTCGTGGTCGTGACACAGCCGATGTGCGGGTTCGAGCAGGGCCTCACTGTCTTCGTCTCCCGCCGCGAGGAGCCGGATCTCGGCCGGAGCGGCTGTGCAATAACGGATCGCCAGATCCAGCGCCCTGGCCGCTGGTTCTCTCCCGTCGTACGCCACGAGGCATACACGCGGAACGTCTGCCGGGAATGTCCGCGCCTCCGCCGATTCCCCGTCACTCGTCCGCGCCCGTTCCGCCGCGAGGATCGGGTGCGGGGAATGACGCAACACTCTCGCGAGAGTGGATCCGACCGGATGACGCCCGAAACCCGCATTTTCCCCCCGGCGCCCCATCACCACCAGATCGGCGGAAGCTGCCCTGGCCAGGATCGCTTCCTCGGCGAGACCGACGTCCTCGTGACGCTCGGTGGGCCCGCACCCCGCTTCCGTCGCCCGATCGTCGAACCATGAAAGCTCTGCCTCGCTTCGGTCTCTCCACACCTGCAACACCTCTGCCCGGAATGAGCGCGGGCCGATTTCCCACCACAGGGGAGCAATCGTCTCGACAGCCGGTCCCTCGGTGACCCGCGTGTCGATCACGAATTGAGCCGTGATTCGAGACTCGAACCGACTCGCGAGGCGAATACCGAGCTGCGCGGCGTTGCGGGAATCGGCGGAGCCGTCGAGAGCGATGAGGATACATTCGAACACAGTGACCTCCCGGATGGGAGCCGGGATCATCCGACGGGTGCCGCGTGGAGCCGCTCAGGTAAGGTGCTGGCCTCCGTCGACCCGAATAATCTCCCCCGTAACATAACGGGCGTGGGCGAGATAGAGAACCGCTTCGGCTACGTCTTCGGGCGTCCCGACCCGTCCGAGAGCCGTACGGGCCCCGGCCGCCTTCCGGTGTGCCGGTGAGTCCTCGCCCGACGGCAGCAGAACCGGCCCGGGCGCAACCGCGTTCACGCGGATCGAAGGTGCGAAGGCCCGGGCGAGTCCCCGCGTAATGCTCACGAGTCCGGCCTTTGTAGCCACGTACGGCACGTATCCGGGCCACGCTTCATCAGCCCCGGTATCGGCCAGGTTGATGATCGATCCGCCGGACTCCTTCATCAGCTTCGCCGCTTCGCGGGCGCACAGGAAAGGTGCCCGCAGGTTCAGGTCGAATACCGAATCCCACTCTTCCGCCGAGACCGTAAGCGGATCATGGCGAGGAAACACTGCCGCGCTGTTCACCAGCAGATCGAGGCCACCCAGCTCTGACTCCGCGTCCCGAATCAGTCGTGATATTTCCTCCGGATCTGACAGATCCGCCTGGAGTGCCACGCTGGCCGATCCGAGGTCCTCGAGCAGGTCGACCACCTCCCGCGCCTGTGCCTCGGATCGTCGGAAATGCACGACCACTCGCCACCCTTCGGCTCCGAGAGCCAGGGCGATCGCACGTCCGATCCGGACACCTCCTCCGGTCACGAGCGCTCTCTTCCGGCCTGCTTCCTGTCTGCTCATCTGATGGCAGCCACTCCGCTCGAATCGGATTCGGCGCTATATTGCCCTTGGATGTCGGGCATGGACGCGCGTGGTCAGTCATGTGGTATCATATGGTAGGGGCGTAAGAGTAGAGTCGCGAGCGATGCTTGGAAGGCGACAGACATGTTTCGTGGATGAAACTTTCTGTCCTCTAGACCGAACTACATATGGCGGATGCAGGTGACATGGAAAAACCCGAGTCGATCAGAGGCCCGATGAACGAGATTCTGCGCAAGGAAATCTGGAGAAAGCTCGATTCTCTACCGGATGAGAAGGCCTACCAGGTGCTGGACTTCATCAACTACCTGCGGTCGCAGTATGGAGAGGACGAGGCGCGGGCGTCGGGAATCCAGAAGCTCGGTGAGATGTTCCAGGACACGATGCGGAAGCGGCGCGTCCCGGCAACGGCGATCCGTGAGACGATGAAGGTCATGGGGGCCGCGGACCGCGTGCTCGGTACGTTTCGAGCTGCCGGCAAGGAGTTCCTGGTCGAGCTCGAGGGATCGAATCGCCCGGAACCGTCCGCCCCGACCACGAAGAATGGTTCCGGGGAGCCGCCGCGATCGCGAGAGATCTCGATCGAATAGAATTACGGGCTCAAGAGCTGCTCGATACGGAAATGGTTGACTGCCGGAGAGGCGTGGTCTACCCTCTTCAGCTCGTGACGAGACTGTTCCGGGTGCCGTTCGAGCGTATTCAGAGCGAGGCCGGCTCCCACACGGTTCCGTCTATCCGGCGCGACAGGCGCCGAGCACCCCAGACGGCTCGATATCGCACATGACCGAACGTTTGTTTCCGGAAGCACTGACGTTCGACGACGTCCTTCTCGTTCCCCGTCGTTCTCACGTTCATCCGGCGGAAGTGGCGGTCACTTCGCGCCTGACACGCGGAATCGGACTTTCCGTCCCGCTCGTCTCCGCTGCGATGGACACGGTGACGGAGCATCGCATGGCGATCGCCATGGCCCGGGAAGGCGGGATCGGGATCATCCATAAGAACATGCCGATCGACGGTCAGTGCGGGCAGGTAGACCGGGTCAAGCGCTCCGAGAGCGGAATGATCCTCGATCCGATCACGCTTGGACCGGACGCGCGTCTCAGACAGGCCACCGCCCTGATGCAGGAGTACTCGATCAGCGGGGTACCGGTCGTCGACGCGGAAGGAAGACTGGTCGGGATCCTGACGAATCGCGACCTCGTATTCGAGACCGACCTCGATCGACCGATCAGCCAGGTGATGACCCGGGAAGGGCTCGTCACGGCCCCTGTGGGTACTTCACTCGAGGAGGCTGAGGAAACTCTGCATCGTCACAAGATCGAGAAGCTGCCCGTGGTGGACTCAGAGGGAATCCTTCGTGGGCTGATCACGGTAAAGGACATCTTCAAGCGTCGGGCCCATCCAAATGCATCCAAGGACCGGCACGGGCGGCTGCTGGTCGGTGCCGCCGTTGGAGCGTCTCAGGCGGACATGACCCGTGCCCGGGAGCTGGTGGCCGCGGGTGTGGATGCGCTCGTTATCGACTCGGCTCACGGGCATTCGGACGGTGTGCTCAGTGCAGTCGAGAGGATTCGCGATGCCCTTCCAGACGTCCAGCTGATTGCCGGCAACGTCGCGACTGCCGATGGCGCCCGGGAGATAGTCGAGCGAGGAGTGGACGCGGTGAAGATCGGGATCGGGCCGGGCTCGATCTGCACTACGCGCGTGGTCACGGGGGTCGGCGTTCCTCAGATCACGGCGATACTGGAAGCGGTCAAGGGTGCCGGAGATGTCCCGGTCATCGCCGATGGAGGAATCAAGCAGTCCGGAGATATCGTAAAGGCCCTCGCGGCCGGCGCATCGACGTGCATGCTGGGCTCAATGCTTGCAGGTGCAGAGGAGAGTCCCGGAGAGTCGTTTCTGCTCGAGGGGCGGAGATTCAAGCTGATCCGCGGAATGGGCTCGCTCTCCGCGATGGAGGAAGGCTCGGCGGATCGCTATTTTCAGGACGATACGGAGAGACAGAAGCTGGTCCCGGAGGGCATTGAAGGTCGGGTGCCATACAAGGGACCCGTCGCCGATACTTTGTTCCAGCTGGTGGGCGGTTTGCGCAGTGGCATGGGATATTGCGGCGTCAAGGACGTTGATGAACTCCGGACCCGGGCGGAGTTCGTGCGCATGACAGCGGGCGGATTGCGGGAATCACATCCGCACGATGTAGTCATCACGCGCGAGGCTCCGAACTATCGGTTGTAGGATCGATCAGGTCCCCACAGGAGGCGCGGCGTGATGGAATTCGGCATTGAGACAGCTCGATTCGGGCGCGGATGTTCGTTCATCTGGCACGCCCGGGCCGGCGCGCTCCTACCGCTTCTGGTGGTGGCGGCGTGTTCCGGCAAGGCCGGTCCAGAAGTTTCTCCCGTGGCGTCGATCGCTGACGGCCAATCCGTCTCAGGCGACCCACCGGCGACCTTGACCGAAGTCGTGTCGGAGAGCCTTGACGACTGGCGTACAGACGAGGCCCCGGGTTTTCAGGACGACGTGCTCGAACTCGATGAAGTGAGCCGTCGCGAGTTCTACCACCTGTACGGCAGCGACCCGCTGGGCCTGTCCAGCAGCCCGATCAACGCCGCCAGCTACCAGATCCCGCTTGAGACGAACGAGCACGTCGAGCGCTGGATCGAGTTCTTCACCACGGGTGCCGGTCGCACACGGTTCCGCATCTATCTCGAGAGATCGGGCGCCTTCGAGGAAATGATCCGGCAGCGCCTGCGCGAGGCGGAAATGCCGGAGGACCTGATTTACCTCGCGATGATCGAAAGCGGGATGAACCCGAACGCCTACAGCCGGGCCCATGCGGTCGGCCTGTGGCAGTTCATAAAGGGCACGGGCCGCCGGTACGACCTGGAAATCGGCTACTGGCTGGATGAGAGACGAGACCCGTTCAAGGCCACCGATGCGGCCGTTGCGCACCTCGGCGACCTGTACGAAGAATTCGGCTCCTGGTACCTGGCCGCTGCCGCATACAACGCGGGCTCCGGACGGGTGACCCGGGGAATCAAGAAGACCGGATCGTCGGACTTCTGGGACCTGGCGGACGCCCGGGTGTTGCGGAGAGAGACGCGCAACTACGTGCCGAAGCTCATCGCCGCGACAACGATCGCGAAGAACCCCGAAAAGTATGGATTCGCTGACGTCGAGCGGGTTCCGCCGCTGGAATTCGATGTGGTCGAGGTCCCGGACGCCACCAGCTTCGACGTTCTCGCCGAGGCGGCGGGCACGACCGAAGATGAGATCCGGCGTCTGAATCCACAGTATCCGAGGCGCGTAACTCCGCCCGATGGCGCAGCCGAAGTTCGCGTGCCGAAGGGGCAGTCGGCCACCTTCGTGACCGCGTACGCCCAGGTTCCACCATCGGAGCGGGTGACATGGCTCGAGCACGTGGTGACCAGGGGCCAGACGCTGTCGCACATCGCGGACCGATACGGCGTGTCGGTCACGGCCATTCGGGCCACGAACAACAACGTGAATCCGAAGCGGCTCCAGATCGGTCAGAAGCTGATCATCCCGCGCTCCGGGCGCGCCACGACCCGGCTCGCGAGTTCCACTCCGGCTCCGGCGCCTGCCACGCTGACGGCGGACGGAACGAAGACTGTGACTGTCCGACGCGGAGACTCCTTGTGGACGATCGCGCGGGCCCACGGCGTGAGCACGGGTGATCTGATGACGATGAACAACCTCAAGTCATCCGTGATTCACCCTGGCGATCGTCTGACGGTGGGTCGGTGACGGTGATTCGATGACGGGCGGTCGATGAAGGGTCGTTTGAGGATCGACCTCCACTCTCACACCTGCTATTCGCCCGACGCGCGGACCACTCCGGCGCAGCTGATCGAGCGTGCGGCGGAAGCCGGGATTGACCGAATCGCAGTGACGGATCACGGGGAGATCGAAGGCGCTCTCCGCGCTCGAGCTCTCGATCCCGAACGCATCATCGTCGGCGAAGAAATCCGCTGCCAGTGTCGCACGGAATTGATCGGGCTGTTCCTGAGCGACAGGATTCCCGAAGGACTGCCGATCGAGTCCGTCGTAGAGCGTATTCGCGATCAGGGCGGCCTCGTCTACGCGCCGCATCCGTGGGCCTACCTGGTCCGTCCCGGGCGACATGCCCGGCGTGCGGTTCGGTCGGCCGACATCGTGGAAGTGTTCAATTCGAGGGCGTTCTGGGGGCGTTGGAATCGTCTCGCCGCACAGTCAGCGGTCGAAGCGAACCGGATGGCCGCCGCCAGCAGCGATGCACACTTTCCACATGAAATCGGTCGCGCCTGGACGACTGTGCCGTCGTTCCACAGGTCGGAAGAACTTATGCTGGCTTTGCAGGGCGGAGAACCCGTGGCTCGAATGACGGCGTCACCCGTGGTGCACATCGCTTCCGTCACGTGGCGCGTGGGGCGCCGCATGCCCCTTCTTCCCGAGATCCCGCGCGAGGAAGCTGCCCCGAGCCTCGGTCGCTGAACGGTCAGACCGTCTGAAGCACCACCGAGCCGGGTGCGCGCGGTGGACCCGCGATCGGATAGACCACGGCTTCGCAGGGCTCCTTCATCGCGTTTCTCGGATCCACGACAATGGATGCGTGACGCCCCACGAGCCTGTAGTCGACGTCCGAATGGTCTGTCGTAATCACGACAGCATCGGCTCGCCCCAGTCGCTCAGCCGTCAAATCGACGGACCGGTCTGTCTCACCATCGATTTCGAGCTCGTTCACGAACGGATCGTGAAACTCGACACTTGCGCCACGCTGCATGAAGATCTTGATGATGTCGAGCGCGGGGCTCTCCCGTACGTCGTCGACATCCGGTTTATACGACACTCCCAGAACCAGCACGTCGCTGCCATTCAGTGGTTTGCGCGCGTCGTTCAGCGCCTCCGCCGTCCGCTCGACTACCCAGCGTGGCATCTCTCCGTTGACTTCTGCCGCCAGCTCGATGAACCGCGTCCGGTACTGGAGTGTCTTCATCTTCCATGCGAGGAAGATCGGGTCGACCGGAATGCAGTGACCCCCCAGGCCGGGGCCGGGGAAGAACCTCATGAACCCGTACGGTTTGGTGGCAGCGGCCTCGATCACTTCCCAGATGTCGATGCCGAGCCGGTCGGCGACGACAGCCATTTCGTTGACCAGCCCGATGTTCACTGCTCGGAAAGTGTTCTCGAGCAGCTTCGCCATCTCAGCGGCCTCGGGTGACGATACTTCGATTACCTGGTCGATCACTTCGCCGTAGAGCACCGTGGTCAACTGGTGGCAGGTCGGAGTCAGACCGCCGACGATCTTCGGCGTGTTCTCGATGTGCCAGATCGGGTTCGCCGGATCGACGCGTTCAGGACTGAACGACAGGAAAAAGTCCTCGCCGGAGACGAAGCCGGTCTCCTCCAGCATTGGCTGGACGATCTCTCTCGTCGTCCCCGGATAGGTCGTGGATTCGAGCACCACCAGTTGCCCGGGCCTCAGAGAAGACCGGACGGCCTCTGTTGCCGCCACCACGAAGGACAGGTCCGGGTCGTCAGTCTTCGACAGTGGTGTCGGTACACAGATCACGACCGCGTCGGCCTCGCCGAGTCGATCGAAATCGAGCGTCGCCTCGAACGGTCCGTCTCCCGTTAACTTTGCGAGTCGCTCGGATGTTACATCCGTGATATGTGAACGACCGGCATTCAGCCCGTCGATGACTGCCGGCTTCACATCGAAGCCAATCGTTCTGAACCCCGCCTCAGAGAATGCCACGGCGAGCGGAAGTCCCACGTATCCAAGCCCGATGATGCCCACGACGGCTTCGTGGGACTCTATACGAGCGAGCAGGTCAGCGTCTCTAGCCATGTTCGTGTTGAACTCTGGTCTGATCTGTAAATGGATGTGAGGACGGGCTACTCCGCCGCCCCCAGAACTCTGTCGGCGAATCCGTTCCCAGGATCTTCTCCACGGGCGAGCCTCGCCGTTACGACTGCCGGGCCGCGATTGTAGGCGAGAAGCGCGAGCCGCGGATCGGCGTCGTACCGATCGAGAAGCTGCCGCATGTATCGAAAACCCAGCCGCAGGTTCGTGTCCCGATCGTACAGCCGGCCTTCCTTGATTCCAGGTTCGAGCCAGGCGGCCGTGCTCGGAAGCAGCTGCGTGTACCCGATCGCGCCCAGCGGACTCGTAGCCCGTTGGCGAAATCCGGATTCCATCTGCACCAGTCGGAATGCGAGATCCGGCTCCACCTCCTCCAGCACCGCCGCACGGTGAATTGCTGCAGCGAGATCAGCCGGGATCCGGTACGCCTCGGAATATGCCATGACGGAACGAAGGCGGGACAGTTCGTGCTCGCTAGCGGCCAGGTCGCTCTCGGAGTCGAGGTAGCGACCGGTCGCCTCCAGGCGAGCGGTCTCGAGCGCCTCGATCCTGGGTGAGATCCAGGCGAGCCAGGTTGCCGCGCCGATGGCGACGCAGGTGCCGACAGACACGCCCCCGCTCGCGAGGCGATACGCCCAGCGATTGCGCCGTGCGTCGTCGCCCGGCCTGGGAATGCCTGCCGGGGATTCGAGTACTTCAGGCAACGAGTCCTGTGCCATCGAACTGTCCTCCTCCGGATATCAGAAGTGCTTCGAGCCGTCACGCCGCTGAGGATCCGGTTCCCCCCGACGCCACATGCCGCTACGCCCACCTTCCTTCTCGAGCAGGCGCACGGCTCCGAGCTCCATCGCCCGGTCCATGCTCTTGCACATGTCGTACACCGCCAGCAGCCCTGCAGTCACTGCGCACAGGGCCTCCATCTCTACTCCCGTTCGCGCTTCCGTTGTCGTCTCCGCCGTGAGGCGAAGGCCCGGTGGTTCATCGACCACCTCGATCTCCACCGCCACGCTGTGCAACGGCAGAGGGTGGCACAGTGGCACCAGGTCCGATGCGCGCTTCGCACCTCCCACCGCCGCGATCCGGGCCACGGCCAGCACGTCCCCCTTCTGGACGTTCCGATCCATTATGGCCCGCAGCGTCTGCCGGTCCATCCGGATCGAACCTTCGGCCAGCGCCCGACGAGGCGTCACTGCTTTGCCTCCGACGTCGACCATTCGGGCACGGCCGACCTCATCCAGATGCGGGAATCGGTCGTAATCGTTCACAAGGCGCCACTTACCCGGGCCGGTCGGGCCCGTTCCGATCCAGCGGAATCACCGGGGCGCAACTCCCGAGCCAGACCTGCGAGGAGAACGGCCGAAATGACCTGAGGATTCCCGTTTCCGAGTGCCGCGTCTCTGGCCTGCTCAACGTGGGAGACGGCAAGAATCCAACGTTTTGGGTCAATCGAGCGGATTCCCGGCAGTTGCTCGACCAGCTTCGGGTCGAGCGCAGACAGGCCCGACTCGACCGATATCGTGATGCAGTCGCGCAACACCGCTTCAACCATATCCAGCATGTCGCTGAAGCCGCCCCGGGCGCCGGCGGGAGCGAACGACGCGGATAGCGCCCAGCGACCGCTGAATTGGTCGGACATCGCGGCCTGCACGAACCGGATCGCCGGGGCGCGAGGATCCTCTGATGCTTCCACCAGTCGTAATGCGGCTCCGATCCTCCCGCCGGATCGGCGCGCTACCTCCTGTGCTCGGGCGGATTCCAGACCGGCTTCCGTCTCCAGGAACCGGGCGGTGGTGCCGGTATCGACGGGTGTCACCCGAACCGACAGCACGCGCGACCAGACCGTGGGCAGAAGCAAGCCCGGCCGACTCGAGGTGAGGACAAAAACGGAGTCCGGCGGCGGTTCCTCCAGCAGCTTGAGAAAGGCGTTCGCCGCTTCCGGGCTGGAGGCCTGCGGAACCATTCTCTCCGCATCTCCGATCACGAACACGGACCCATTCGACATCGCGGGTCGGCGGGAAGCGCGCGACCGGATTTCCTCGACCACCGGGAGAAAAAGCGCCATCGATCGATCGGGCTCTACGGATTGAAGCGAGGTCTCGCGGCGGGCCGCGAGCGTCTCCAGCCGGGCTTCCTCGAGCTTCTCCCTGCGTTTTTGGGGAGTGAGGCTCCCCCTGGGAGACGGCACCGGAAAGAACCAGTGAAGGTCCGGGTGCTGCAGGTCGGCGGCCAGGTGACATGACCGGCACCGGCCACACGGTCTCTCGATCGGGTCAGCTTCGCACAGCACCAGAGTCCCGAGCCACAGTGCGAGCCGTTGTTTTCCCACCCCTTCGGGACCTGTGAACAGCAGGGACTGTGGCAGTCGCCGTGTTGAGGCGCTCTCCGTCAGGCGCCGACGGAGGTCATCGTGTCCGTAGACAGGGTGGAGGGTCACGAGCGCCCCTGGAGCCACCGGACCGGATCAACCTGGCGCGGGTCGCCGCGCGAATCCGGTTCGTAAATCTGAAATTCGATGTGAGTGCCCTGCGGCGATTCCTCGTCGCCACCCACGTTTCCGATCACCGTCCCGGACGAGACCCGATCACCGACGCCGACCCGAACGTCCTGCAGATAGAGATACCCTGACCAGTAGCCGCCCCCGTGATCGATGATCACAGTCTGTCCGAGGAGGCCGCGGGAGCCGGCCCAGGCGATCTCGCCGGACTCGACGGACCGGACTGTCGTGCCACGGGGCGCGCCGATACCGAGTCCTTTCCAGGTATCGGCGACGTCCGGCCTCTGATCACCGAAGCGGTAGACGACATCACCCTCGACAGGCCAGTTCAGCTGTCCGAGGTCCGAGGTGCGCAGCGACGAGCTGCGGGTTGTTCCCGCCACGCGCTCGGCTTCACGCCGTGCCCGGTCGAGTTCGGCCAGCAGGTCCCCCAGTCTCCGCTCCTCTGTTTCCAGGGTCGAAAGGCGCGTCTCCGTCTGTGAGACCCGTGCCTGGACATTCGTCAGTCGCCGCTGCCGCTGCCCTTCCAGCCGCTCGAGATCGCCGACCTCCCTTTCCTTCTCCATGCGGAGCGCACTGAGCCGGGCATACTCACTCGCCAGCTGCTCCCGCTGCTCGGTCAGCTTCCCCTCGAGCTCCCGCACCTGACCGACCAGCATTCGATCGTAGCGCGCCACGAGGTGAAGGTACTTGTATCGACTCAGGAGCTCGCCGAACGAACGTGCCTCGAACAGGACCTGAAACGCGTACAGCTGCCCTCTCTGGTAGATTTCCCGCAGGCGCTCCTCGAGCTCCGTGCGTCGGAGCTCGAGCTCATCGCGCGTGTGGAGCATGTCGCGGGTCGAAATATCCACCTGCTCTCCGTAGGCGGCTATCTGCAAATCCAGTTCGGCGAGGAGGCTCGAGGTCGTTCCGATTCGTGCCTCGATGTTGCGGATTTCCTCGGAGACGTTGTGAACCTGGCCACGGAGCTGGCCAGCTTCGCGCGTCAGCTCCTGCCGCTCGCGGCGGATCTGCTCGAGCCTGTCCTGGCTTTCCCGGATCCGCTCGCGGATCTCCTCCTGTCCGAGCGCCGGGCGGGGAAGGACCAGGCAGGTCAGCAACGCCAGGCAAACGGCCAGCCGACCCGCTCGAATGCGGCCCCGATGTGAGACTGGTCGCGCGAATCGACGAACGGCACGGACCCGGGCATCGATCCGCCGGATCATCTCAGTCGGCCTCTATCCTGCGGATCTCTCTCCGAACGGCACGACCCGCGGCGATCACACCGAGCAGCGCTGCGATGATGAGCCCGAGTGCGATCCACAGGTCCGGGAGCCAGGACAGGGAAAGCAGCGTTCGATCCACGGATACGTACACGAGCCACGTCATCCCCAGGGCCAGCAGACCTCCGGCGAGCCCGGTCAGCAGGCCCTCGATCAGGAACGGTCGGCGGATGTAGGAATCGGTCGCGCCGACAGTCTGCATGATCGCGATCTCCCGGCTGCGTGCGAGGACCGCCAAGCGAACCGCGATACCGATGAGCAGGATCGCTCCGAGCCCGAAGCTCCCGCCCAGCGCGAGCGCCGCGCCGCCCGCGATCCTCCGGAGGGCGTATACCTTGTCGACCCACTCGCGGCCGTACCTGACTTCTACGACGAATTCGTAACCGCGCAGGCGCTCGGCGACACGTTCCACGTCTTCCGGCGTCCGGGATCCATCCCGCAGTCGGATCTCGAACGAAGCCGGCAGGGGATTCACCTCGAGATCCGAGAACACGTCCGAAAATTCGGTCAGCTCGCGCGATGCGTCGTACAGGGCCTCGACCTTCGAGACGAAGTGAACTTCCTCGACCTCCGGGAATCCCTCGATCTCACTGGTGGCGACAGACACGACTTCATCGGACGTACCCTCGGCCAGGTACGCGACCACTTCGACGCGCGACTCCACGCCGACGAGTGCTTCGTCGATGTTGTGGGCGGTGAGCGCGAACAGCCCGATGATGAACAGACTGAGACCGATCGCGGTGATCGACAATCCGCTGAGGAGCGGAGCCCGGCGAATCCCCTGCGTCGCCTCCCGGAGGCTCCTCACTCGTCTGCTCCGTCTCCGACGGGTATCGGACGAAGGGACTGCGGTCTCGCCTCCGATTCGGCATCAGAGGCGCGGGAATCGAATACGATCGCTCCTGCCTCGAGCTCGATTACGCGAATCGATGGGTGTCGACGAATCAGCTCCGCGTCATGTGTCGCCATTACGACCGATGTGCCGGACGCGTTGATCGTACGGAACAGGTCGAAGACGCCGGCCGTCGCACGTTCGTCCAGGTTGCCGGTCGGTTCATCTGCAAGAAGCACGATCGGCTCGGTCGCGAGGGCTCTGGCGATCACTACTCTCTGCTGCTCTCCGCCCGACAGCTCTCTCGGTAACGACCTGGCGCGGGCGATCAGGCCGACCTGGCCGAGCAGGCGCTGAATCCGTGGCTCGATCTTGGCCCTGGGCGTGCCCGTGCACTCCAGCACGAACGCGATGTTCTCAGCGGCAGTGAGATCCTCGAGAAGACGGAAGTCCTGGAACACATATCCGACTCTCCGCCTGAGCTCCGGGATCTCCCGCCGGCGCATTTTTCGTGAGCTGAATTTCGAGACCCGGACTTCTCCTTCCGACGGCATCATTTGCATGTGAATGAGCCTCAGGATCGTCGTCTTACCGGCGCCCGACGGGCCCGTAAGAAACACGAACTCTCCCTTTCGGACGTGGAATGAGACGTCCGAGAGGGCCGGATCAGACCGATCGAACTGCTTGGTTACGGAACGGAGTTGGATCATGCGCTCCCCGGTTCGCCGCGCTGTCGTTCGCAGAAATCGATGCAGGCCTCGATTGCAGCAGCCATCGAGCGAGGATCCGCAATCCCGCGGCCGGCGATATCGAAAGCCGTCCCGTGATCCGGTGAGGTACGCGGAAACGGGAGCCCCGTCGTCACATTGATGCCCGTTTCCGGCGCAAC
>JBDGUZ010000056.1:0-12888 GCA_039585915.1 Gemmatimonadota bacterium
CCAAAGGCCCGCCTCCTTCGTTGTCGTCAGGAACGCTTGAAACCCGGCCTCAGTGCGCTCCCCCAGGTGGGTAAGTCATTCTCTCCATGACCTGGTCGATGGAGAAGCTCGCCGCCCTCATGCGGGGCGGATACTCCTGGAAGCTGTCCAGGAACTTGGCCACGACGGCTTGCGACGGGACGATCATGTACGCGTGATCGATCACCCAATCCCAGTACGTGTTGGATGTCCGGTAGGACCGCTCGTACGGATCCTGCCTGAGGTTGAACATCAACGGGAAGCGCAGGACGGTCCACGGCTCGGCCCACGCCCTGAGCGTCGCGTACGCCTTCTGCTCCAGGAAGATCAACTTCCAATCGTTGAAGCGCAGGGCGGTCAGGTCCCCGGTATCCGAGAAGTAGAATACCTCCTTGCGCGGGCTGGCGACGTTGGCTGGGTCCTTCAGGTGCTCGCTGATGTCGTAGCCATCGAGGTGCACCTTGTAGTCACGCCCCATCTCGCTCGACGCGATGCCGTCGAGGAGCTCCGCCTTGACATTCGGCCTGCCGGCGGCCGCGAGGAAGGTCGGCAGCATGTCCATGTGGTGTACGATCCCGTTCGACACCGAACCCTCCGGGATGACGCCGGGCCAGCGCATCACGGCAGGCACACGCCAGCCACCCTCCCAGTTGGTGTTCTTCTCGCCGAAGAAGGGAGTGGCGGCGGCGTCGGGCCAGGTGTTGTAGTGCGGCCCGTTGTCCGTCGAGTAGTGTACGATCGTATTGTCTGCGATACCGAGCTCGTCCAGCAAGTCGAGGAACTGCCCGATGTGCAGGTCGTGCTCGATCATGCCGGCCCGGTACTCGTCCATGCCCTTGCCGGCGATTTCGTTTGCCCGGGCACGCATGTCTTCGCTGACGTGTGTGCGAAAGTGCATCCGCGTGCCGTTCCACCAAACGAAGAACGGTGTGCCCTCGGCTACGGCGTCACGAATGAACCGAATCGCGGCCGCGGCAGTCTCGTCGTCCACCGTCTCCATACGCTTCTTGGTGAGCGGACCCGTGTCCTCGACCCGTCCATCGGCGTAGCTGTGAATCACGCCGCGCGGACCGAACGCCTCCGCGAAGGTCCGGCCGTCCTCGAGCACCAGGTCGCGCGGGTAGTCCTCTAGCTCCGGCTCCTCCTCGGCGTTCAGGTGGTAGAGGTTACCGAGAAACTCGTCGAAGCCGTGGTTCGTCGGCAGGTGCTCATCCAGATCGCCGAAGTGGTTCTTGCCGAACTGGCCGGTGGCGTATCCCTGGTCCTTCAGAAGACCGGCGATCGTGGGATCCAGGATGTTGATCCCGTTCTCGGCCCCCGGCATGCCGACCTTGGAGAGGCCGGAGCGGAAGACGCTCTGGCCGAGCATGAACGAGGACCGCCCGGCGGTGCAGGACTGTTCGCCGTAATAGTCGGTGAACATGATGCCTTCGTTCGCGATGCGGTCGATGTTCGGTGTCTGGTACCCCATCACGCCCCTGGTGTAGGCGCTGATGTTGGATTGGCCGATATCATCGCCCCAGATCACCAGGATGTTGGGCCTGTCCTGTGCGAACGCCGGAGTCGCGAACAGCGCTGCGACGAGCAGCGCGACCGCCGGTTTGAATAGTGTCTTCATGTCTCCTTCTCCATCTGCGGATGGGTGGGTGCGCCTGGTTCGACGCGGACGACCTCTAGAAAACAACGCCCAGGTGCTTTGGGAGCACCGAGAACGCGAAACTCCGCTCCCGGACCGGTTCGCCATCCATGTTGAAGTGCAGGTCCTCTCTCCCCTCGATGGTGAACTCCGCGAGCTGACGGTAGAACAGGATCTCGTTATCCGGGCTGGTGGGTGTCTTGAGCTCTTTCGCCAATCCCTTGAGGTCCGCATCGGGCCGATGGCGGACCGCAGCGACGTCCAGCAGGCCATCGTCCAGCCGAGCCTCGGGCGCGACCTCGAAACCGCCGCCGGCAAGCCGGTTGTTGCCCGCAGCCATCACGAGCATGGCTCCCTCGAGCGGTTCCTCGCCCGGAACCAGGAGCCGGCCTTCGTAAGGTTCCAGGCTGAATGCCTTGATCAGGCCCATGATGGTGTACGATCCGCCGCCCAGCGCCTTCTTCATCGCCACCGGCGTCGTGGCCGTGATCTCGGCCCCGAAGCCGCCGCTGGCCACGTTGATGAAGCACCGGGAGTTGGCTCGCCCCACGTCGATCTTCCTGGGCGGCTTCGTGCAGGCGATCTCCAGGCACCGCCCCAGATCGTCCACCGGCAGGCCCAGCCCGTGAGCGAAATCGTTGGCGGTACCGAGCGGCAGCATCCCCATGGCGGCACGGGGCGGTTTCTTGCCCTTGCCCACCAGCGCGTTGACCACGGCATTGATGGTCCCATCACCCCCGCCGGCAATGATCCGGGTCGAGCCGGCGCTCAGCGCCTCCTTCACCACTCGGCGCTTGTCCTTCTTGTTCCATGGGATGCGCACCCGGAGGTCGATGCCCTGCCCACGGACGTACCTGACTGCTTCCTTGACCGACGGCTCGTTGGCTGACTTCCGATGCAGTACGAGACAGGTTTCAGGCGCCATTAGACCCCTCCGTCACCTGAGTAGGAACTGCATGCTCAGCGCCGAATACGGGTCCAACACGGGCTGATCCACGCCGTCGACGCCGAGATCTGAGCGAAAGGGTTGTCCGCGACGCGTACGTTCATTCCGTTCTGGAATAGAGTGCCCCTTAGCGTGCCGAGCAATTGGACCATTGTCGTACAACGACTGAGTGAAACGCCGACCCGCACGATCAGACCTCCTTCAGCTTCCAGCTTCCACGCCGGAACAGTAAGAGACCGATCACGGCGGACAGCGAATACGACACCGCGATCGCCCAGTACACGCCCTCGTGCCCGATCCCGACCACGTGCGCAAGCACCCACGCCAGCGGAATCTGGACGAGCCAGAACGCGATCAGGTTCACCCAGGTTGGGGTCCAGGTGTCTCCCGCCCCGTTGAATGCCTGCAGGATGACCATTCCCCAGGCATACAGGATGTAGCCGTAGCTGATGATCCGCAGCGCGGTTTCGCCTACCTGCGCGGTACCGGGATCTGTAGTGAAAATCCGCACGATCGGACCCGCGAAAGCGACGAACAGGACCGTGACCACTCCCATGAACGCCATGTTCCAGAGACCTGTCACCCATACGGCGCGCTCGGCCCGTTCCGGCTGATCGGCTCCGAGATTCTGACCGACCAGTGTCGCGGCGGCGTTGGCCAGGCCCCATGAGGGGAGAATGATGAAGATGACGACCCTGATGGCGATCACGTAGCCCGCCAGCACGGTGCTGCCGAACGTGGCCAGGATCCGGATCAGGCCGATGTAGCTGGCCGTCGCCACGAGCATCTGCAGGACGCCGCCCGCCGACACCCTGAGCAGTCGCAGGATGACTTCCAACTCGACTCGCACGTCTGCCGCGGTGACCTTCAGTCGGGTCCCTCGACCGAGTCCGTAGAACTGGTACAGTACCCCGATGCCCCGTCCGATCACCGTGGCCACGGCCGCGCCCGCGAGGCCCATCTCCGGAAACGGACCCACGCCGAAGATGAACAGGGGATCTAGCACGATGTTGATGCCGTTGGCGATCCAGATCGATCGCATCGCCATCGCCGCGTCACCTGCGCCCCTGTAGATCGCGTTGTTCACGAACAGGAACAGGATCACGGGCATCGAGCCGTAAATGATCCGTGTGTAGGTCGCCCCCAGCGCGACCGTAGCCTGGTCGGCTCCCATCAGACGCAGCACATCGGGCGCCCAGATCGCGCCCGCCACACCGAACAGGATCGACACTCCGAGGCCGACCCAGATCGCCTGCACTGCCGTGCGGGCCGCGGCGCGTTCGTCGTGCTCCCCGATTCGCCTCGCGACCAGGGCCGTGACGGACATCCCGAGTCCGATCGCGATGGCGTAGATGATCTCGAGCACGGTCTCTGTGATGCCGACCGCGGCGAGCGCTTCGGCTCCCAGCCGGGCCACGAAGAACGCGTCCACCACGGCGAACAACGACTCACCCGCCATCTCCAGCATCATCGGGATGGCGAGCAGGAACACCGCCCGGTTCAGGCTTCCGGTCGTGAAGTCCTGTTCCGTGCCGTGGATCGCCTCGCGGATCGAAGTCCAGAATCCGCGCTGGCGGCCGGCTGAGGTGGACGAGTCGTTCTTCTCGGTATCAGTCATTCAATTCAAACGGGCCGCTTCACGCGTCTGGCGAAGCGGCCCGCACCGTTCGTGATCACGGCGGGCAGTCACACCCGCCGCTCGAGGATCATGGTAGAGCTGCTACCCAGGAACCGTTCTCCAACCAGGCCTTCCGGAGCGATTCGAGAATTCCCGTTCCTTCCAGGGCGGCAATGTAATTCCGCACCAGGTTTTCCAGCTGTGGATCATTCGCGGACAGGGCGAGACCGATCGGCTCCAGGGTCAGCGGCTGATCCAGCGTAGCGAATCCGTCATTCGGAAACCGCATCACGGTGAGCATGCAGATCGGCATGTCCGCGATCAGCGCGCCGGTCTCATCAGCCCGCAGCATCTCAATGGCCTCGTCGTATGAAGCGACCGTAGTCAACTGGGCATCCGGAAGATTCGTTCGAGCGAACTCCTCGCTGGTCGAATTCCGCAGCGCGACGAGGCGGATGTCGGACTCGTTCAGATCACCAGCTTCCTGGATCGCCGCCAGGGTGGCCGATTTGGTAAGGATCGACTTTCCGGACATCATGTAGGGCCCGACGAACGACACGGTACGTGACCGATCCGCCGTGATCGACATCCCGGACAGGACCATGTCCACCTCGCCGGCCTCCAGGGCGGGAATCAGGTCAGCGAACGGCTTCTCGACGATCTGCAGTTCGACCTTCATCATGGCGGCCAGGGCGTTCGCCAGGTCAACCTCCAGACCCATCGGGGTTCCATCACGGGCCTTCATGTTGAACGGTGGCTGACTTCCCGACATTCCTACCCGCAGCGTCGATGTCTCGACGATCCGATCGAGAACCGGACTGTCCTGGGCCGTCACATCCGGCGCGGCGACCGATGCAGAGATACACATCAGGGCGGCGAACGCGGCGACGATAATCCGACGGTTCAACATTCTGGGTTCTCTCTTTCGCAGTCGTAGAGTGGCGGCAAATGAGCGGTCAGCACTCGGGAGTGGACACCGAAAATAGGTCGGGCACTACACGGCATGTCAAACGAATGACGCTTCGACTACTCGAATCCGATCCGCGGCAGGACCCGGAACAGGCCAATGGCGGCAGTCGCGGCCACGCCGAGGGCGATCACCGCGGCCAGGGCCCTGCCGTACAGAAGGTATCCGGTGCCGAATAACGTGGCGTACACTGTAAGGCTGCCCAGCACCCATCCGAGCATTGCCGCACCGACGTCACTTTCGGGGACGCCGGACCCGTCGTCGGCTGCCGTCCTGGTGTCCACGACCTTGTTCCAGCCTCGACCCATCGGTCGGATCCGGTCGTAGAACTCCTGCAGCGTTGCCCGATCGGCAGCGGGGGTGAGCAGCGTCACGGTCAACCAAGCGATGGTCGTGATCGCGACGCCGATCAACAGCTGTGCCGAGGGATGAATCGGAGCAATTCCGGCACGTACATGGAAGAACTGAAACCACACGGCGACTGCGAACGACACGACCATGCCCGAGATCTCGCTCCACGCGTTCACCCGCCACCAGAACCAGCGGAGTAAGAAGATGAGTCCGGTTCCGGCGCCGATCTGGAGCAGAATCTGGAATGCCTGCAGCGCGTTGTGGAGCCACAGTGAAACGGTCATCGCGAGGACGATCAGGCCGACGGTCGCGATCCGTGCCGCGGCCACGTAATGCCGTTCGTCCCGGCCGGAGACCAGGAAGCGACGATAGAAGTCCTCGACGATGTATGACGCGCCCCAGTTCAGGTGGGTGCTGATGGTGGACATGTAGGCCGCGGCGAGTGACGCCACGACCAGTCCCAGCAGCCCGGTAGGCAGGAAGATGAGCATCGCCGGGTAGGCCAGGTCGTCCTTGAGGATCGACGGATCGACATGGGGAAACGCGGTCGCGAGATCGCCGAGCGTCGGATAGACCGCGAGCGAGGCCAGGGCCACGAGAATCCAGGGCCACGGTCGCAGCGCATAGTGAGCGACGTTGAACCACAGCACCGCCCGCATCGAATCTCGCTCGTCCCGTGCCGCCAGCATGCGCTGCGCCACGTAACCTCCGCCGCCCGGTTCCGCGCCGGGATACCATGTGCTCCACCACTGCACGGCGAGCGGAATGACGAAGATCGGGACCGCGACTCGCCAGTCCGTGAAGTCGGGCAGCAGAGACAGCTTGTCGGTCACGGCGGGGTTCGACACGAGACCTGTGAGTCCACCGACCTCCGGCTGGTTGAGGGCGTATACCGCAGCCGAGACCGAGCCGACCATCGCGACTACGAACAGAATGAGGTCGGTAATCACCACGCCCCACAGGCCGGCGCCGGCCGAGTAAAGCACCGTGATACCACCCGCCACCAGGACCGTAGCGTACTTGTCCAGCCCGAGCAGCACTCCGCCGATCTTGATCGCCGCCAGCGTCACGGTGGCCATGATCATCACGTTGAAGAACACACCCAGGTAGAGGGCGCGGAACCCGCGCAGGAAGGCCGCTGGCCGGCCTGAGTAGCGCAGTTCGTAAAACCCCATGTCGGTGAACACGCCAGAACGACGCCATAGCCGGGCATAGAAGAACACGGTGCACATTCCAGTGATCAGGAACGCCCACCAGACCCAGTTCGAGCTCACGCCGCCCGTGCGGACGAGGTCCGTAACCAGGTTCGGCGTGTCGGTGGAGAAAGTCGTGGCCACCATCGAGGTGCCGAGCAGCCACCAGGGCAGAGAGCGGCCGGAGAGGAAGAATTCCTGCGTGCCCTTGCCGGCTCGGCCCGCGAATCGGAGGCCAATTCCCAGCGTGAGCGCCCCGTAGGCGGCGATTACCAGCCAGTCCCAGAATTCGAGGCGCATAGTCGGAGCGGCTACCCGATCCAATCCTGCGGGCCCGGGTATTCGAGTGTTTCGGGCGCCTCGGGATCTTCGGGTGCGTCCGGCGTGCCTGGCTCGTCGAGCGCTCCGGAGCCGTCCGGCCGACCGGGCTTGACCGGCTCGACAGGTTCGACGGACCCGATAATCTGATCGGTCTCAACGGGCTCGTCCGGGGTCCCGTCATCCTGATCTTCGTTCGTGTCGTCATCCGCCTCGGGCACACGCGGATCGACCGGCCGCATCGCGTGCCTCAACGACCCCGGGTACTCCCCCTGCTCGACCAGTTCCGCGATGTGCGTCTCGACGCGAGCGCGATCGTCCCTATAGGTCATGCCGAACCAGGGCTCCTCCGATGGGTGGACCCACACGTCGGCCACCCCGGAATTGACCAATTCGCCGACCGCGTCGCTGAGCAGGAACTCGCGTTCCGGGTCGTCTCCGTGTTTCTCGAGAAAGTCCGCGAAGCGCTGTCCGAGCAGAGGAAACACGGCGGGTGTGAATCCCCACAGTCCCATCGAAACCAGAGAATCTGGCTGGAGGATGCGCCGCTTTCCGTCCACGGTCCGTCCGAACAGCGCGCCCTCTTCGACGGCCTCGATTCCCAGCACCTCCTCGAGTCCTACGAGCCGGCCGCTCCCATCGACCTCGCAGATCGCGCGCGACACACCGCCGTGCTCCGACAGGGTGGACCCGAGCCGAAATCCGATCAGGTGGAAGGTCGCTCCCGTCGGGTCCTCGGAGAGCGACTCCGCTAGGCGCGCATAGGATGACCGTCCGTAGAAGTCGTCACCGTTGGCCACAGCGAACGGTCCGGGTGCGAGAGCCGCGAGTCGCAGCACGGCGTGCCCGGTTCCCCACGGCTTCATTCGGGCTGACGGTGGCCTGCGCCCGCCCGGAAGTGGCCACAGCTCCTGCCTCACGTATGAGACGGGCAGCGCTCTACCGAACCGGGTCTCGATCCGGTGTCGGAGCGCATCCTCGGTAACCCTGCGGACGACGAGGCCGATCGCCCCGAAGCCGGAGGCGAGCGCGTCGTACACGGCATAGTCCAGCAGCGCCTCGCCGTCGGGCCCCACTGGGTCCAGTGACTTGGCGGCCCCGTACCTCGATGACAGGCCTGCGGCGAGTATCGCGAGCGTAAGTGTATCCATGGCGGCCGAATCTATCCCCTGCGACGGGCAGGGCACAGCGGGGAGGTCGTGGTCAGTCGTCCCGGGAGACGAACAGAGTCTGGCTCTCCTGGTTCATCAGGAGCAGTCTCACCTCCGCCTGGTCTCCTACCGGAGCACCTGCGAGGCCCGTGATGTACACGAAGTACTCCGGACCTTCCGGGAGAGGCGGCAGGGTGAACTTGAGGACGGGCTCCCCCTCTACCACGAGCGTGATGGGGATCGATTGATCCGCGGGCAGCACGAATCCCTCGGGGTGGCTCGTCTCGAAACGGTCCAGCGTCTCTTCAATGCTCCCGTTGTCGTCGATATCGATATCGACCTCGTCGGCATTGGAGACCACGTGTGAGAACCTGGCCCGCCACGTTCCGCCGGCCACTTCGTCGAACTCCTCGAGGTCGAGAAGCACACGAAGACTGTCAGTCGCATCGTCCGAGTTGCCGAGTCCGGCCACGGTCGCAGTGTTGATTTCGGACGGGCCGAGAGTCAATCCGAGGGACATGAACAGCGGTTCGGACCTCGGGTCCGATCCCACGGCGCGGAGTTCGAGGATCACGCCCTTGACCGCCGGCACAAAACCGAAGTCGCCTGCCTCGCCGTACGCGAGGTTCGAGGCGAGGGGGATTGTGATCCCCTCCAGGTAGGCGTCGAACGCTGGAATGTCAGGTGAATTATGTACGACCCGGACGGAGGCGATGTCATCCAGCGTCGTCACCTGCTCTTTGCACCCGGCGAGGACCAGCAGCGACAGGATCGCAGCACCGGCGAGCGCACGCGAATTCTTATGTCCGAATCGACTCATTGACCGCACCTGTTCAGGGGAGACGAGGCCGAGGGCCAGTGCATCGGCACATGCCTCCGATTGATGCGGAACACTACCCGTTTCCGGGGCCGGTCGTCAATCGTCGGATCCACGCGGCCACGGCGTCCGCCATCTCTTCCTGAACGTCGAAGTCGGTTCGCCCGGAACGCTTGAGAACCGAGAACCCGTGGTCGGCGCCCTCGACCACGCGGAGCGTCGCCCGAGGTCCCAGCCGCTCGCAGACCCGCCTCACCCGGCCCAGCTCCGCCAGCAGGTCGCGGGTCCCCTGGAGGAACAGCATCGGGAGAGCCACGTCCGCGAGGTGGTCGGCCCGGGCATCAGATTTGTCCCCCGGTCGGTGAAGCGGAAATCCGTGAAACACGATCCCCTGGACACCGGCGAGCGTCTGCTCGGCCGCCGCCGTGGAAGTCATCCTTCCGCCCATCGACTTGCCGCCCGCGAACAGCGGCAGGTCAGGGACGATCTCGACCGCAGTCCGTGCGGCCGTCCGGACGGTCTCCACCAGGGTACCGCCCCGATCGGGCATTCGCCGGCCGGCTGTCATGTATGGAAATTCGTACCGAAGCGTGGCGATCCGCCGCGCGGCCAGCGCATGCGAGGCCGCTTCCATGAACGGGTGCCTCATTCCCGCCCCCGCGCCGTGCGCGAACAGAAACAGGCCTGCGGCCGCCGGAGGTCGCAGGAGAAGGCCTCCGACGGAAGTCGCGGCGCCGTCGGGGGGACTGCCGACCGGGATCTCGAGTTCGGTGGCCTGAAGTCGGTGGTCCGGACCGCTCATCCGATGGGCACGTGCTCGTCCGCCGGATCGAGCGACCAGGCGCCCCCGTCCCAACGAACTGGACGAACCGTGGTCCGTGACTCCCCGATCTCGAACCACCACGCCGCCTCCCGGCCGTCCATCGTGGCGCTGCCGCCGCAGAGCACGTCGGGTGGAATCGAATACCGGAATGCATGATGGATGTGACCACACAGGATCGCTCCGCGCTGCATGCCGGCGCAGATATCCAGGAACGCGTCTGCGTTCTCGAGCCCGTGCAGCGGCGTGTCGGGAGAGCCGTCGGCGCGCAGCGGAGCATAGTGTGTGGAGATGAAGACGAACCGCCGACGGACTTCCGGGAGGACGAGGATCGTCCGCAGCCCCTCCAACTGCTCCTCCGGAATGCGTCCGCTCGATTGCCAGGGCAGGACCGGCCGCGCGCTGTTCACGGCGACGATCGCAGCCTGGTCACCCAGCAACCGCACGACGGGCCACGGACCGTCGTTGCACAGGTCGGGCATATCGGACTTGAGTCCATCCGAGAAATACCGCTCGAAGCGCCGCTCACGTACCACGCTGCGTGTGTAGAGATCGTGATTGCCGGGCAGGCAGACGAACCCGAGCGGGGCTTCGAAGAACGGCTCGACGCCCGCCCGCGCAGCGGCGAGTTCCGAATTGGTCCCGAGGGTTGACAGGTCCCCAGTGCACACCACCGCGTCCGCGGATTCGTCGCGAGTGAAGCGCGCCAGGGCCTCGATCTTCCGTGGAACGTCGTCGAACAGCCGTCTGCGGCCGAACAGCAGGTTCGCTCCCCCGATGAGGCGTTTTCCAGGCCAATCACGCAGCGGCACATGGCCGAGGCCCAGTCCGAAGTGCGGGTCCGTGAAGTGGAGCAGGCGAATCGTGTCCAGGGTCCGTGTCTCCCGGCCGCCGGAGGGCTATCGTGTACCGAACGAGGCGCCGTGGTGCCGGCGTCGGTTCGATGTTCGCGCCCGGCTCCGGCCGGTGCAAGCGATGAGAGCGACGAGGAGGTCCGCTCCCGTGTCCAGTTTCGCCTTTCAGCCCCCCGCCGACTGGATCCGGATCGACACGGTCGATGTTCACACGGCGGGGGAGCCGCTGCGTGTGATCACCGGCGGCTGGCCCGAGATTCCGGGCACGACGATCCTCGACCGGCGCCGCTACGCCCGCGAGCATCAGGACACGCTGCGCCGCGCCGTGATGTGGGAGCCGCGCGGACATGCCGACATGTACGGCTGCCTCGTCCTCCCGCCGGCAACCGATGACGGCGACGCGGGCGTGCTGTTCCTGCACAACGAGGGCTGGAGCACGATGTGCGGGCACGGGATCATCGGGGTGGTGAAGCTCGGGGTGGAGACGGGTGTGCTGCCGGGCCGCCCGACCGGGCCCGACACCGTGGAGTCACGCATCGACACGCCGGCCGGACGGGTGACGGCGACAGCGCACCTGGCGCAGGAAGACTCCGGGAACCCAGGCGTCGGCGGGGGTCGGCGGGTCGAGCGGGTGACGTTCCTGAACGTACCGTCCTTCGTGCTGACGAGGGACGTGGACGTCGATGTTCCGGGAGTCGGAGGCGTGAAACTCGACGTGGCGTTCGGCGGGGCGTTCTATGCCTACGTCGAAGCGGCTCCACTCGGACTGGCGCTCGTTCCCGAGAACGTGTCGGCGATCATCGGCCTGGGCATGCGCATCAAGCGAGCCGTATCCACAGCGATTCCACTGGCGCATCCCGACGGCGATCCCGATCTCGAGTTTCTGTACGGCACGATCTTCATCGGGCCCGCGCACGGCGACGCCGACATGCGGGAGGTGTGCGTGTTCGCCGACGGCGAAGTGGACCGGTCACCGACCGGAACCGGGGTCAGCGGACTCGCCGCGATCCTGCAGGCGCGCGGCGAGCTGGCTGTCAGCCGCGAGATCGAGGTCGAGAGTATTCTCGGCACGACGTTTACTGTCCGCGCAGTGCGTGAACTGGAGCTGGCCGGACGCCCGGCGATCGAGCCCGAGGTCGGAGGCACAGCGCACGTAACGGGACGACACGAGTTCTGGATTGATCCGCTCGATTCACTGAGCGACGGATTCCTGCTTGGCCGAGGACCATCATCATGATCGACCATCCGCTGCCGCTGGGCGGCCTGCTCGCTACCGACTCCGACCCGACCCTGCCGCTGGCATTCGCCGCGCTTCCGTGCGACCAGTCTTCGAGCATCAGGCCGGGGAGCCGCGAGGGCCCGGGTCGAATCCGCCTCGCCTACGACGGCCGGGTGTACAACGCGACCACGGAGACGGGGATCGACCTGTCCGGTGCCGTCTCAGACCTCGGGAACTGGGAACCCGAGGCGACCTGGGAAGCGACGCGCGCCACGTACGCAGCGAAGGCGGCAGCCGTCCTCGGCCGGGGCCAGGCGCTGTTCGTCGCCGGCGGGGATCACGGAATCACGATGCCGCTGGGCCAGGCGCTCGAAGTGGTGGGGGAACAGATTCACGTCGTCCAGCTGGATGCGCACCCCGACCTGTATCCCGAGTACCGGGGGGACCGCTGGTCACACGCCTGCGTCGCGGCCCGGCTGCTGGAGATGGAGCACATCTCGACCGTCACCCAGATCGGCGTGCGGACCCTGAACCATGCGCAGGCGGAGGTTGCGCGCCGGCACCCCGGGCGCCTGGCGATCGTCGAGGCACGGGACGTGGGAGGCGGGTCGATTCTCGAGTCCGGTGATCTGCCGGATATTCTACGGGTGGGCGCAAAAGTGTGGCTGACCGTGGACCTGGATGCGTTCGATCCGGCTTTCGCACCGGGCGTGGCACACCCGGTCCCCGGGGGGCTAGCTCCACGGCAGACGATCGAGCTGATCCAGGAATCGGGCTGGGACCTCGTGGGGATGGACGTCGTAGAGTGTCTGCCCGAGCGTGACGAAGGGGACCGGACGGCCGTACTTGCCGCCCGGCTGCTGCACGAGGCGATGGGGACGGTGGCCGACTAGAACCCACTCCCCATCTGCTTGTGATACGTGCCTCGGAACAACTCCCTCCAGGTGGTGCCCGCATCGGTCGATACGGACCACACCTGC
>JBDGUZ010000057.1:0-12794 GCA_039585915.1 Gemmatimonadota bacterium
GATCGTGGGCATGGCCTGGCCGTGTCCCCCATCTGGGTATCGTCGAAAACCGCGTCTCCGATGCAGTCCGTAGCGCGGACGCCGGAGGCGCGGAAAAAAGTGCGGGGACGACTCTTCTCGCCCCCGGCGGAAACACCTGCCAATCCCCTGATCGACAGACCGTGCAAGGTAGATGCGGGCACTGACGCTGTCAAGCTGGCTTCAGGCGCCGCGTTAGGAATGAACAGGGGCCTCCCGAACGTCGTCCCGGAGACCCCTGAACCGTCCTTCCGACTGATTATCAGGTCGTCGGAGCCTGCTCCTCCACCACCTCTGATTCGGTGACTTCGACGACTTCGACGCTCGGCTCTGCCGCAGCCGCTGTCTCGCCATCGCCCCGCAGCTCGGCAAACAGCCCCCCGGCCTGCACGACGGTCTCCGGCTCGGGTTCGACCCGGCGCAGCGAATCGAGCTCCTCTTGCAGCGGCTCGCCGACGAGGAACTCCATCTCCTGGAACCTGTGAATTCCGGTTCCGGCCGGCACGAGATGGCCGATGATGATGTTCTCCTTGAGTCCTTTCAGCCCGTCCATCGCTCCTCGCACGGCCGCATCCGTAAGGACCCGGGTCGTCTCCTGGAACGAGGCAGCGCTGATGAACGACTCGGTCGTCAGGCTCGATTTCGTGATTCCAAGCAGCACCGGTTCCGCACGGGGTGGACTTTCGCCACTTGCGATCACTTCTCGCGTCGTTTCGCGGAAGTCCATCCGGTCGATGTGCTCGCCCTCCAAGTACTCGGTATCGCCCGATTCCGTGATCCGCACCTTCTGGAGCATCTGGCGCACGATCACTCCGATATGCTTGTCGTTGATCCGCACACCCTGGAGGCGGTAGACCTCCTGAATCTCGTTGAGCAGGTACTCCTGGACCGCGCGTGGTCCCTTCACCCGCAGAATATCATGCGGATTCACCGGGCCTTCCGACAGCCGATCGCCGGCGCGGACCTGGTCACCCTCGTGTACCCGAAGGTGCTTTCCGACCGGGACCTGGTACACCTGCTCCTCGCCGCCATCCATCGTCACTATGATTTCCCGCTTGCCCCGCTTGATCGAGCCGAATCCAACCCGGCCATCCACCTCGGTGATCGTGGCCGGGTCTTTCGGGCGGCGCGCTTCGAACAGCTCGGCGACGCGCGGAAGGCCGCCAGTGATGTCGCGCGTCTTGTACGCTTCGCGACTGATCTTGGCAAGCGTATCGCCGGGCCGGACTTTCTCTTTGTCGTGAACCAGCAGTTGCGCGCCAACCGGTACGATAAACTCGCGCAGCTTCTTGCCGTTCGAATCAACGATCTCAAGTCGCGGATGCAGCTTCTTGTCACGGTCCTCGATGATCACCAGCTGTCGCCGGCCCGTGGCTTCGTCGAGCTCCTCGCGGAATGTCTCCTCCGGAACGATGTCCTCGTAAACGACCTTTCCGTCGTGGTCGGCCACGATCGGCTCGGAGTACGGATCCCAGCTGAACAGCAGGTCGCCGGGATCCACCGCTGTTCCATCCGCCACGTGCAGCGTAGCGCCGTACGGCACGGCGAGCCGCGACCGAACCCGGTCACCCTCGGTGCGCATCAGCAACTGCCCTTCCCGGCTCGTCACTACCTGCCGGTCATCCGGGCTCTTGACTACCGTGATCCGCTCGAGCCCGACGGATCCATGGAGCTTCGATTTCCGCTGCGTCTGAGCGGCGATGCGCGCCGCCGTACCTCCGATGTGGAAGGTTCGCAGCGTGAGCTGCGTGCCCGGCTCACCGATCGACTGGGCCGCGATAATCCCCACGGCTTCGCCGACCTCGACCGTCTTCCACGTGGCCAGGTTCCGGCCGTAGCACTTCTGGCACAGCCCCTGTCGCGCTTCACAGGTGAGGACCGAGCGAATCTTCACGGACTGAAGACCCGCTTCGTCAATCGCCTCGGAGGCCTCCTCGTTGATGATCTCGCCTGCCTTGACGATGATCTCATCGCTGATCAGATCGACCACGTCCTCCCGCGCCACCGTGCCCACGACCCGGTCCTTCAGGGGCTCGATGATGTCTTCGCCTTCCTTCAGCGCGGACACTTCGAGGCCGAGGACCGTTCCGCAGTCCTCCATCGCGATCGTGACATCCTGCGCCACGTCCACCAGGCGCCGTGTCAGATAGCCGGCATCGGCCGTCTTCAGCGCCGTGTCGGCCAGACCCTTCCGGGCTCCGTGCGTCGAGATGAAGTACTCGAGCACGCTCAGTCCTTCCCGGAAGTTCGCCCGGATCGGACTCTCGATGATCTCGCCGATCCCTCCCGTCAGCTTCTTCTGGGGCTTGGCCATCAGGCCTCGCATCCCGGCAAGCTGACGGATCTGGTCGCGCGAACCGCGGGAGCCCGAGTCGAACATCATGTAGATCGGGTTGTACCCGTCGCGCGACCGGGCCATGCCCTGTACCATCGCGTCGGCCACGTCGTTGTTCGCGTGCGTCCAGGCGTCGATCACCTTGTTGTACCGTTCGCCGAACGAGATCACGCCCTTGTGGTAAGCCCGCGTGAACCGATCCACGTCGCCCTGCGCCTCGGACAGGATCTTCGCTTTTTCCTCCGGGATGACCATGTCCTCCATCCCGACGGAAATGCCGCCCTGCGTGGCGTAGCGGAACCCGAAATTCTTCAGGTTGTCTAGGAAATCGGTCGTCGGACGAAGCCCGGTGATCCGAAAGATGTCGAATACGAGGTCGTTCAGCGTTCCCTTGCCCATCGTGGCGTTCACGAACGGAACGCCTTCCGGGACGATCGCGTTGAATAACACCCGACCGACCGTCGTAACGATCCACCGGTCATCGTCGAGGTAGCGGATCGGACGGTGGAAGTCAGGCGTTCTGTGTTCCGTCTGCAGTGCGCCATTGGCGATCGCGAGTTCGACCTCCGCAAAACTCTGAAAGTGTTGCAGATCACTCGACTCGCCAGCCTGCGCGAAGTCCGACGGTGTCTTGGTAACGAAGTAGCAGCCGAGAACCATGTCCTGACTCGGGCTGGTGATCGGTCGCCCGTTTGCCGGCTTCAGAATGTTGTTGCTGGACAGCATCAGGATCCGCGCCTCGAGCTGTGCCTCGAATGAAAGAGGCACGTGCACGGCCATCTGGTCGCCGTCGAAGTCAGCGTTGAATGCCGCGCACACGAGCGGGTGGATCCGGATCGCCTTCCCCTCGACCAGGACCGGCTCGAATGCCTGAATTCCGAGTCGGTGCAAGGTCGGCGCCCGATTTAGAAGAACCGGGTGGTCCCTGATGATGTCCTCCAGCACCTCGAACACCTTCGGATCGAGCTGCTCTACCAGCTTCTTCGCCCGCTTGACCGTCTCTGCGAATCCGCGCCGCTCCAGCTCGTGAATGATGAACGGTTTGAACAGTTCCACCGCCATCACTTTCGGCAGACCGCACTGGTGCAGCCTGAGCTCCGGACCGACCACGATTACCGAGCGGCCGGAGTAGTCCACGCGTTTCCCGAGCAGGTTCTGACGGAATCGGCCTTGCTTGCCCTTGAGCATGTCGGACAGGGACTTCAGAGGGCGCTTGCCGCGTCCACGGATCGCCTTGCCCCGGCGGCCGTTGTCGAACAGGGCGTCAACGGCCTCCTGCAGCATCCTCTTTTCGTTCCGCAGGATCACTTCCGGCGCTCGCATCTCGAGCAGCTTCTTCAGCCGGTTGTTCCGATTGATGACGCGCCGATACAGGTCGTTGAGGTCGGAAGTCGCGAATCGACCGCCATCCAGAGGAACCAGCGGGCGCAGATCCGGCGGAATAACCGGAATCACGTCCATAATCAGGTGTTCGGGGTCGTTCCGCTTCGTCGGGTCCACATCGCTGCCGCGGATCGAATCGATGACCTTGAGTCGCTTCAGCTTCTTTTTCTTCCGCTGCTTCGAAGTCTCCGTCGCCACCTCGATTCGAAGCTGGTCGGCGAGCCGCTCGAGTCCCTTCCCGTCACGATTGCGCTGCGTGACCGGACGGTCGTCCGTGTCCAAATTTCCGAGCAGCGTGCGGACACCCTCGGCGCCGATCTCGACGCGGAAATCAGTGTCGCCTTCCTCCCGGGCCTTCTCCGTGAGCTCCCAGTACGCGTCCTCGTCCAGGACCTGCTGGTACTCGACTTCCTGTTTGCCGGGATTCGTGACCACGTGCGCCGCGTAGTAGATCACGCTCTCGAGGTCACGGAGCTTCATTCCAAGCAGATAGCCCATCTGCGACGGCAGCGTCTTGAAGAACCAGATATGCGCAACGGGAACCGCCAGCTCGATGTGGCCCATCCGCTCACGACGGACCTTCGACAGTGTGACTTCGACTCCGCACTTGTCGCAGATATGTCCCCTGTATCGAATTCGCTTGAACTTCCCGCAGTGGCACTCCCAGTCCTTGACTGGACCGAAAATGCGCTCGCAGAACAGTCCATCCCGTTCCGGCTTGAACGACCGATAGTTGATCGTCTCGGGCTTCGTGACCTCTCCGTAACTCCAGGACCGGATCTCGTCGGGTGACGCGATCTTGATCTGAATCCAATCGAAGTCGGCCGAGCTCGTTCCGCGGTGGCGGGGAAAGTCGATCATCCTGTTAGACCCCTCTTATCGCTGCGTTGCGTCAGTTCGCGAAGATCGAATCGTCCTCGTTGCTACCCAGCTCCACGCTCAGTCCCAGAGCCTGCAGCTCTTTGACCAGGACGTTGAAGCTCTCCGGAACCCCCGGTCGTGGCAGGTTCTCGCCCTTCACGATTGCCTCGTAGGCCCGGCTTCGTCCCGTAACGTCATCAGACTTCACCGTCAGCATCTCCTGAAGGGTGTGCGCCGCTCCGTACGCCTCAAGCGCCCAGACCTCCATCTCCCCGAATCGCTGACCACCGAACTGGGCCTTACCGGCCAACGGCTGCTGCGTGACCAGGCTGTACGGCCCGATCGAACGCGCGTGGATCTTGTCATCCACAAGGTGGGACAGCTTCATCATGTAGATTTCCCCGACGGTGACGTCGGCGTCGAACGGCACGCCTGAGCGACCGTCGCTGAGCCGCATTTTTCCGCCCGGCTTCAGTCCACCCTTCAGCATCAACTCGACGACCGCGGCATCGAGGCCTGACTTCAGGCTCCGCTTGCCCACCAGCTCGGCGGCCGCGGGCCAGCTCGCTTTCTTGAGCTGAGGCGCGGTAGTCGCCCCGGTTGCCGCACGCGCCACCTCCAGCACGTAGTCACCGATCAATCCCAGGAACTGCTTCGCGTCCTTATCGGCCTTGGCCTGCAGATACGCATCGAGGCTCCGACCGAGACCGGCAGGGTGACCATTCCGCTTCGGTTCGAATTCTCCTTCGAACCGCTGGATTCCACCGACGAACAGCTGAATCGTCTCCGAGTCCACACTCGGCGTCTCGACATCCGGGCCCAGGAACCGGCCGGCCCAGAGCGCTCCGCCCAGCTTCAGCAGGGCTCCGATTTCGTCCTCTGTCGCTCCCTGGAATACCGGGGTCTGGGCGCGAAATCCGAGTTGCCGCGCGGCCCATCCCAGGTGCGTCTCGAGAATCTGCCCCACGTTCATCCGGCTCGGCACGCCGAGCGGATTGAGGACGATGTCCACTCCCGTACCGTCGGGCAGGACCGGCATGTCCTCCTCGGGTACGACGCGGGCGATGATCCCCTTGTTCCCGTGACGACCGGCCATCTTGTCGCCGACCGAGATCTTGCGCTTCTCCGCCAGGTAGACCTTCACGAGCTGTACCACACCCGGTGAGAGTTCGTCGGCCTGGAATACGCGGTCGATCCCCTCTTCGGTTCGCTCACGGATCCTCTCGACCCGCCGCTTCGCTTCGTCGATCACACGACGGGCCCTGCGACTGGCGTCCTCGTTCTTCACCTTCAGCGTGCTGAGATCGACCTCACCGAAGTCGAGACTGGCGAGGACCGCCGCGCTCAGCTTCTTCCCTTCCTTGAGCAGCGGCTCAATCGTACCGCGCTTCAGGAACAGCGCCACCGTCTGACCTTCGACCGCACTGCGAAGCTCCAGATCGCGGGCCTCGACGACGCGTGTGATCTCCTCGCGCTCAGCCTCTCTGAGGCGCCCGATACGCTCACCATGCTCGCGCTCCAGCAGGGGATCATCGATCCGACGCGAAAAGATCTTGACATCGATCACCGTTCCTTCGACGCCGGGCGGGACACGAAGCGAGCTGTCCTTCACGTCTTTCGCCTTTTCGCCGAAGATCGCCGTGAGCAGCTTTTCTTCGGGCGACAGCTCCGTCTCGCCCTTCGGTGTGATCTTCCCGACGAGCAGGTCGCCAGTCTTCACGGCTGCTCCGATCCGAACGATTCCACGTTCGTCCAGATCGACGAGCGCCTCTTCCGACACGTTCGGAATCTCGGCCGTGATCTCTTCGGTTCCACGTTTCGTGTCGCGAACGTGGAGCTCCAGTTCCTGGATATGGACCGACGTAAACACGTCATCCTTCACAAGGCGCTCACTGATCACGATCGCGTCTTCGAAGTTGTGCCCGTACCACGGCATGAACGCGACCGTGACGTTCCGACCGAGCGCCAGCGCTCCGAAGTCGGTGGACGCGCCGTCCGCAATCACCTGTCCCGCGGCGATCTTCTGGCCGACCTCGACGATCGGACGCTGGTTGATTGCTGTGTCCTGGTTCGTACGCCAGAATTTCTTGAGCCGATAGCGGTCATACTGCGACAGCCGGGCCAGGGGAGCCTCGTCCTTCGAACGGGAGGCTCCCGTGTCGATCACGATCTCTTCGGCTGTAACGTGAGTCACGATTCCACCGCGGCGGGCCGACACCACCGAACCCGAGTCCTGCGCGACCTTCTCTTCCAGTCCCGTTCCCGCAAACGGCGCCGCGGGGAACAGCAGCGGAACCGCCTGCCTCTGCATGTTCGATCCCATCAGCGCGCGGTTCGCGTCGTCGTGCTCGAGGAATGGAATCAGCGCGGGCGACACGGCCACCAGCTGGTCAGGCGCCACGTCCATGAAATCGATTTCGTCGGGCGGCAACAGTGGATAGTCATCCCGGCGCCGGCACAGGACGAGATCACGGACGAATGTGCCATCCGAAGCGATCTGCGCATTCGCCTGGGCTACCGAGTAGTCCTCTTCCTCGCTGGCCGACAGCCACTGGAGTTCGTCCGTCACTTTTCCGTCGATGACTTTCCGATACGGCGTCTCCAGGAATCCCAGCTCATTGAGCCTGGAGAAGGTGGTCATCGAAGTGATAAGTCCGATATTCGGACCCTCGGGCGTCTCGATCGGACACATCCGCCCGTAGTGCGAATAGTGAACGTCGCGTACCTCGAATCCGGCCCGCTCACGGCTCAGGCCTCCCGGGCCCAGGGCACTCAAGCGCCGCTTGTGCGTGAGCTCGGACAGCGGATTCGTCTGGTCCATGAATTGGCTGAGCTGCGAGCTGCCGAAGAAAGCCTGGATCACCGCGCTGACCGTGCGCGCGTTCACCAGGTCGTCAATCGACATCTTCTCCGGATCGCTGTTGATCGACATACGCTCCCGGACCAGTCGCGCCATGCGCGACAGGCCGACCGAGAACTGGTTGGCGATCAACTCGCCGATGGACCGGACCCGACGATTCCCGAGGTGGTCGATGTCGTCCGTGTAGCCCCGCCCCTCATGGAGCTCGATCAGGTACCTGATAATCGCCACGAAGTCCGATGGCTCGAGCACTGCCACGTCGGCGTCCGGAAGCCCGAAATCGAGCATCCGATAAACTTCCCGCAGACGGTGGTTGACCTTGTGACGCCCAACCCGGCCCAGATCGTAGCGCTTCGGATTGAAGAACAGCCGGTCCAGCGCTGTGCGCGCAGTCGCGAGGTTCGGCGCTTCGCCCGGACGCACGAGTGAGTAGATGCTGTGCAGCGCGTCCGCCTCGCCGTGCGTCGGGTCCTTGGCCAACGTGTTCTTGATCAGAGGCGACTCACCCCTGGGTCCGCCGGTGAACACCAGTGCGTCACGAACCTTCTTGTCCTTCAGGCTCGCGAACTGCTTCTCGTCGAATTCATCGCCCTTCTCGGCGATCACCTCACCAGTCTTCGGATCCACGACGTCGGCAGCCAACCGTGGCTTCTGGCTCCAGTCACGCCGCATCACGAGGTCCTCGTACGATCCCCTGACGGGAATGAACGCTGCGCTCGAGAAGACCTCGATCTCAGGGACTCCCGCGCGCACCAGCCGATCGACCAACTCGTCGGTAACCTCTTCGGTGCGGCGGGCGAGGAATGCCTCGGGGTTGTCGTACGCGTCGACCTTCTTGATGCCCGCCGTCTTGAATCGTCGGACGAGCGTGTCATCCAGCTTCTCTCCAACCTGCGCCAGCGATTCACCTGACTCCGGATCGCTGAAGTCGGCCGCGAGCCAGAACGGAGTTTCCACGTCCGCGGGATCGAATCCCTTCAACTCGACCTTCACAGGCTTGGCGTCGGACGCCTTGTCCAGGACGGAACAGGCCACGAGGGTCCCGATCACTTCACGCCTGGCGGTCCGATCCTCGGCAATCTCCTCCAGCGCGACGTTGCGCACCGTGTAGAACAGCTCGAGGATGTCCGCGTCCGTCCCATGTCCAAACGCACGCAAGAGTGCAGTCGCCGGGAACTTCTTCCGCTTGTCGATGTGGACGTGAATCACGTCGTGGATGTCGAGCGTGAACTCGACCCACGATCCCCGGAACGGGATGATCCGCGCCGAGGACAGTCGAGTCCCGTTCGGATGGACGTTCTCCTCGAATACGACGCCGGGCGAACGATGGAGCTGGCTGACGATCACCCGCTCGGCACCGTTCACTACAAACGTGCCCTGCTCAGTCAGCAGCGGGAGATCACCGAGATATACTTCTTTCTCGAGAATGTCCGCCGGGCGCTTTTCACCTTCTCCGAGATCCTCGAACATGACGAGCCGCAGAGTTGCTTTCAGCGGAGCGGCGAACGTCATGTCGCGCTCCATGCACTCCTCTACGGAGTATTTCGGCTCGCCGATCGAGTAGTCCACGAACTCGAGCGAATAATTTTCGTTCACGTCGGTGATCGGGAAGATTTCCTGGAACACCCGCTCTAGGCCTACGTCCTGGCGCCCCGCCTCGGGACCGGACCGCAGCAGGCGGTCGAACGCCTCAAGCTGCACTTCGAGGAAGTGCGGCATGGGCATCGGTGTATCCAACTTCGCGAACGAGACTACGGAATCGTTCTTCATCGATGTCGCCAACTTCAGTTACCCCTCGAATTCGAATGGGCTCGTCCGATCAGGACGCAGACGTAGAGGCGCACGAAGCCCCTCGTCCAGCGAGAGCCGTGAGGCTCCGCCGGATCGACGGGGCGCCGTGCGCGCATCAGATTCTGTCGGACGAAGCATTCCTGCATTCCGAGCCACGGTCTGAGTCAGCTGTGCGGCGGAAACGCGACGATCGCGCCCCCCTCACAGCGTTACTTCAACTCGACTGTGGCTCCCTGCTCTTCGAGCTTCGCCTTGATAGCCTCGGCCTCTTCCTTTTCAACACCTTCCCTGACCGCCTTGGGGGCGTTGTCCACGAGTTCCTTGGCTTCCTTCAGACCGAGATCCGTGACCTCGCGAACGACCTTGATCACCTGGATCTTCTTGTCACCCACGCCGACGAGCATGACATCGAACTCCGTCTGCTCCTCGGCCTCGGCGGCACCGGCGCCGGGCATTGCGCCACCGACGGCGACAGCCATCGGGGCGGCGGCCGTGACACCGAATTTGTCCTCCATCATTTCCTTCAGCTCCGCCGCCTCAAGGACGGTGAGAGAGCCGATCGCCTCTAGCAGTTCTTCAACCTTGCTCATCGCTTCACGTACTCCCTGCGTTGTTGCCAAACATCGAGCCGGTGTGGAGAAGCCGCACCGAGCCCGCTTCGAGGGTCGGGCGGACTCAGTCCTGCCCTTCTCCCTTCTTCGCCACCTCTTCGACCATGTATGCGATATCTCGCATCAACCCGCCGAGGACGCCAACCATGCCTCCGACGGAAGCCGTCAATGCCCCGGCGATCGAACCGAGCAGAGAATCTCTACCCGGAAGATCAGCCAGCCTCGCAATATCCTCCGCCTGTACCGTGCGCCTGTCGACCACTCCGACCCGGACGACGGGCCTGTTGTCGTGCTCCCTGGCGAAATCACGGACGACCTTCGCGGGGGCCAGCGGGTCCTCGCCGGTGAGGACGAGGCCCGTCGGACCTGTCAGATGCTCTTCGAGACCCTCAAAATCGAGCCCCTCGAGCGCACGGATCATCAGTGTGTTCTTCACGACACGATACGCCGCACCGGACTCGCGCAACCTGGACCGCAATTCCCCCTGCGCCTGCACATCGAGCCCGGTGAAGTCCGTCACGTAGACGGCCCCCGCCTTGTCGAGGATCTCGGCAATACCCGCCGACATCGCCTGCTTCTCGTCGATTCTCATTCCGACGTTCTCCCGTCGCTCAGCGGTAGCTGGTCGGATCGATGGACACACCCGGACCCATCGTACTGCTAACCGTAACGGACCGTATGTAAGTGCCCTTGGCGGCGGACGGCCGGTTCCGCTTGATCGCATCCATCAAAGCCTCGAAGTTCTCCTCGAGGCTTCCGGATTCGAAGCTCACCTTGCCGATCGGCGCATGGACATTGCCGAACTTGTCTACCCGAAACTCGATCTTCCCGGCTTTCGCCTCCTGTACGGCACGCCCGACGTCCATCGTGACCGTTCCGGCCTTCGGCGAGGGCATCAGACCTCGCGGACCGAGTACCCGACCGAGCTTCGCGACGTCCTTCATCAGATCCGGGGTCGCGATCGCCACGTCGAAGTCGAGCCAACCGCCCTCGATCTTCTCGATGAACTCCTTCCCGACGAAGTCCGCGCCGGCCTCCTCGGCCTCGCGAGCCTTGTCACCCTGGGCCAGTGCCAGGACTCGAACCGTGCGGCCCGTTCCGGCAGGAAGAATCACGGTACCTCGCACGATCTGATCGGCATGCCTCGGATCGACTCCCAGGCGAACCGCTACGTCGATCGTCTCGTCGAACTTCGCGAAGGCCATCTCCTTGACCTGCTCGATCGCCTCGGGCGCGACGACGACCACATCTTCCTCGAGACCGGTATTTGCATTCCGGTATTTCTTTCCATGCCTCGCCATCAGTCCGCCACCTCGATCCCCATCGACCTGGCGGTGCCGGCGATCATCCGCGCACCCGCGTCGAGGTCATTAGCATTCAGATCTTCCATCTTGATCTCGGCGATCTTTCTCAACTGAGCCCGAGTGACCTTAGCGATCTTCTCTCTGTTGGGCTCGGCTGAGCCCGAGTCCAGCCCCAACTCTTTCTTGAGCAGCACGGCAGCCGGAGGTGTCTTCGTGATGAACGAGAAGCTCCGGTCAGCGTAGACCGTGATGACGACCGGAATGATCATCCCCGGTTGACTCGACGTCTTCGAATTGAACTGCTTACAGAACTCCATAATGTTCGCACCGTGCTGCCCCAACGCCGGACCAACCGGCGGCGCCGGTGTAGCCTGGCCGGCCGGGATCTGAAGCTTGATGTATGCCATCACTTTTTTTGTCGATTTCTTCGCCATCTCTCGCCTCGTGGGTCCGTCGGTGTCCGCCGGGTCCGTCAGTATCCCTTCAGCTGCGTATAATCCAGCTCTACGCTGGTCGGCCGGCCGAACAGGCTGACCTGAACGCGTACCTTGCCCTTGTCCGGGATGACCTCCTCGACCGTTCCGCTGAAATCGCTGAACGGACCCTCGGTGACCTCCACTACCTGCCCGACATCGAACGGGATTTCCTGCTTCGGGCCCTCTTCTTCGACTTCCTCCGCCACACCGAGGATCTTGTTCACCTCTTCGTGACGCAGGGGTTGAGGCTTCGCCCCGCCACCGAGGAACTTGATCACGCTCGGCGTGCTCGTGATCAGGAACATGGAATCCTGGTTCAGGACCATGTTCACCAGCACGTAGCCCGGGTACAGCCGCTTCGTCGTCCGGACCTTCTTCCCGCCCTTGATCTCTACGACTTCGCGAGTCGGAACGATGACCTCGCGGACGTCTCGCTCCTCGGGCTCGCTGCCGAGCTCTGCCATCTTCCTCTCGAGCAGCGACTTGACCTTATTCTCGTGTCCCGAGTAGGTCTGAATCGCGAACCACTGCGCCTCTGCCATCTCGTTTGTCGTCTCAGCCACTGAACAGCCCAACGAAGCCGCGGACGAAGGCAGAGAACACGGAGTCCATCAGCCCGATAATGATCGCGAGTATAACGACGAATACGAGAATCACGGCCGTCGCATTCCGCAATTGCTCGCGGTCGGGCCACGTGACCTTTCGCATCTCCGTCTGCACGCCCTCGAAGAACTCCTGCATTCCTCGGATCCCGACCATCTACCGTTCGTCTCCCGTCTGAATTCCACACCCGCTCGGTGGACGGAAACGCCGGCTCCTTTCGCCCGATTCGAGCGAAATCGAGGCCCGGATCGAAAACCGGGGCCCGGAGCCGGCGCCGCTGACACGCTCAGCGCGTCAGCGCGTCTCTTTGTGTTCCGTATGCGCATCGCAACGGGGGCAATACTTTCTATACTCCACCCGCTGCGGATGTTTCCGCTTGTTCTTCGTCGTCGAGTAATTCCGCTCTTTGCACTTCGTGCACTCGAGCGTGATCTGGTCTCTATTCGATGCCATACCGGTTTACTCGATGATCTCGGTGACGACGCCTGCGCCGACGGTACCTCCGCCTTCGCGGATCGCGAATCGCAGTTCCGTGTCCATCGCGATCGGCGT
>JBDGUZ010000058.1:0-12753 GCA_039585915.1 Gemmatimonadota bacterium
CATCGATTCGAAGGTCCTCGATAACGACCGACTCGGTGCCGGGCTGAAACACTGCGGCACCAAGCTGCCTGCCGGTGGCTCCCACAACTGTGAAGCGAGTGGAGCCGTCGTTTCCGGGTGCCTTGATCGTGAGCGCGAACGGGAGACCAGACAGAATCACGCGCGGAGCGTCTACCTCGACCGCCTCCTGGCCAGGCTGCGGCGACACGGGCCGCGCATCCGGCACCCGCCCGGCTGCCCATGCCGGTGGGACCGCTAATACCAGGGCTGCGAGGGTTCCGAGTCGTGAGCGTCGCATGGTCCTCCCGTCGATTCAGAAAACTGGCCTGGCAGGGCCCGGCCCGGCCATGTGGAAGCGGCGGCAAGCTAGGAACGGGGACGGACCAAGACAAGCGACCGATCCCGGAGAACGCCCTGACGGAGGAGTTCAGGGCCGCTCGAAATCGGCCCGTTGATCCCCCGCGATGGGGTACGTATACTGCGGCGGGCCGGATCCCGGATACACCTCATTTTCGGTCCCGAGGCCCGCCCGCGCAGGCACATCGAATGCCGTTCGGACTCGATCCCGGCCCCGTTCGGCCCAGGGAGGAAACACGGAATGACTTCGGAGAAAGCCCAACAACTTCTCGACGCAGCAGGTGTGGATGAGACTCTGCATCGGCTGGCGTCGGAAATCACGGCTCGAGGTGGTGGAGAAGGGCTCCTGCTCGTCGGAATCCGCCGACGCGGCGTTCAATTGGCGGCACGACTGGCATCGATTCTAAAGGACTCCGGTGGTTTCGACGTCCCCACTGGAAGCCTCGACATCACATTGTATCGAGACGATCTGCACCAGATAGGCCCCATGCCGATCATCGGGATGACGGAGATCCCCGGTGACATCACAGGGGACCGTGTGGTGATCGTGGACGACGTGCTGTTCACGGGGCGTACGATCCGGGCAGCACTTCAGGAGCTGGCTGACTTCGGCCGGCCACGCAAGATCGAGCTCTGCGTTCTCGTGGACCGGGGTGGAAGAGAGCTACCGATCCAGGCAGACTTCGTGGGCCTTGTAGTCGATGCCGCGGCCCAGGACCTGGTGGAGGTCCGGGTTCCCGGACTCGACGACGAGTCATCCGTCACCCTCGTCTCCGCAGCAGAGGCGCAATGAACGATAAGCGGCCGGACTCCGGGCTGGGCAAGGACCTGATCGGTCTCGAGACGCTGTCGGGCGACACGATCAGCGCGATCCTCGACACGGCAGAGCCATTCAAGGAGATCAGCGAGCGGGCGATCAAGAAAGTGCCCGTTCTGCGCGGGAAGACAATCGTCAACCTGTTCTTCGAACCCTCCACGCGAACCCGGATCTCATTCGAGTTCGCGGAGAAACGCCTCGGCGCAGACACGGTGAATGTAGCGGCGAGCGGTTCCTCGGTCGTGAAGGGCGAGACGCTCGTCGACACGGCGAGGAACCTGGAGGCCATGCGGATCGACATGGTGGTAATCCGACACGGATCCTCGGGCGCCGCGCAGTTCCTGGCGGACAGGATTCCGTCGAACGTGATCAATGCCGGTGACGGGCAGCACGAGCATCCGACACAGGCCCTGCTCGATCTTCTCACGTTACGCGATTCGTTCGGACGAATCGAAGGCCTGAAGGTCTGCATCGTGGGAGACGTCGTACATTCCCGCGTCGCACGGTCCAACATCTTCGGTCTGCAGAAACTGGGTGCCGAGGTGGCGGTATGCGGACCTCGGAGCCTGATCCCGGCGGCGATCGAAGACCTCGGAGTCCAGGTGTTCACGCACGTCGAAGATGCCATCCAGTGGGCCGATGCCCTCAACGTGCTGCGTCTTCAGCTCGAGCGAATGAATGCGGGCTACATTCCATCGCTGCGCGAGTACAATAGAGTGTACGGTGTTACACAGGCGCGGCTCGACAGGGCGCCCGGAGATACAGTGATCCTTCACCCCGGTCCGATGAACCGCGGGGTCGAGATCGACTCGGACGTGGCGGATGGGCCGCAGTCGGTGATCCTGCCACAGGTGACGAACGGAGTCGCCGTTCGCATGGCGGTCCTCTACCTGCTCGCAGGCGGCGCGCCTGAGCGAGCCGAAGAAGCCAAGAAGGGGGAAGCATGAGCCGGCCCCTGCATATTCACGGCGGCCGGGTGGTCGACCCCTCGCAGGGACTCGACGCTCCCGCGGCAGTTCTCGTGATCGACGGTCTGATCGAGGCGGTCGGCCCGGACGTCGAGGCGCCGGAGGGTGCGGAGTCGATCGACGCCTCGGGCTTCACGGTGTCACCGGGACTGATCGACGTCCATGTCCATCTCCGGGAGCCGGGTGGGGAGCACAAGGAGTCGATCGCGACCGGGTCGAGAGCAGCCGTCGCGGGGGGCTTCACCACGATCTGGGCGATGCCGAACACCGATCCCCCGATCGATGATCCGGCGGCGGTAGGGTATGTCCGGGCGGCTGGAAGGGCAGTGCGGGCCTCGCGGGTGATGCCGATCGGGGCGGCATCGATCGGCCAGAAGGGCGAGAAGATGACGGAGATCGGCGAACTCGTCGCGGCCGGGGCAGTGGCCGTCTCCGACGACGGTCATCCGGTCCACGATTCCGGGCTGATGCGACGACTCTTGGAGTACACGCAGACGTTCGACATTCCGGTGCTTCAGCACGCAGAGGACCCGGGCCTGACGCCCGGCGGAGTGATGAACGAGGGCCGAGTGGCAACGGCCCTGGGGCTGCGCGGAATTCCAAATGCGGCCGAAGCCGGGATGGTTGCCCGGGACGTGATGCTCAGCGAGCTCACTGGGGGGCACCTGCACGTATGTCACGTGTCTGCCCGCCAGTCGGTCGATCAGCTGCGCTGGGCAAAGGATCGAGGGCTTCGCGTCACATCCGAAGTGACTCCGCACCACCTGCTTCTCACCGAAGATCTCGTGCGTGGTTACAACACGCAGGCGAAGGTGCACCCGCCGCTGCGGGTGGAAGAAGACGTGGAGGCCGTGCGCCAGGCACTGGTCGAGGGAGTGATCGACGTGATCGCTACGGACCACGCCCCGCATCATTACGATGAGAAAGAGCGGGAGTTCGACGACGCGCCGTTCGGAATCAACGGACTCGAGACGGCGTTTTCCCTGTGTATGAAATCACTCGTCGAACCCGGGCATATGACGCTGTCCGGATTGATCGATCGGATGTCCTGCGCGCCGGCGCGAATCATGGGACTCGACACGGGCACGTTGCGACCGGGCGCACCGGCGGACATCGTGCTGTATACGCCAGACGAATCCTGGACGGTGGATCCGGCCCGTTTTTACTCGCGGAGCCGGAATACGCCTCTCGTGGGCTGGGTGCTTCCGGGCAGGATTCGGAGAACGATCGTGAGCGGCGAAACTCGGTTCGAGGCGGAGGGGGACGCATGACCGCGGAGCAGGAAGGACAGGATCTCGTGATACCCGATGCGATCCGTACGCTTCTGGAGCGGCGGGCTCAGTACATGGAATGGCTCGCGAAGCTCCATGATCTCGGGGGCAAATATCGCCCGGAAGTGGCCAAGCGCGTCCGCGCTGATTATCGAAACCGGCTCACGGGCGTCGAAGACGAACTTCACGGCCACAAAGAAGAGCTCGAGGCCTCGCTGGCGCAGCGGAAAGGAAAGCTAGCCGAGTTCGAGCAGCACCACGACCTGTGCGCGGCGGAACTCGAGGAGACTGAGCTTCGGCACCAGGTCGGCGAGTTCGACGAGGGCGAGTGGGAAAACCGGAAGGAAGCCCACGAGCGCGAGCTGTCAGAAGTGGCGAGCGCACTGGATGTCGAGCGTGAGGCCGTGGCCGAACTCGGGGCCGTGCTCCTCCAGGTGACGGCGCCGTCTGAGGCCGCGGCCACCCGACAGGTGGAGCCCGGGGCCTGGACGGAGCCCGGTGCCGGAGGCTCACACGACCCGATGACCGAACCGGCCGAGACACCGGAACAGGAGTCGGTCGGGCCGGCCATGCTCGAAGAGCTGGTCGAGGAAGAAATTCCGACGGATGGTCTGGAGGCGGCCGAAGAGGTGCTGGTTGACCTCACAGCCGCTATCGAGAAAACCGCCGAGCCAGAGCTGACGGAGGAAGTCTCGGAACAGGTGGTCGAGGAAGTGACCGAGCCGGAAGCGACGACCTCCGAGGAGATCAGTACCGGCGATGGAGACGAATTCCTGGACGAGCTCGAATTCCTGGAATCTCTCAGCCTCGACGATCCGGAGAGCTTTGACGCCGTTTCGAGAATGCTGGAAGAGGAAGGCGAAACACCGCCGGACGGTGACAGTTCCGACCGGGGAGGCGCCGGCTGAAACGACACACCCACGCCCGCCCAGACCGCCGGTCTGGCGCTGTGGGACGAGTCGCGGGTTGTGGCGTGCGCCGGCCGCGGGCAGCGGCCGGAGGGTCAGCTGTCGAGGCGACTCACGTAGCGGGCCAGGCGGGACTTGCTGCGATCCGCGGCGTTGGACGGGATCACGCCCTTGCGGGCTGCGCGGTCGAGAAGCGATACGACGACGCGATACTGCTCAGCAGCTTCGTTCGCGTCTTCGGTAGCGAGCAGGACCTTGGTCCGCGTCCTGAGCTCCGAGCGAACCGCCCGGTTCCGGTCGCGGCGAACCTGCGACTGACGAAGTCGCTTCTTGGCACTCTTGATGTTCGGCACGGTCTCTATCCTTCGTTGTTCTGGTTCAGCGCAAGAATCCACAATTCTAGCCCGACCTCCAGCCGGAATCAAGCTCGGAGCAGTTGATGAATTCGACGTCAACCATACGGACGCCAGGTTCACCGGTCGGGATCGGTGTCGAGTCGTTCGTAGTCGAGCTCGAGCGGTTCCAGGGTCCGCTGGACCTGCTGCTGCACCTGATCCGGTCGCAGGACATTGACGTCTTCGACATTCCAATCGCTCACATCACAGGGCAGTTCCGACAGGCGATAGAGCACGGCCTGGACGAGATGCCGCTCGAGCGGGCGGGCGAGTTCCTGGAGATGTCGGCCACGCTGATCCGGATCAAGGCGCAGTTGCTGCTCCCGAGGCCTGACAGGCTCGAATGGGAGGAAGATCCACGGGCCGAACTCGTGCGTCGCCTGCTCGAGTACGAACACTTCCAGGACGTGATGCACGTCCTCCAGACGGCCGAAGCGCAGCGGGGCAGGCACATGGCCAAGGGCTATGTTGAAACGAGGCCGCCTCCCGCAATGTCCAACTTCGTGCTCCAGCTGACGCTGGAGGAACTGCTGCAGGCCGCCGCACGCATCCCGGAGCCCCCACCTCCGATCCTGGTTCGGGCACCCTCATCCACGGTAACGGTTGCGGAAAAAGTCTCACTGCTGCGACGGTTGATTAGGCGGGCGAAGCGAGTTGCGCTCGAACGGCTTTTCAAGCCCTGGGGCACACGCGCGCACGCCGTAGCCGCGCTGCTCGCGGCCCTCGAGATGGCGAGACAGCAGATTGTGCGCATCGAACAGACGAAGCCGTTCTCCCCGATCTGGCTACTGTCGACAGGCCAGAACGGTAAGGAGTCGGACCCGGAGGAGAATTCGTGAAGCCGGAGCAGATCGTCGAAGCGACCCTGTTCGCCAGCCAGGCACCGCTCACATCGGCCGAGCTCGCGCGGGCGGATGAGGGGCTGTCAGATGCCGTGGTTGAACAGGCGATCCAGGTCCTGAGGGAGCGCTACGAAGCGGATGAGGCCGCGTTTCAGATCTATCAGCTGGGAGACGGATACCAGATTCTGACCCGCCCGGAATTCGCGCCGTACCTGGAGCGATTCGACTCGGTTCCGCGTCCGCCGCACCTGTCCGCCGCCGCCCTGGAATCACTGGCGATCGTAGCCTATCGCCAGCCGATCGGTCGTATCCAGATCGAGGATGTGCGAGGAGTCAGCGCGAGTTCAGTCCTGCGGACGTTGTTGGACTGGGAGCTGATCAGCGTGGTGGGCCGCGGGGACGGACTGGGCCGTCCGCTGCTGTACGGCACGACGGATCGGTTTCTCGAGCACTTCGGGCTGAAGGGGCTGTCGGATCTCCCCTCCCCCGAGGAATTCCCGGTCGAGCTTGGAGCGACAGAGGAACAGGACGATTCGGAACAGCTGCGGGAACCAGAGCCGGAGACCGAGGCCGGACCTGAGCTCGCGGGCGGGTCGGAGCCGGACCTCACGCCGGAACAGGAACCCGTGTCGGAGACCGAGCCGTTGGTGGATCCGGAGACCGTGTCCGAGCTGTCGGTCGATCCGGTCCCGGCGGCCGGATTCGAATTCGTGAACGAGCAGGATCCGGAATCAACGGACGCCCGGGAGCCCCCGGCCGTCGGGGCGCCTTCATCTGATACACTGCCCTGATCGGTTGGCACGACCGATGCGCCTGCACAAGTTTCTGTCCAGGGCGGGCGTAGCGTCGCGGCGGGCCTCGGAGCGGCTGATCACCGAGGGCAGAGTCCGGGTCGACGGAGAAGTGGTATCCGAGCAGGGGACGAAGGTCGATCCGACGCTGAACGTGGTCGAGGTGGACGGTCGGCGGGTGGAGATCGCGAGCCCGGAGTGGATACTGCTTCACAAACCACCGATGGTCGTCAGCACCCGCAGTGATCCACAGGGACGCCCGACGGTGTATGACCTGCTCGAGCCAGAGCACCAGGGCCTGTTTCACGTCGGCAGACTCGACGTGATGAGTGAAGGTGTGCTGCTGTTCACAAACCAGGGGGATATCGCCCGTGACCTGCTGCATCCGAGTCGTGGCACTGAACGGCGATATCAAATCCTGATCGAGCCGCCGATACCGGCCGACCTCCGCGGCCTGCTGGAGTCAGGGGTAGAGCTCGACGACGGGCCGGCCCGGGCGGAGGACGTGCGGACCAGTCGGGCCCGGGACGGTAAGCGTCTCGTGCTGGAGCTGACGCTCCTCGAAGGTCGAAACCGGGAAATCCGTCGGATGCTGAAGGCCCTCGACGTGCGTATTCGACGGCTTCGCCGGGTCAGCTTCGGGCCGATCGAACTCGGCGATCTGCCGGCCGGAGCTTGGCGCTCGCTGGATGCCGACGAAATCGAAGCGCTGAGAACCACAGGTCGATAGGACCGGATCATGGACATACAGGGAAGGAATATCCTGATTCTAGGAGGCTCCGGCCTCGTCGGGATCGCGATCGCTCGCAAGCTGCTGCCCCTCGGTCCAGCCAGGATCGTGATCGCGGCGCTTCGCCGCGATGAGGCGGAAGAGGGAGTCCGGACGCTGAAGGCGGAAGGGTTCGGAGACTATGCGGAGCTCGTCGCCGAGTGGGGCGACGTGTTTCTCCGCGCTTCGCGACGCGACGATTCCCGTCGGGAATTGCTTGCCACCGACGAGGGTCGCGAGGAGATCCTCGATGACTTGTTCGGCCACCTGGGTGAACGGGAGTTCCAGCGCTCACTGCTGTACGACCTTCTCGTGAGGCACGAGCCCCAGATCGTCATCGACTGCGTCAATACGGCGACGGCGATCGCCTACCAGGACCTGTTCCGTTCGGCTTCCACGACCCGTGAGTTGATCCGGAGCGGGGGGCACCCGACGGTGGCGGACATCGAGGCGCACCTCACGACGCTGTACCTGCCGCAGCTCATCCGTCACGTGCAGGTCCTGCTGCACGGGATGAGGAAGGCGGGTTCGGAGGTCTACCTGAAAGTCGGCACTTCGGGTACCGGTGGAATGGGGCTCAACGTTCCGTTCACGCATTCCGAGGAACGACCGTCCGCCATGCTGCTCTCGAAGGCGAGCGTGGCTGGGGCGCACTCGTCACTCCTGTTCCTCATGGGGCGTACGCCCGACACACCGGTGGTCAAGGAAGTGAAGCCCACCGCAGCCGTGGGGTGGAAGAGGATCCGCTACGGGCCCGTGTTGAGGGGCGGACAGCCGATCCCGAGATTCGACTGCACAAAGCCGTTGTCGCTGGCCGTGGCATTCGAGGACGATGCGCCGGTCGAGTGCGACATGACCGCGGAGGCGCTCGAATCAGTATTTCTGGACGCGGGCGAGAACGGTCTGTTCAGTCTCGGGGAGTACGAGACGATCTCGGCGCTCGGCCTGATGGAAGTGATCACCCCGGAGGAGATTGCCGACGCGGTAATTGCCGAAATCAGGGGCCGTCCGACCGGGCGAGACATCGTTGGCGCGCTGGATGCCGCGACGATGGGGCCCACCTATCGCGGCGGTGCGATGCGCGAGGTCGCGCTCACCTACATGGAGGAGCTCGAGGAGCTTCACGGGGTGCGCTCGATCGCGTTCGAGATGCTCGGGCCTCCACGTCTCAGCAAGCTGTTGTTCGAGGCGGAACTCCTGCAGCGCCTGTTCGGAACCGTGCGGGAAGCGGCCGCGCTCGATCCGGAGGTAACTTCCGATCGGGCGTACGAGATGATCTCGTCCGACGCAACGTTCCGCTCCGACATCCTGTCGGTCGGAATCCCGATCCTGTTGCCGGACGGCGATCAGGTACTCCGTGGGCCGCGTCTCGCCTTCCTGCCGGATACCGACGGCGAGCCACCTGATCCGGCGTGGGCGAACCGGGGCTGGGTAGATCTGCGTCCCGTGTCGTGGGAGAGATGGCGCGACAGGTGTTCCAGCTATGTCGAGCGGGTGCTCGATGCCCCGAGCGCCGAGCATGGTTCTGGAGCGGATCTCGACGTCAGGGCCCGCAGTGGAGCCGTACGCCCCGGTGCGCTGGCGGCGTTCGTATTCCGTTACGAGGACGATGGCGAAAGGATGAAACGTTGATCGCCGACCCGGACGACCTGCAGGTCGAAACCGTCACCGAGGCCGAGCTGGAGCGGCAGGCCGACGAGCTGCGCCAGGCCAGCGCGGTGTTCGAGAAGATCCGTGAATCAGTGGCTTCGCGGGTCGTGGGACAGAACGCGATGATGGAGCGCCTGCTGGTCGGTCTCCTGACCGGCGGACACGTCCTGCTCGAAGGAGTTCCCGGGCTCGCCAAGACGCTGGCCGTTCGCACGCTCGCGGACGCCGTCCACACGACATTCCGCCGGATCCAGTTCACGCCGGACCTGCTGCCGGCCGACCTGATTGGGACCCTGATCTGGGATGAATCGCAGCGCGAGTTCGTTCCCAAGAAGGGACCGATCTTCGCCAACCTGGTACTGGCGGACGAGGTCAATCGAGCCCCGGCGAAGGTACAGTCGGCATTGCTCGAGGCGATGCAGGAGCGCCAGGTGACGATCGGCGATGCGAGCTGGCCGGTCCCGGTCCCGTTCCTCGTTCTCGCGACGCAGAATCCGATCGAGCACGAGGGGACCTATCCGCTGCCGGAGGCCCAGGTCGATCGATTCATGCTCAAGATCCGGGTCGACTACCCCGAGCGGGAGGAAGAGCGGGCGATTCTCAGGCTCATGTCGTCCGACGAGCTGGCTCCGGTCGAAGCGGTCGCAACCCCGGAGGAGATCCTGGCGGCCCGGGCGATGCTTCCGGGGATCCGGCTCGATGAGCGAGTCGAGGACTACATCCTGGATCTTGTGCGCGCGACCCGGGATGCAGGCTCGATCGATCCCGAGCTGGGTCGCTGGGTGGAGTACGGAGCGTCCCCCCGCGCATCGATTTTCCTGGCGCGCACAGCGCGGGCCCATGCGTTCCTCGAGGGACGGCCGTTCACGGTTCCCGAGGACGTCCGCGCGTTCGCGCTCGACGTGCTCCGGCACCGGATCATGCTCACGTTCGAGGCCGAGGCGGAGCTCATCACCTCGGAAGAGATCCTCGATAGGGTCCTGGCGGCAGTTCCCGTCCCCTGATGCCGGTCCGACTGTTCCGCCGTCGCACTCCAGATCCCGTACGGACACTTCCGCCGCCGGATCCGAACGACGTCCGTCGCCTGGAAATCCGCGCCCGCAAGTTGATGGAGAACCGCGCGCTCGGCGCGTACGATTCCGTATTCCGCGGACATGGCGTGGAGTTCGCGGAGGTCCGGGCCTACCAGCCGGGTGATCCGTTCCAGGCGATCGACTGGAAAGTGACGGCCCGAATGGGCCGGCCGTACGTGAAGAAGTTCGTGGAAGAGCGCGAATTGAGTGTCCTGATTGCGGTCGACGTCTCCGGGTCACTCGGAACGGGAACTCGCGGCCGGACAAAGTACCAGCTCGCGCTGGAAGTCGCCGCCCTCCTCGGCCTTGCCGCGACTCGAAACAACGACCGGGTAGGCCTGTTGCTGTTCAGTGACCGGGTGGAGCGCTGGATCCGGCCCCGTCGGGGTCGGGGGAGGCTTCGTCAGCTTCTGCACGTCCTCGTGAACCACGAGGCGCGAGGCCTGGGAACCGACCTCGGGTTGGCCCTCCGGACGATGGTCAGGGCGCTGGATACCCGCTCGCTGGTGTTCGTCCTGTCTGACTTCCGCGCCGGGGAGTTCGAGCCGGAACTGGCGGTGGCCGGGAGGAAGCATGACGTGGTGGGAGTCCAGCTCCTGGATCCGTCCGATGAGTCTTTGCCGAGTGCCGGGATCCTGGAAATCGTGGACCCGGAGAGCGGGGCGTCCGGAACGCTCGACCTGGGAGACCGCCGGGTGCGCGAAAAGCTCGAGGAGCGGGCAGCCGAGCGTGAGACATGGCTCACAGGCGTGTTCCTCCGCGCGGGGTGTGACCGGGTCGTCCTTCGCACCGACAGCCCCTACGCCGCGGACCTGGCCAGCTTCTTCGCCCGCCGGGCCCGGGCGCGCCTCCATTGATGACCGTCGGGCGGAGGTCTAGCGGTTTGCATGAGCTCGTGCTGCCGTTGTTCGCGCTGTGGGCAGTCTGGGCGCCGGGCCCCGCGATTGGCCAGGATTCCCCCGGGGCCCGTGTCGAACGCGGCGTCGCCGTGATCTCCCCGGACACCGTGCGGGTCGGCGAGACATTCGTTCTCGGCGTCACGGCCGTGTCGTCCGATCGACTTCAGTTTCCAGCCGTGCTGCCCCTGCCCGACGGGCTGGAACAGACGGGCCCACCCGGGTCCGTCCGAGATTCGGCGGGGGTATGGAAGGCCGTGTATCCCCTCGTGGCGTGGAAGTCTGGCCGCATCGAGTTGCCCGACGTTCGCATTCCCGTGGTCAGCGCGACTACCGAGCGATCGCTGGCGGTTAGGCCGCCAGCGGTCGAAGTAAGCTCCGTCCTGCCGCCGGCAGAGGAGCAGCCGCGACTCCATCCACCCCGGCTGCCGACTGAACCGTGGACGATTCCATGGCGGTGGCTCCTCGCTCTCGTCCTTCTCGCTATGCTGGTTCGCGAGGTCGTCCGACGGTTCAGGGCGCCGCCGCCTCCGATCGAGGTCGAGGAAACGCCCCGTGTCGATCCGCTCGACGAGCTCCGTGCCTCCCTGTTGGCCCTCCGCGAGCAGGCACTCGCGGGAGAGGCGCGAACCGATCGGTTCTATGATGGGATCGAGACGGCCGTGCGTCTCTATCTCGTCCGGACCAGGGGCTGGCCGGCGCAGGCTCCGGTCCGTAACGCCCTGCGCGAAGGACTTCCGGGTCGCGCCGAGAGCCTGAACCCGGTGGTCCGACGAGCGCTTCCGGCCCGGTTCGGGGCTCTCGAGGTGTCTGATGGTACGCTCGTGTCGGATGTCGAGTCGGTGCTGGCCTGGCTGGAGACGGAGGTGGCGGCATGAGCGACTTCGGACTCGCCGCCTGGCCGTTCCTCGGGCTCGTCCTGCTGATCCCGATCGGTGTGTGGATCGCGGGACGACGACGTCGGCGGTTGCCGCTCGCCGGGGCAGGAACCGATCTCCCGCTGTCGCGTGGTGGAGTGTGGGCGCTGTGGCCGATCCTATTCCGCCTGGGCGCTCTGGTGCTGATCGTGGGTGCGCTTGCCGGCCCGGTCCGCACCGTTCGCCGGGTCGAGCAACGATCCGAGGGGGCCACGATCCTCATCGCGTTCGACGTCTCGAGCTCGATGCTGGCCGAGGACTTCCGTCCCGAGAACCGGCTGGCCGTCGCGCGAGATGAGGTGCGTCGGTTCGTGGAAGGCCGGGAGAGCGACCGAATCGGCCTCGTTGCATTCGCCGGCGAAGCGCTGACCGTGATTCCTGGAACACTGGACCACGAGCTGCTCCTCCAGGCAGTCGAGTCCCTCGATGTCGGGCAGCTGGAAGACGGGACGGCGATCGGGACGGCGCTGGCGACCGCTGTGAACCGTCTCAGGTCGGTAAGCGAGGGCTCCCGTGTGGTCGTGCTTCTCACCGACGGAGACAACAACAGGGGATCGATCGATCCCCTGGATGCGGCCGCCGCGGCCGAGGCGCTCGGCGTGCGCGTGTACACGATCGGGGTGGGACGCGACGGCGTGGCGCCGGTGCCGATCGGACGAACCCGATTCGGCTACCAGTACGCGAACATGCCTGTGCAGGTGAATGACGAGCTGCTGGAGGCGATGGCGACCCGCACCGGCGGACTGTACTTCCGAGCGACTGATCCCGAGGCCCTGGCTCGGATCTACGATCGGATCGACGCGCTCGAAACCGCGCCAATTATCGAGGAGCGCACGATCGAGCGGGCCTCGGTGCGGCACGAACTCGTGATCCTGGCCCTGCTCGCACTGCTGTTCGAGCTCGCTGGGGCGGCGCTGCGGGGCCGGAGGTCCCTCGGGCCATGAACGGTGGGCTGATGGGCGCGATGCTCCAGGCTGGCTGGACGCCGTTGATCGTCGGAGTCGGTGCGGCGACGGTAGCGGTCACGCTCCGGGGACTGGCAGCGTATCGGGCGCGCGCGGACCGATACCGGCTGGCGGACTCGAGTGTGCTCGAGTCG
>JBDGUZ010000059.1:0-15739 GCA_039585915.1 Gemmatimonadota bacterium
CCGACACCCATTCCGCCTTCCTTCGTGGTGACGAACGCGTCGAACACATCTTCTTCCCCGCCGGGCTGCAGTCCGGGTCCCGTGTCGCGAACCGAGATGTTGACCCCTTCGTCCACTGACCTCGTCTCTACCTTCAATCTGCACTCAGTATTTTGGCCGCCCATCGCCTCGAGAGCGTTCATGACCAGGTTCACCAGTACCTGTTGAAGCTGGACCCGATTGCCTTCGACCGCCGGCAGATCGCCATCGAGATCGAGTCGCACATCGACCCCGGACTCCCGAATTTCGGAGCCGAGGAGTACGAGGACCTCGCGCACGACCTGGTTGACGTTCAGCTGCTCGACCTCGACGGAGCCACCCTTGAGGAACTCGCGCAGGCCCCTGATCACTTCCGAGGCGCGCTTCCCATCTGCTGCGATGTCATCGAGCGCCTCCCGCACCACTTCCTTACCCATGTCGGGATCCGACAGCAGCATGTCGCCCGCCGCTGCGTTGCTCACGATCGCCATGAGCGGCTGATTCAGCTCGTGGGCCAGGGACGTGGCCAATTCGCCGGCTGTCGCTAATCTCGACACGTGCTCGAGGTCGCGCTGCTGCCTGTGGATCCGCTCTTCCGCCAGGTCGCGCTCCTGGATCGCCAGCAAGAGCTGTCGGTTGCGCGATTCCACCCTGCCAACCCGGCGAACCAGGCTGGCTCCGATCAGCACTGCGCCCAGCAGTCCGGCTCCCCAATGAAACCAGGTGGTTTCCCACCACAGGGGCAGCAGCTGGAATTGTGCGACGGCCGGCTCCGCGCTCCACACTCCGTCCTCGTTTCGCGCCTCGAGGGAAAACGTGTACCTCCCGGGCGGAACCCGCGCATAGCGAGCCACACCAGAGTGGTTCGAGTAGATCCATTGCTCGTCCTGCCCTCGAAGCCGATACCGGTACAGGGTTCCACCCCGGGTGGCCGTGCTCGACGAAGAGTAGCCGAAACTGACCTCCCTCGCCCCACCGCCGATGACAATCGGACCGGTTCCCGTCCAGTCTTCGTCACTGAACTGAATCGACTCGATGCGGGGAACCGGAATCACCGTGTCCCGAGGAAACGCCCGGGTGTCCAGCGCTACGATTCCGTCGATCGTGGCGAACCAGGCGACACCCTCGGCATCGAGCCAGGCCGCCGGATTGCCTCCATTCCCTTCGGGCATCCCGTCAGTGTGGTCGAACAGGACGGCATCGACGTACTGTCTCGCGCCCTCAGCCACGGAATCGACCACGGCCCCGTTCACGACCGACACTCCACGATTTCCGAGAATCCACAAGCGACCTCTCTCATCCTCGACTATCGCGGAGATCGCATTGTCCGGTAGTCCCTGGTCGGTAGTCAGCGGTCCATGAAACGAGTCTCCTCCCAGCGCACACCGTGCGAGACCTCCGCCGTACGAGCCAACCCAGACGTGTCCGTGCCGGTCCGGGTGAATGACGCGGATGGCCCCCGGAGGAACACTATCTGCTCGACCAAGCACCGTGACGTCCCTGATTCCTGAGCCGTCCATCGATACGCGCGATACTGTTCCCCTCTGGCCGACCCACAGCGATCCGGTCGAATCAAACGCCATCGAGTTCACTCTCATCTCGGGGAGTCCGATCGGGGCCTCGAACAGGCGCACGGTCGAATCCTGGACGTATCCGACTCCACCGGCCCCGAGTCCGAACCAGATCCGGCCCCGCGAGTCCTCTACGATCGGTGCCACCGGCATATCCGGGGACAATCCAACCTCCGGTCCCCATGTGAGAGTGATTTCTGAATCATCCAGCCGTGACAAGTACCCGGTCTGACCGACCCAGACTGAGCCGGACCGATCCCGCCACAGTGCTAATACGCACTCCGTGGGAAGTCCATCAGTTCCGATCGACACCGTCATCACCGTGTCGACGTCCACGCTGGTCAGGCCTTCGCAGCCACCGGAGACCCACACGCCTCCCTCCCCGTTTCCGACGATCTGGTTGATCCCCCGACTCGGGAGGCCATCGGCCTGCGTCAAATGCCACACTCTGCTCGGTGCGAATCGTGCAAGACCGCCGCCTCGGGTTCCGATCCACGTGTTGCCCCTGCGATCACGCTCGACGACTACCACTCTTCGGTCATCGATCGACCGGTGCTCATACAACACCCGGGCTTCCGGTCTTTCATGATCCAGGTGCAGGTGCGACAACCCCCACGATCCACCGAGCCAGAGTTCGTCGTCCTTGCCGACACCGAGCCCGGATATCGCACCGATCTGGAGAGTCGCACCGGTTATACTGACCGGACGAACGATCTGGTCACCCCGGTCGAGAACCGCGAGGCCGGCCGCCGTCCCGATCCACAGTTTACCCCGCCCGTCTGTCTGCAACCGGAGTACACCTACTCCGCGTAACGAAGGATCCGCCTCTATCAGGTGGAATCGACTCTGCTCAAGCCTGGCCAGTCCCGCCTCCGTCGCAACCCACAAATGCCCTTCGGAATCGAACTCGATCGCGTTGATCAGACCCGGTAGGCCCTTCGACCGTCCGAAGCTCTGCCACGTCTCGTGCTCGTAGCGATGCACGGCCCCGACGGTCGCCACCCAGATCACGCCATCCTTGTCGATCCACAATCCCCCGTTCACCGGTTGAGACGGAGACGGAAGCGGAATCTTCTCGCCGATCGAATCTGCATCGATGCGCAGCAGATTTCGGGCAAGGGTCACGATCCACACCCCGCCGGCGGACGCCTCCCTGACCGCGAGGATCTGGTCCGACTCGAGCCCCGGAGTGTTCGACACGCCCAGCGAGGTGAACGATCCGCCATCGAATCGAGCGAGACCGCCGAATGTCGCGAGCCATATCCGCCCGTCCGCGGTCTCGAGAATGTCGTTGATCGAGTTCTGGGGTAGCCCGTCCACCGTGGTCCAGTGGCTGAACACGAAGGCATGCCCGTTGGGCGGCGCCTGCTCCTCGAGGCCAGGGATCTGGGCGATCGCGGGAGTCGACGAGCAAACAGACAGGACCGTCAGCGCAAGACCGGTTGGAAGGATGCGGGAGAGACTGGACCTCGAGGACAGGCCTGGGCCGGGCCGATCTCTCATTCGTGCAGGCACACGTCGGGTCCCGACTCCATCATATGAAGCCAGTATATTCGCCATTTGGGGTCCGCTTGTCGAGAACCATTATCGATAACGGCTGGACGTGGGCCAACAGGCTCTGCATCTTGCCTTGCCCGCACCGACACCCCGACCCTGATCGCACCGGTCACCTTGCGACGCTCCTACAAATCGATCCTGCTGTTCTGGCTGCCGCTCGCGGCGACCTGGATGATGATGGCGGCGGAGGGTCCATTCCTGGCAGCCGTGATTGCGCGGCTCGCCGACCCCAAGTTCAACCTCGCCGCCTTCGGGGTCGCGTTCGCGATCGGGATCCTCGTCGAAGCGCCGGTCATCATGCTGATGAGTGCGGCCACGGCGCTTGTCGAGGACCGACGCAGCTACCTTCGCCTGAGGAACTTCGGCACCGCGCTCGGAGTCCTCGGAACGTCTCTCCTGCTGCTGATTCTCACGCCGCCCGTGTTCCGATTCCTCATGCACACGCTGCTCGGCCTGTCCGGGGAGATCATCGAGCTGACGCGCGGTGCCCTGTGGCTACTCCTGCCGTGGCCCGGCACGATCGGCTACCGCAGGTTCGTTCAGGGCGTTCTGATCCGCTCCGGCCGTACCCGACTCGTGGCGATCGGGACCGTCATCCGCCTGGTGGCGATGGCGACCACGGCCCTCGTGCTGTATTGGGCAACGGACTTCCCCGGCGCCTGGGTCGGAGCCGCGGCGCTGACCGTCGGGGTAAGCTTCGAAGCGGTGGCCGCACGGTCGATGGCGAGGAGCACGATTCACCGCCTGCTGGCGGCCGGGGACACAGGTGTCGAGCTCACGTATGGGCGGATCGCCCACTTCTATCTCCCACTCGCGCTCACGTCATTCATAGGCCTCGCCGTACAACCGATGCTCACGTTCTTCATGGGGCGGGCCCCGTCACCACTCGAATCGCTCGCCGTGTTTCCGGTGGTCAATGCTCTTTCCTTCATCTTCCGCTCCCTCGGTCTCAGCTACCAGGACGCGGCAATCGCGCTGATGGGAAAGCGGCTCGAGCACTTTCCCGAGCTCGCCCGGTTCGGGTTGAGTCTCGGGCTGCTGTCGTCGGCGGGCCTTGCGCTGATTGCTTTCACCCCGCTCGCCACGGTGTGGTTTGAGACCGTTTCCGGCCTGTCGCCAGAACTGACGAGCCTGGCAATCGTGCCGACGCGTGTCCTGGTACCACTGCCGGCGATTTCGGTCCTGCTGTCGTTCCAGCGGGCGATCCTGATCCAGGGTCGGCGAACGCATCCGATTACCGTGGCTACGGCGATCGAGGTCGCGGTGATCGCGCTCCTGTTCATAGCTGGCGCGTGGGGCCTTGGACTGGTGGGAGTGACGGCCGCATTTGCCGCTTTCGTGGGGGGACGATCCGCTTCGAACCTCTATCTGGCCCCGGCCTCTTTCAGGGTACTGCGAGCGTCGCGGTCGGCCGGCGGCTCGTCTGAAGGCGAATCCGGAATCGAGCGCAACCCAAATGACCTTTGACCGGAAGGGCCTGTCTTATGTAAACTTCGGGTCGCTCTTGTGAAACGACTGGACGCCTGATGACAATGATCGGCCTCAAATGACACGAGCCGCCACATATCCCACGATCATCCAGGGTGGGATGGGCGTAGGTATCTCGAACTGGGTCCTGGCAAACGCCATTGCCCGAGCCGGGCATCTCGGTGTCGTCTCGGGCACCGTGGTGGACCACGTCATGGTTCGCCGACTGGCGGACGGCGACGAGGGCGGGCACGTGCGTCGGGCGATGGAGTCGTTTCCGTTTCCGGAAGTCGTGGACCAGGTCCTGGCGCGCTACTTCAACCCGGGCGGGCGGGCGGAAGGCGAGCCGTACCCGAGCATGCCGATGTTCCGCCAGAGAATGAAGAAGGCCCGGCTTCAGCTCACCGCTCTCGCAAACTACGTCGAGGTGACACTCGCGAAAGAGGGCCACGACGGACCGGTCGGGGTCAACCTGCTCACGAAGGTCCAGATGCCGAACCTGGCATCGCTGTACGGCGCCATGCTCGCGAATGTCGACTACGTCCTGATGGGAGCCGGCATCCCGCGCGAGATCCCGGGCGTGCTCGACCACTTCTCTCGTAACGAGAAAGCGAGCATACGGTTCGACGTCATCGAATCGGGCGGATACGACTGCGAGTACCTGGAATACGACCCTGCCGAGCAGTTCGACGGCCCCCTGCCCGCGCTGAAGCGTCCGCAATTCCTGGCGATCATCGCATCGAACTCTCTCGCCACGATGCTGACGCGCAAATCTACGGGGAAGGTAGACGGTTTCATCATCGAGGCTCCATCCGCAGGTGGCCACAACGCCCCACCGCGCGGCGAGCGCCGACTGAACGAGAAGGGCGAGCCCCTGTACGGCGAGCGTGACGAAGTAGACCTTGAGAAGATCGGCAAGCTCGGGCGGCCCTTCTGGCTCGCCGGCGGAGCCGGTCATAAGGGCAGGCTGCGGGAAGCCCTCGCCGCCGGCGCGACCGGAATCCAGGTCGGAACGCTGTTCGCCTACTGTGAAGAGGCCGGAACGGCAGAATCGTTGAAGCGCAGGGTGATCCAGGAATCACTGGATGGTCATGTAGACATCAGGACCGATGGCCGGGCGTCCCTCACCGGCTTTCCGTTCAAGGTCGTGGAACTTCCACAGAGTCTGTCCGAGGAGAAAACGTACGAGCAGCGTGAGCGCGTGTGCGACCTCGGATACTTGCGCATCGCCTATCGCACCGAGAAGGGCCGGATCGACTATCGGTGCCCGTCCGAGCCCGTCGACACCTTCGTGAAGAAGGGCGGCTCGGTGGAGGACACGGTCGGAAGGAAGTGCCTGTGCAACGCGCTGATGGCAAACCTCGACCTCGGACAGGTGCGAAATCGGGGAGAGGCAGAGAAACCACTTCTGACGAGTGGCGACGATCTCGAATTGCTGGGGAGATTCCTTGAAGGGCGGTCGTCCTACACGGCGGCCGACGTGCTCGACTACCTGCTGTCCTGACCCGGCCCGGAGGACTCCTCGCCGGGGTCCGAATCTCCGTCAGCCTTCCTGGCCAACTCGGCCGCCCGGTCTGAAACGGCCGCGAACACGGCGGCGCTCCGTTCCTTCAGACGCCGGGCCTGCACGCGCCAGGCTGTCCACCCCGTTGCGACACCTGCCGAAGCCGCTCCGACCATGATTCCGACTCCGGTGAGCACAGCAGCTGGCTCGGTTATCGCCCCCGTGATTCCGCCCAGAGCCAGAGCCCCGGCTGTCGAGGCTACGTAGCACAGCCCCTTCAGGGCCGAGGCGTCCGTGTGCACCCGAATCGTTGTTGAGTCAACCTCGGGCGTCACCGTGACCCGCATCCTGGCCATAGTCCCCGGCGACGACTCCCACTCCAGGCCGCCGAACGCGGCGTTCCGCGTACCCGGATCTGCGGCGGCATCTCCGATCGTGTCGGCCAGCCGGCCGTAGTCGCTTGGCGATACGACGCCCGGAACCCGATTTCGCAGGACCAGTATGTCTGCGCTGCCGAGGACGCCGCGCGAGCGATCCATCGCAACCCGGGCGGCTGCGGCAGCGATTCCACTCACGTCAAGGCCGGCTTCTCGGGCGATCGACTCGATCTCTGCGACTGTGAGTCCGGATTTCGGGCTGGCGACCGGGAGACTCGTCCCATCGACCGATGCGGTTTTCAGGATGCGAGCCATTTCCTGCTCGTTGAATCGATCACCGGTTTCGCTCATCCGTCGTCCCCCCGTCCGCTCCGGCTGCGTGCGACTCTCATCCGCCTGATCCATCGCGGACGATCTCCACGATCTCCGCCGGTGAGTTCACGGCGTGGTCGGGGGGCAGCTCCCATGAGTCGCCGCCGAAGTCTCCAAAGAACGCGCCGACACTGACCACATCCACAGCCGAACCGAGCTCGCGCAACGCGGCACGAGCGTTGGAGGCGCACAGCGTGTCTGTCTCATGGTCTCCGATAAAGAACACCCGGGCTGTTGCGCTGAGCGAAAGCACTTCGATGCAGCGCAGAAGTCCGCTGGCGGCAGGTTTCTCGTGTTTGGATCCGAGCTCCGCGTGACCGAGGATCGCGCTGAAATGACCGGCCAGCCCGTTCGCATCCAGCGCGGCTGAAATGACCTTGCTGTCGTTGTGGGACAGGATGGCGTGCGGGAGGTCGGATAGCGCTTCGAGTGCTTCCGGCACACCCTGAAAAGGCGCGTGAGGAGTCGGATCGGACCGTTGCAGGTCCGGCCACAACAGACCGGCGCGCTCCACTTCCAGCTCCCGGAGATCGAATTCCCGGGAGTAAAACTCCCGCCAGTTCTGCGCCCTGGAGACTGCCCGTTCATAGGCACGGATCGAGGCGAGAGCCGGAAACGACAGGGCCGATCGGCCGGTCAGCGTCTCGACGATCGTCCGATTCACATTGAGGTTTTTCGGATGGGAGTCGACGAGCGTTCCATCGAAATCCCAGATTACTGCCGTGTCCTTCGGTGCGCCGTTCGTCGTCACGCTGCTTCGTCCCATAGTTCCAGTCGGTGTCCCCGCGAGTCCGAGTGAGTGCGGCGACGATAGACCGGCCGACTTCAGGGCCGCAAGCGGTGCCTCGCCACGCGGAAACGCGCCGGCACAAGACGCGCTGGAATTCGATACGGATTCTCCGGTAGCCGGCTCCATCGATCCGATACATCTTGGGATCATGAATGACACGGATCTACCCACACGCGGAACCATGCTGGACGCGTTCCTCACCGGAGACGCCTCATTCGACGGCGTGTTCTGGACGGCAGTCCTGACCACCGGCATTTTCTGTCGGCCGACGTGCAGCGCGCGGAAACCGCGCCCCGAGAACGTCGAATTCTACGGCTCGACACGTGGTGCCCTCGAGGCCGGGTTCCGGCCCTGTCTGCGCTGCCGTCCGCTTGAGCCCCGGGGCACACCGCCGGACTGGCTCCACGACCTGGTTCAGGAGCTGGAATCCGATCCGTCGCGCCGGTGGACCGACCGCGACCTCGAAGAGCTCGGCCTGAGTCCCGAGCGCGTGCGGCGTTGGTTTCAGAGTCATCACGGAATCACGTTTCACGCATACAGCCGGGCTCGACGTCTGGGCGAGGCGCTCGGACGGATCCGGCAGGGAGAGGAAGTGTCACGCGCCGCTTACGCCCAGGGATACGATTCGTTGAGTGGATTCCAGGAAGCGTTCCGGAAGCTCCTCGGGGCCCCACCCACGGAATTGCTCGATGCACGCACCGTGCGAGTGACCCGGATCCTGACGCCGCTCGGTCCGATGCTCGTGGGAGCTACCGACGAATCTCTGTGTCTGCTCGAGTTCATCGACCGCCGGATGCTCGAGACCCAGCTCAAACGGCTGCGGGACCGGCTCGGCGCCGTGCTGATTCCCGGCTCAAATCCCGCGACCAGGACCATGGAGGAAGAGCTCGCGGCGTACTTCGCGCGTGACCTGAGCGAGTTCAGCCTGCCGCTGGAGACACCAGGAACGGAATTCCAGCGGACGGTCTGGGAGGCGCTCCGAGACATACCGTACGGCACTACCGCTTCCTACGGAGACGTGGCCCGGAACATCGGCCGACCGACAGCCGTGCGCGCGGTGGCACGGGCGAACGGTGACAACCGGATCGCGATCGTGATCCCCTGCCACCGGGTGATCGGGTCCGATGGTACTCTGACGGGATACGGCGGCGGATTGTGGCGAAAGCGACGACTTCTCGAACTCGAGTCCGGGCAGACCGACGTGTTTCCGGAATAAGCTCTACTCGAGTTCGCCCGCCTCCACGTCGTGGATGACCTCGATGAGTCCCGGGAAGTACGCCTCAGGGTCATCGTACATCGTCAGGTGGCTTCCATCCGGGCAATACAGGTAGCGTCCATTCCGCACCGCGCCCGCCATCCACTCCATGTGCCGGGGATCCATCGTGTCATATGCGCACCGATCATCCCACGGAAAGGCTGGCCATAACAATAGCGATCAGGTTCTTCATGCTGTTCTCCGGTACAGGGAATCAGAGTTCGACCTTTTCCCCTTCATCCGCGACGCGAAACCCACTTAGCTCGATCTGCTTCCGGGCCTCGCCGTCCACGAGAAGAGCCGGGTTCGTGTGATTCAGATGGATAAACCTGACTTTCGCCTTCTCAGCAGGCGGAAGGTCCATGAACCTCTGCATGCTGTGTGTGATGAATGGGTGCGGGAACCCCGTCATGTCTCGACCCGGGATCTCGCCGTTCGCGTAGAATGACCCGTCCAGGTAGGCCACGTCCACCGCTGCGATCGCCGACTCGATACGGGTGCCGACCCGGTCCCATTCCTCCCAGCTGTCGATGTCGGGAATGAACAGCACGGAACGATTCGGCCCGTCGATCCGGAAGCCGACCACTTCAGCGTACTCCTGCCGGTGTGGAACCAGAAACGGGGTCACCGTGAGTCCGCTCCCGAGTGGTTCCGGGACTCCGTCCACGAGTCGCTGCAATACGATATTATCGTACTTCACGAGCTGGCTCCACGGGCCGGTCGCGGCGAGAAAATCTGCCATGCGCGGCATCGCGTATACCGGAACGCCCTTTGCGCCCAGCGATTCGTGGCCGAGGAACATCAGGCCCGTGTAGTGCCCGATATGGGCATGAGTGAGAAAGATCCCACCCAGGCCCGGCACGTCATCGACCGGTGCGATTTCGTCCAGTCGGTGCAGCTGCTCTCGGAAGTCGGGCGTCGCCTCGAACAGCCAGCGACCGCCACTGGCCGGGGCCACGAGGCCCAGGCTGACTACGAGCCTCCTGAGATCCGGGTTCTTCCATGCGGGGTGGTCCTTCGAACCGGCCTGCGGGACACCCCCATCCTGGGCAATACCCAGCACGACTACGTAGGGGGCAGCGGTCCGATCCACGGTCGCCTGGGCCTGGAGAGAGGCCGCGCAGATGGCGATGCCGACGCCTGGCCCCAGTGTCTGTAGCAATCGGCGAAGGTGCAATGGCCTGACGGTCAATTGTCCTCCGAACCGGCGACGTCCATCGCCCGAAGTGCTTCGATGTCTGCCAGGATCCCTTCGACAGTGGCTTCGACCACGATCCTTCCCTTCTCCACCGTGGCCAGGGTCGCATCGCCCCACACGCCGGACTCGGAGTAGATCCCTTCCCCTCCCTCGACCCGCGTGAGACCGCCACTCGCACGAGGATTATCCTCGCGCACGGCCTTGCTCATGTCCACCCGATCCGGAGCGATGTACAGCATCATCGAGGTCTCGATCTCATCAGCGTGCGTGCCACGCTCCTGCTCACGGACCCGGTCCTCCTCGGCGGCTGCCACATCGAGAATGTTCGTGTATTGAAGCACGATCCCGCCCTTCGCCAGAATCTCGGCCGAGGCGGAGAGCGGCCTCAGCGTCGAGACCCCGGTGTTCAACACATAGAATTTTCTCGGACCGTATCCCGCGAGGCTCCTGACGATGTCCACAACCAGGTCCCGGGACGTGTCAAAGCTCAGATGCGTCGAGCCCGGATACTCGAGAAACGAGGGATAGAAATGATACGTGACCGTCGGCGCGACCACGACATAGGCTGCTTCCAGGACCCGCTGCTTGAGATACTCCGCCATGACGAAATCGTTATCGAGGCGCAGATGCGGGCCATGCTCCTTGGACGCAGCTCCCAGCGGAATCACGACGATTGCGTCGGGGGTCAGGAGCGGTTCGGCCTCGACCCATGTGAGGTCCGCGAGATCGGCCCCGGACAGGGATCGGTCCTGCGCAATCGCGACCGGCGGCAGGGTGAGCGTGAGAAAGGCGACCAGCACCATTACTGTATGCTTCACGGACATGTCACCTCGTCTCGTGCTGTGTTCGTATCGGCTGAAGACGACTCGCGCGGCGTCGGCCCGCCGCACAGGGCACGGTAAGTCATCGAGCTGACGAGCGGCCCGGTTCCCGTCAGGTGCCGGATCCCCGGGTTGTAGATCAGATCGAACGGGTGCACCGGAAGCAGTGCTCCCAGCGCCGCGATCGGAACGAGGGCGAGTAGAATCGTCGTCGATGCGAGCGCTGTCCCGACGCCGGCCAACACCGAACAGAGGAAGACCGCCGGCCTGAGCCACTTGGCGAATTCCGCGAGTTCCGCAACCGCCACACAGTCGAATCCCTGGATGTCCAGTCGTTTCAATGTCCGCCGCGACATCATCCTGACCGTGGTCGTTCCTCCGGAATCAGTTTGCGCCGACGGTGGCAACCGCTTCGATCTCGACCTTGAACCCGAAGTGGAGATCCCGCGTCGGGACTACTGCGCGTGCCGGTCGGTGATCGCCGAAGAATTCCGCGTAGACCTCGTTTACCCGGCCCCATAGCTCGATGTCCGAGATATAGACGGTCGTCTTGAGAACCCGATCGATGTCGCTGCCGGCCGCTCTGAGGATCGCAGCCACGTTTTCGAGCGCGATCTTCGTCTGTTCCTCGATCGTCCCCACAGACTTCCGTCCCGTAGCCGCATCGACTGCCAGCTGTCCCGAGACGAACACCAGGTCGCCATGCACGACCGCCTGAGAATAATGCCCGGCAGGTGCGGGTGCGTCAGGTGTGGAAATCATTTTCATTTCGACTGTTCCATAGTTTTCGTGAAGTTATTTCTTCAGCCGGTAGACGCCGCCGGCAGTTGAACCATTGGACAATAGCGGCGGAGTCAGACTTCCGTCGAGGGTGACATCCAGAGCGCGAGTCCGAGCCATACGAGGCCCGAAGCGAAGATTACGGAGCCGATTTGCACCACGATCATGGGCAGAAATCCGCTCAGACCTGCGCCGAACACGACAACCCCGGCAATCGTGAGCCAGGCGGCTCCGCCCGGCAGCGTCTCCGCCCTGGCGACATCCAGGCAAAGCAGGATGTACCCGACCACGAACAGGGCACCGGAGAACGGAAACACGAGGGCCACGAGACCGATTCCCTCGCCCGCTCCGTGAGTCTCCACGAACGCGGGCGCTTCGGCAGCCACAACGGGGTTGATCAGAGCCTCCCAGTAGTTGAGGCCGAAGATCAGAATCAGCGCGGTGACGACGCAGATGCCTGCAACGGCGTTGACGAACCCTGAAGCCCGGATCGCGGAACCGGTCAGGCGTCGACCTTCCATGTTGGTCTCCGTGAAGAGGTTCGAGATACAGGCAGCCTGCCGCTCCAACATCGCAGAGCTCAGCGGTACGTCAATGGCTCGGACGGGTGATTCGCGTCAATAATGTTCGGAAATCAACTACTCGATCGGCTCGTTCATTTCGGCCCTCGCAAACGCCTGAGTCCGCAGATACTCCGGTCGGTCTCGAAACCGTTCACCCACTCCTGGAACCACTTCGAGAACAGCAGCCGCCTTCTCCTCCAATATTCCTGCGACCCGGGTGCTCCCAGGTATTGCTGGAACATCTCGGACCAGCCCGCCCACAGGTCCGAACCCGCCAGGGCGTGACCGAACCAGCTCAACATGCCATCCACCGCTTCGTGGGCCGCCGTCCTTCTCATCGCCTGCGTGTTCTGGCTGATCTGACGTGCGAGGTACAGCAGCGATACGACGATGGCCACCGCGCCCGCCAATTCTCAAGCCGCCGCGATGGCCTCCCAATTCACTATGTCACGCTCCTTGCTGGCGGGTAGCCGTCGGTGCTCGTCCTAATCGACCCGAAACACAATTCCCGTCCGGGCGCCTTCGACGCTCTTCGAGTATGCCCGCGCGGCCCGGGCCGCGGGAACGGGTTCGAATCCGCCAAAGAATGGCGCGTAGGCCTCCATCGCCTCCTCGATCACTCCGGGGCTTACGGCGTTGATCCGTTGGCCCCTCGGCATCTCGATCGCCGCGGCCATGACGAACGCGTTGATGGCACCGTTCACCATGGACGCCGATGAGCCAGCAACAATGGGATCCCGGTCCAGCGCTCCAGTCGTAAGCGTGAACGAGCCGCCATCCGATATCGATTCACGCCCGATCAGCACGAGGTTGACCTGACCCATGAGCTTGTCCCGCAGCCCGATCTCGTACCCGGCGGAATCCAGCTCCGCGAATGGTGCGAACTTGACGGTGCCGCTCGTGGACACGACGGCGTCCAACGGCCCTGCTTCGGCGAACGCCGCCCGAATGGAGTGGCTGTCGGTAATGTCCAGCCGAACGTCGCCGGAATTCCGTCCCGCCGTGATTATCTCGTGGCGTTGCCCGAGTTCACTGCTCACTGCCCGGCCGATAATGCCCGAAGCTCCGACGATCAGCACTCTCATCGCGTCCCTTTCGTTTCAGAATTATCGCACAGCTTGGCGTTTAAGTAGAACCCTGCCGCTGCATCAGTAACTGCTCGTCATTGTGCTCTGAAGCTCCCCGTCGAGAGACCTGCCAGCGAGCGCTGGGGTCGACGGCTGATGAACACGAGGGGCACGTCGGTCTTCTGTGCAATTGAAAGCGCCAGTTCCCCCAAGGGACGTTGCCCCCGGTCCCGCCGTTGCATCCCGATTACGACGAGGTCCGCCTCGGCGGCCCTGCGGACGATCGCCTCGACCGGAAGGTCGGTGGCTTCGATCTCCACCTGGTACGGTCCAACAGACTCGTCCCGCGCCATCTCCCTGATCTCCCTCTCGATGCGGCGCAGGTCGTCGGGGGACGTGGCCAGGGGCACGACGCGAAAGAACGTGACTGACCTCTCACCCGACCGGGACAGACTCGACAGAAGCCGTGCCCTGAGGTGACTGTGCTCCCGTCGTCCGCCGATCGGCACCAGGACCCGTCGGGCTTCGTCCATTCTCCACCGGTGCGGGGCGCGGACGATTACAGCATCGACATGAAGCCCCGCAAGGAGCCGTTCGAGGTTTGCCTCCATACCCGGTTCCGACAGGTCGGGTAACCCGACAAGCACTGATTCGCAGTCATTCACGCGGGCGACGCGCGCGATTTCCTGCCATGCGTCGGCCGCGATTGTGAACAGGGTCTCCGGAACGAGTGAACTTTCGAAACTCCGCTGAAGCGACTCTCCGAGCACGGCCTCGGCATCGCGAAGCGCAGGCCCGTCGCGGACTGAGCAGCCGGACTCGGGCCGCACGACCGAGAGCAGGAGCACGCGGCCGGTCCCCGGCGTGCGCAACGTAGCTGCAACATCAACCAGGCTCGCGGCCCTGGCCGGGTTGGCAATCGGGACGAGGACCAGGGGGCTGCGTCCACGCAGTCGTGCGAGGTCCGGATCGCGGGCTTCGGCTGACGCGTCAACCAGGCGGGCACCGGGGGCGAACAGGGTCAGGTACAGCGCCGCACCGATCGCCAACCACGACAGGACCACCGTCCCGGCTTCGGGGACCGCGAACGCCTGGAAGGCGGCCAGCCCGAGGCAGAGAACAGCCCCGATCACAGGCACGACCGCCGGTCTCGCGCGGTCCGTGCGACTTCCGGCCAGCACGGCTGCCCAGTGCACGATCGCGAATGAAACCAGGAATATGAGGCTGGATGCCGCGCCGGCCGCGGCCACATCTCCGACCCCCACGGCAATCATGGCGATCATCAGGCTCGTGACGCCGACAGCGACCGCTGGCGCCCCACTGGATCCGCGCACGCTTCCGAGCCGCCGCGGAAGCGTACGGTCCCGGGCCATGGCGAACGCTACGTGAGACGCCCCGATGAGATTCGCCCGCAGGGCCGACAACATCGAAAGGACGCCGGCCCCGATTACCAGCCAGTACCCCGTCTCCCCCATGAACCGCTCGGCGGCCAGGGCGACCAGTCCCTCGGGGTTCGCGGCGGCGGCGGTGGTGATCCCCTCCGGCGGAGCCCCGACCGTGGCGATCAGGAACAGCAGGGGCAGATAGATCGCGAGGGCGATTGCCAGCGACAGGTACATCGCCAGCGGCACGTTGCGCTCCGGGTCCTTTACGCTGCCTCCCACGGCCGCGATCAGATCGAACCCCTGGAGGGCGATGAACGTGTATCCCATCGCCTGGACCACTCCGACGGGGCCCGCGGATAGAAACGGGTTCAATCGCTTGAGCAGCAGTTCCGCAGGCCCAAGGATCCACGCGACCGTTCCGGCTCCGATCAGGATCACGAATACGACGACCTTACCGATCGTCGCAGCGTGTCCGCCGCCACCGGACCTATGCACCAGGGTCGCCGCGTATAACGCTACCGACGCGATCGCGAACCCCGAGCGGAACATCGGGCCCCGCGCCCAGTCGGCCGCGATACCTGCCATCGGCAGCGCTCTGCCCAGCCCTTCTGCCGCGAATGCTGCGAAACCGAGCGCATAAAGAACGCCTGCAAGGATCGAAGCGAACCACACGACCCACCCGACCACGAACGCGACTTCGATCGACAGGACTTTCCTGGAATAGGCGTAGATTCCCCCGGACTCAGGGAAGCGACGGGCCAGGTATGCGAAACTTGTAGCCGTGAGAAACGCGATCACCCCATTCAGTGCGAACGCGACGATCGCGCCCGGGCCCGCGGTAGCGAACGCCACCCCGGCCAGGGCGAGGATTCCACCCCCGACGATCGCCCCAACGCCGAGCGAGGTGGCGCCGAACAGACCGATGGTTCGCTGACTATCCAGGATACCCCCGAATTCCGGGGTCAGGTGAGCGATCGCGGACCTGGAGGTTGAGTGATCTCTCGTCCATATCTC